>CAIWNB010000001.1 GCA_903913965.1 uncultured beta proteobacterium
GCCGCGGATCAGCGCCGCCTTGCGGCTGCGGTAGTCGTCGTCATCCGGTTGCACATGGCTGCTTTCAATCACGCGCGAAAAATGCTCGCCGCAATCGCGCTCGAGTTCGATCAGGGTGTCCCATTCGCTTTGGCGTGCGGCGGCCAGCATGCGTTGCGTCAGGGTCGCGATTTTTTGATACTCGGAAATAATCATTTCGCCCAGCATATGATCAGGCCCTCACGTTTTCGCTGAGGCGCATTGGAGCGCCGTCATAATTCGCCGCCGGCTTGATGCCAGCCCAGGCGCCACGTAGTTCCGACAGCAGGCCAGCCACCTCGGCGATGATCTCGACACTGTTTTGCAGGTTGGCCATCAACAGGCGGTCGCACATATAGCTGTAGAGCGCCGCGAGGCGCCCGGCGAGTACGCCGCCGGCCTTGACGTCGAGGCTGATCTTCAGTCCCGATTCGATGATCATGATGGCCTTGGAGATCGACTGCCCCTTGCCTGCGATGTTCTTCTCTCCCATGTGAAAGCGCGCATCGGCGAGTGCCAACAGCGCGCCGTCGAAGAGCATCATGACCAGGGCGTGCGGGTCGGCGCTGTCGACGCCGGTTTCGATGCCGACTTTGGCGTACGCATTCAGTGAGTGGCTCGCGGTTGCAAACATGTTGGTCCTTGAGTGTGTTATTTCGAAGTGGTCTTGCCGGGTGTGGGCAAGTACTGGATCTGTTGTGTCAAAAAGTTGCCGGTGGCGTTCAAATTGCTGATCAGGGTATCGAGCGAGTTGAACTGCTTGCGGTAGCGTGCTTCAGTCGAGGTTAGCTTGCGATTGATTACGTCGCGCTGGTTCGAAATATCAAGCAGGCTTTTGTTGATGCCGTTGCTGCTGCCGGCCAGCGATCCGGCATCATCGAGCGCGGTGGTCGCCAGTTTGTAGAGCTGGGTAACATAGCCGCCGGAAAAATTAATGATGCCGTCGGTGCCTGCGCTCACCTGTGAGGCGCTGCCGGTGTATTTGATTTGCACGCCTTCGCCGGCGGTGCCGGTGGCACCGGTCAGGATCTGGCCGATGCCGCTGGCTGCCATGGTGTTGCCGTTGAGGGTGAAGGTGCCGGCGACATTGGTGCCGGTACCGTTTTCGCCGCCGTTGAAACCGAGGGCCACAATCGCGCTGCCGACCAGCGTCGATACCGACGAGGCGGAGCCATAACTTTGCGAGGTGACGGCCAGTTTTCCGCCGTCGAGCGTGACGGCGGTGGTGATGCCGGCAGCGCTGAAAGCCGGCGCGCTGTTCAACGAGGTTTGCAGGGCGCTGGCGAGTTGCGCCGGCGTATAGCTGCCATGTGCAAGGGCCACCGTGCCGCTGGCAATGCCGTTAACCGTAATCGAAAAACTGTCGTTGGCGGCATCGATCACCGTTGAAGCCGCCGGCGTATTACCGGCCGTTACGGTGCCGCGGGTCGCCGCGCTGGTGATATCCACCTGATAGTCGCCGGGCGTGCCCTTGGCTGCAGCGCTGACGAAACTCAGCAGTGTGTTGTTGCTTTTGCCGCGCACTGCAAACAGTGCGGGCAGATCGCTGAAGTTGTTGCTGGCGGCGCTGGCCAGTTTGGCGGTATCCAGACCGAGTGTGCCGTCCTTCTGAAACGACACGCCGACCTGGGATAGCGTGGTGAGGCTGCCGCCGATACCGGCCAGATTTTGCGAGAGCACCGCGCGGATCTGCGTCTGCAGGCTACGCGCAGTCGAGTCACCCATGAGCGGGCCGCCGGTCTTGGTTTTCGCGTTATAGCCGGCCAGGGTGTTGAGCATGCCGTTGAGGTCGTTGTAGGCCTTGACGAAGTTCGTTACCGCCGACTGCGCGCTCGTGGTGTCCGCGGTCACCGTCACGGTTGAACTGCCGGTGGTGAGCAGGTTGAGGCTTACCCCGCTGATGACCGAACTGACGTTGTTCGAGGCGCTGCTGACCGTGACACCGTTGACGGTGAGCGCAGCGTCATCCGCCGCCCGTACCTGAGCCAGACTGTCCACCGCCGTCGACAGTTCGCCCGCCGACAGGTTGTTAGTGACGTGTATGGTATTGGCCGCACCGGTGGCATTGGCGCTCAGCACCAGCTTGTAGGGCGTCGCACTGCCGTCATTGACGATGGTGGCGGTGACGCCCGCGCCGGCGGCATTGATCGACTCGGCGATACCGGACAGGGTGTTGTTTGAGGCGTCGATGGTGATGGTTTGCAGGGTACCGCTGCCAACCTGGATCGACAGGGTGCCAGTGGAGCTCGAATTTTGTGTGCTGGTGATGCCGTCGGCCGCCAGCACTTGCGA
>CAIWNB010000002.1 GCA_903913965.1 uncultured beta proteobacterium
GCACGCTCGCCCCCGGCCTCAGCGAAGCCCTCGGGCAAACCATCGTCGTTGAAAACCGCGGCGGCGCCGGCGGCACCATCGGCACTGAAATCGCCGCCCGTGCGCCGGCCGACGGCTATACGCTGTTACTCGGCTCCAGCGCTACGCTGACCAACGCGCCCGCACTCTATCCGAAGCTCGGCTACGATCTGGCGAAATGGAACAAGCTGGTGCAGGAAACCGGCATCAAGCTCGAATAGAACTCAATACAACCAGCGGCGCACGCCCTTGTATTCCGCTTCAAAGGCTTCGATTGCGCCTTGATATTGGCGCGTGCGATCGACATCGTCGAGGCCTTCTAGCAGGCACTGCCGGCGCACCGAGTGGATCTCAAAACGATGCGTCGCACCGTTGACATCGGTGACAGTTTGCGTGACAAGATCGATCGCCAGTGTCGCCCCGGTCTGCGCGTTGAGCTGAAGGCGGATCTCATCCACCACCGCCGTCGGCAACATCACCGGTAACAATCCGTTCTTGCCACAGTTGTTGGCAAAAATATCGCCGAAGCTCGGCGCAATCACACAGCGCACGCCAAACTCGTAGAGCGCGTAGACCGCGCTTTCACGCGATGAACCGCAGCCGAAATTACGGTCGGCGACGATGATGCCGGCGTGGCGATACGGCTCGCGGTTAAGGATGAAATCCTTCTCCGTGCCGTCTGCGTTGAAACGCAGATCATGGAACAACACCCGCGCATACTTCGGCCCGCGCGGCACTTTGTTAAAGCGCGTCGGACACAGTTGATTGGTGTCGATGTTCGGCTGATCGAAGGGGGCCGCAATGGCATTCAGTGTGGTGAAGGGTTGCATGCGGTCCTACGCTTTCGCTATCAGAGTACGAACATCGGTAAAGTGCCCGTTGAGCGCCGCCGCGGCGGCCATCGCCGGACTCATCAGATGAGTGCGCCCGCCCGTCCCCTGACGCCCTTTGAAATTCCGGTTTGAGGTCGAGGCGCAACGCTCGCCCGGCTGCAACTGGTCACCGTTGAGCGCCGTGCACAGCGAACACCCGGGCTCGCGCCATTCAAAACCGGCCGCCGTGAAAATTTTGTCGAGGCCCTCTTGCTCGGCCTGATGCTGAATCGAACGCGACCCCGGCACCACCCAGGCCGGCACCCGCGCCTTGCCGAGTTTTGCCACCGCCGCCGCAGCGCGCAGGTCTTCGATGCGCGCGTTAGTGCACGAGCCGATAAAAACGCGGTCGATGCGGATATCCGACAACGCCATCCCCGGTGACAAATCCATATAGCTGATCGCCGCGATCATCTCCGCGCGTTGCACCTCGTCGATGGCGTTGCGCGGGTCGGGTACCACGGCATTGATGGGCAAAGCCTGCTCGGGATTAGTACCCCAGGTCACCATCGGCGCGATCGCCGAGGCATCCAGCTCGACGGTTTTGTCGAATTGCGCGTCGACATCACTGGGCAGCGTTTTCCAGAACGCCAGTGCTTCGTCGAGTGCCGCCCCCCTGGGGGCGTAAGGACGACCCGCCATATAGGCGTAAGTGGTTTCGTCTGGCGCCATCATGCCGGCGCGGCCACCGGCCTCGATCGTCATATTGCACACCGTCATGCGCGCCTCCATGCTCATCGCGCGCACCGTCGAGCCGGCGTATTCGAGCACATAACCGACACCACCGCCGACGCCGATGCGGGCGATGATGGCGAGGATCAAATCCTTCGCCGACACGCCGAAGCCGAGTTCGCCTTCAATCTGGATGCGCAGGGTTTTCGGTTTGCGCTGCCACAGCGTCTGTGTCGCCATCACGTGCATGATCTCAGAGGCGCCGACGCCAAACGACAGCGTACCAAAAGCGCCGTGGGTGGAAGTGTGCGAATCCGCCCCCACCATCACCAACCCCGGCTGCGTAATGCCCTGCTCGGGCGGCACGATATGCAGGATGCCCTGCTGCGGATGGTCGATGCCGAAATGCGTGATGTCGTGTTCTTTGGCGTTGGCCTCAAGCTGCAACACCATGTTGCGAATCTCGGCTACGGCAATGCCGTTGACACCCTTGCTGCGTCCGCTGGTGGGCACGTAATGATCATTGAAGGCAAACACCTGGCGCGGCCGGAACAACCTGCGCTTTTGTTCGCGCAAGGTATCAAAGGCGTGTGAAGAACCTTCGTGTATCAGTGCGCGGTCGATGTAGAGCAGGAACTCGCCGTCTTCCTCTGCAATAACGTGACGGCTCCAGATTTTTTCAAACAGGGTACGCGAACTCACCAGCACACATCTCCTAACGGTAACTACCAGCCAAACGCGGCTCATTGACCACCGCGTTGATCAGCACGCCGACTTTTTCAATTTCACACTCGATCACATCGCCGGCATTGAGATACCACTCCGGGTTGAGCAGGCCACCACCGACCGGCGAGCCGGTGGCGATGATATCGCCCGGCATCAACGTCATCTGCGACATATACGAAACCAGCTTGGGGATCGAATGGATCATGTCACGCGTGCTGCCTTCCTGCCGCAACTCGCCGTTGACCCGCGTCTGTATGCGCAAATTCATCGGGTCACCGATCTCGACCTTGGTCACCATATACGGGCCCATGGGGGCGAAGGTATCAAAGGTTTTGCCCAGCAGCGACTGTCCGGAATCGCGTTCAATCTCGGCGATATCGCGGGCCGTCACATCGTTCAATATGGTGTAGCCGGCAATCACGTCGTAGGCGCGCTCCTCGGCAACATGCTTGCATTTCTTGCCGATCACGATGCCGAGCTCTGCGCCACAATCGAGGCGTTTGACCACCAGAGGCTTGAGTATGTCACGCCCAGGACCGACGATGCAGGAGGGTACTTTGATAAAACCTGTCGGCACAGTGCTACTCTGCCGCCGTGCGCTTTTTGCGTTGTCCGGATAATTGCGACCGACGGCGATAATCTTGCTGCCACGCACAGGCGCATACAGCCGGCATTCGGCGAGTGGAATGAACAAATCCTCGCTGGAGAGTCCACCGGCATCAGGTTCAACTTTAACCAAGTCACACAACCAGCCATAGGCCTCGGCGAGCGCCTCCCAGGCCGGTGCACCGACATGCAAAAACTGTGCAACATACGGCGGCAGAAAGATCGCCGCCAGCTCGCGACCCTTCGGGTTGCCGATATCCTCGATCAAATAACGCGCATAGCCAGCGCGCAAATCGGCCACTACGTTGTCGCCGACCAGCACGCCGAGGCGAGCCTGCGCGGCTTTCTCGCCCTTGCGGCTGTAGCGTAGCAATTTCATGTGTTTTTCCTTCGCCCCGTCCAGGGTCAAAAATTCAGATGTTTCGGCCCTTAAACCGTTTAGGCGTTTAAGCGTTCAACTGTTCGATGATTGCGCGCGTCATGCCGCGGGTGCCGGTCGCCCCGCCAAGATCGCGGGTGACCCGCCGGCCATCACGCAACACGGCAGCCAAGGCGGCATCGATGCGATCGGCCGCAGCGCCCTCGCCGATATAGCGCAGCATCATGACGACCGACAGGATCATCGCCATTGGATTGGCAAGGTCCTGTCCTGCGATATCGGGCGCACTGCC
>CAIWNB010000003.1 GCA_903913965.1 uncultured beta proteobacterium
GGCGAGCAAATGGGCGGTGGCTGCCGCCCCGCCCTTGAGTTCATTGAGATGAACCACCTGCAGACGATTGCCAGCGCGCGGATCGTCGGCAGGGCGCTCGGCCGCGCCCATGGCGGCGCGCAGTGCGAGACGTCCGATCCGACCCATGCCATTGATGCCTACTTTCATTGCAAACCTCCCGGATGCCTTGTCACTGCAGGCGTTGATGGAAACTGATTAAACCCGGCGCTGCACGGCCGGGCGCTTCAAACTTTTGCTTTAGCCGTGCGTTGCGCGCGCACCGGCGGCGACACCGGCACACAGACACTCACCGGTGTGCACGGATTGCCGCCACAACAATTGGCAGTTAAAAACGCGAGCAATTCATTCATGCGGTCAAAACGCGCCGAATAAAAAATAAAGCGGCTCTCGGTGCGCGCTTCCAGCAGGCCGGCAGCACTCAACTCTTTGAGGTGAAACGACAGCGTCGCCGGCAGGATGTCGAGCGCGGTGGCGATTTTGCCGGCGGTCATGCCCTGCGGCCCATGTTCGATCAGCAGGCGGTAGATCGCCAGGCGGGTTTCCTGGGCCAGCGCGCCGAGCGCCCTGACGGCTTCTTTTGATTTCATATTTTGAAGATTATCAAAGTAATGTTGCAAACAAGTGACGGTCAGCGGTTTTTTCGTTAAGGGTTTAAACGCTAAAACGTTTAGGCGTTGAGACGGGATGAGGCGGTGCGCTGCAACAACTTGAGCATGGCATCGGCCTTATCGAAAGTTTCCTGATATTCCTCGTCAAGCCGGGAGTCGGCAACGATGCCGCCGCCGGCCCAGCAGTGCACGCGACCGCCGGCATATACCAGCGTACGGATGGCGATATTGAGATCCATCGCGCCATCGTAACCAAGGTAACCGATGGCACCGCAATAGACGCCGCGACGCTGCGGTTCGAGTTCCTCGATGATCTGCATGGCGCGCAACTTGGGCGCGCCAGTGATCGAACCACCGGGAAAACAACCGCGCAACAAATCGAGCGCATCACAGTCCGGACGCAGGCGGCCGCTCACCGTGCTGACCAGGTGGTGCACGGTGGCGAAGCTTTCGACTTCAAACAACCGCGGCACACGCACCGAACCGGTCTCGCAGGTCTTCGACAAATCATTGCGCAGCAGATCAACGATCATGACGTTCTCCGCACGGTCCTTGGCGCTGGCCTGCAATTCGGCAATGCGTTGGGCGTCGAGATGCGGGTGACCGGCCCGCGGCCGCGTACCCTTGATCGGTTTGGTTTCCACCACACCGTCGCGCACCTGCAGAAAACGTTCCGGCGAGGCCGACAGCACCGTGCCATAGGGGGTGCGCAAATAAGCCGCATACGGTGCAGGGTTGACGATGCGCAGCGCCTGATAAGCGCTCCACGGGTCGCCCGCTGCCGGCGCGGCAAACCGCTGCGCCAGATTGACCTGGTAACAATCACCGGCCTCGATGAAATCAATCACGCGGCGAAACCGCCGCGCATACGATTCGCGCGTCAGATTGGAGGCCAGGGGGCCGGTAATATGAAAAGGTTGGCGCGTGCGCTCCTTCACCGGCGCACTGAACTGCGCCACCAGGCGATTCCATTTCCAGTCGGTTTCGGGGTCGCGCCCCTGCCCCACCAGCCAGCTGCGACGCTCATGATGATCGACCACCAGCGCCCAGTCGTAAATGCCGACGGCCATCTCCGGCATTTTCTCTTCGTTGCGCGCGTGCACCGGCAGCGTTTCGAAGCGCCGACCGAGGTCATACGAAAAATAACCGAGTGCGCCGCCGCAGAAGGGCAGATCACAGGCGGCGGCCGCATCGACCGCCAGTTGCCGGCGCAACAATACAAAGGGATCCTCGCGCGTGAGCTCGCTGCCTTCGCCGCGCACTTCAGTCAGATTGCCGCGTGTCACCAGCGTGATGTAGGGCTCGGCGGCGATGATGTCGTAGCGCGACTGCGTCAGCGCATGATTGCCGCTATCGAGAAACACCGCCCACGGCAGATCAGCGACGGCTTCAAAAAGCGCGGCGCTGTTGTCGTGATAAGGCAGTTCGGTGCGCAGAAGGGCTGACATGAGGGGCGTATTTTGCAATACCGCGCCCCACCGCGCCACCGGCGGCGGCCATACACAACGCTTAACGGCATGAATTCAGAAGCGCGAACCGGGTTGGGCCAGAAACTCCAGCTCCGCCGGGGTCGAAACCCGACCGAGCACGGCATTACGATGCGGAAAGCGCCCGAAGCGTGCGATCACCGCATGATGCCTGCGCGCCCATTCGAACATATCGCCAACTTGCGCATTACCGTCAAGCGCAGCGAACAATGCA
>CAIWNB010000004.1 GCA_903913965.1 uncultured beta proteobacterium
GCTTCGCAGAAGATGGTGCTTGAGTTGTTGCTGTCGGATATGCCGAAGGAACGCCACACGCTCACTTCCGAACTTGATCAATGGGCGACGAAGCTGAAGGTTGGCGAGCCACGCTTCGCACCCCGGCATGCGGTGAAGTCCGACTTGTCGCACCACGGTATCGCGGTCAATCTGGATTCCTGCATCCAGTGCACGCGCTGTGTGCGGGCGTGTCGCGAAGAGCAGGTTAACGATGTGATTGGTTACGCGTTTCGCGGCGAACACTCAAAAATTGTCTTCGATCTTGATGACCCGATGGGAGATTCAAGTTGTGTCGCCTGTGGTGAATGTGTGCAGGCCTGTCCGACCGGCGCCTTGATGCCGGCGCGTGACGCCGGCATGGTCAAGCCCGACAAGCAGGTACATTCGGTATGTCCGTATTGCGGGGTCGGTTGTCAGCTGACCTACAACGTCAAAGACAACAAGATACTCAGTGTCGAGGGGCGTGACGGCCCCTCTAACCGTGGTCGCTTGTGTGTGAAGGGGCGTTACGGCTTTGATTATGCTCACCACAAACAGCGTTTGACCAAACCGTTGATACGCAAACCCGGCGTGCCGAAGTCCGCTGATTTCACAATGGATCCGGCCAACCCGCTGGAATATTTCCGTGAAGCGACGTGGGAAGAGGCGCTCGATCTGGCTGCCTCGAAATTAAAGGCCTTACGCGACACGCGCGGTGGCGCTGCATTGTGCGGATTTGGTTCAGCCAAAGGCAGTAACGAAGAAGCCTATTTGTTTCAGAAGCTGGTGCGCACAGGCTTCGGCACCAACAACGTGGATCATTGCACACGCCTCTGCCACGCTTCGAGTGTGGCGGCGTTGATGGAGGGGGTGAGTTCGGCAGCGGTGTCAAACCAGGTCAATGATGTAGCGAACGCCGAAGTCATCATGGTGATCGGTTCCAATCCGACGTCTAATCATCCGGTGGCGGCGACCTGGATGAAGAACGCGGTCAAGCGCGGCGCAACCCTGATTGTTGCCGACCCGCGGCGTGGTGATCTCGCCCGCCATGCCAAATATTTTCTGCAGTTCAAGCCGGATACCGATGTCGCCTTGTTGAATGCGATGATGCATGTGATCGTTCATGAGGGACTGGTTGACGAGGCTTTCATTCGTGCGCGCACTATTGGTTACGATGAACTCAAACAGAACGTTGCCAATTACAGCCCGGAGGCGATGGCGCCGGTGTGCGGCATACCGGCTGAAACCATTAAAGCGGTGGCGCGGTTGTACGCGAAGTCGAAGGGTTCGATGATTCTTTGGGGGATGGGAATTTCCCAGCATATACATGGTACCGACAACGCACGCTGCCTGATTGCTTTGTGCATGATGACCGGACAAATCGGCAGGCCCGGTACCGGCTTGCATCCCTTGCGCGGCCAGAACAATGTGCAGGGCGCATCGGATTCCGGTTTGATTCCGATGTTCCTCCCCGACTACCAGCGGGTTGCCAACGACGAATCACGTGCGCGCTTTGAGAAACTCTGGAACACCACGCTCGATCCGAAGCCAGGCTTGACCGTGGTGGAGATCATGGACGCGGTTCACGAGGGCGTTATTCGCGGCATGTACATCATGGGTGAGAACCCGGCGATGTCCGACCCTGATGCGCACCATGCTCGTGCCGCGTTGGCCAAACTCGAGCATCTGGTAGTGCAGGAGATTTTCCTCACTGAAACCTGTTATCACGCCGACGTAATTTTGCCGGCGACGGTCTGGCCGGAAAAATCGGGCACTGCAACCAATACCGATCGCATGGTGCAGATGGGCCGTCAGGCGCTGACGCCGCCTGGAGAAGTGAAGCCCGATCTTTGGATCATTCAGGAAATTGCGCGCCGCATGGGGCTGGACTGGAATTATGGCGGGCCGAAAGACGTCTTTAACGAAATGCGTCAGGCCATGAATTCGATTGCCGGCATTACATGGGAGCGTCTCGAAGCAGAGAGTAGTGTGACTTACCCTTGCGAGAAAGAGGGAGATCCCGGGCAGCCGGTGGTATTTGTCGATAAATTCCCGACGCCCACTGGTCGTGCCAAGCTGGTGCCGGTCGATATTATTCCGGCAGCTGAGCAACCCGATAATGAATTTCCCTTTGTGCTGATCACCGGTCGTCAGCTTGAACACTGGCACACCGGGGCGATGACCCGCCGCGCGACGGTGCTCGATGCGATTGAGCCCGAAGCGACGGCTTCCATACATCCGCTGGATCTTGATGCGATGGGGGCGAAGCAGGGCGATGTGATCACGATTGAATCACGACGCGGCCTGATTTCCTTGCTTGCGCGTGCGGATGAAGGTACGCCGCGCAACGCTGTGTTTGTGCCATTCTGCTACTACGAAGCGGCGGCCAATCTGTTGACCAATCCGGTGCTCGACCCTTATGGCAAGATTCCTGAGTTCAAGTATTGCGCGGTGAAGGTGATGCGCGGCGGTGAACTGATGCCGCTTTCGAGCTATGGCGGCGGCCGTGACATTCGCAAGCCGCAGCCCGCATGAGCTCATAAGCTGGTAGCGTTTTTGCCTGATTTGAAAAATTTGGAGTAACGACATGGAACAGACGGGTGCCACGATAGTCGGGCAGGAACACTGGACGCATAAAGGCGACGTTAAACTTTTTCTGTGGGAAAAGCGTGCGCCAGTGCAGCCCTGCCGCGGCACCATCATTTTCGTTCATGGGTCTTCGATGGCCTCGACGCCCGCCTTCGACCTGCCGCTGCCCGGCAAGCCCGACGCCTCGCTGATGGAGTGGTTTGCGCACCGCGGTTTCGATACTTGGTGTGTCGACATGGAGGGCTACGGTCGTTCATCGAAACACCGCGACATCAATTGTGATATCGACAACGGCGCCGACGATCTGGTTGCGGCGACCGATTACATTATGAAGACGCGCGGCACTCACAAATTTTTAATGTACGGCAGTTCGTCGGGTGGCTTGCGCGCAGCCAAGTTTGCCGAGCGTCATCCCGAGCGCGTATCGCGTCTGGCGCTGGATGCTTTCGTATGGACCGGCAAGGGTAGTCCGACGCTGGCCGAACGCACCAAAAAGCTCCCGCAGTGGTTGGCCTCGAACCGCCGTAAAATTGATCAGGCCTTCGTGCAAAGTATCTTTACTCGCGATCACGGCGGTGGTGCGGAGCAAGCGGTAATCGATGCGTATGCGGATGCCATACTCGCGCTGGATGACTCGGTGCCCACCGGTACTTATGTCGATATGTGCAGCAAGCTGCCGGTGATTGATCCGGCCAAGCTCAATGTTGCCGTGCTGATCATGCGTGGGCAGTTTGATGGCATTGCCTCAAACGAGGATTTGCTCGACTTTTACGCCCGGCTGCCGAACCCGGACAAGCAATTCTCGGTGATGCCGGGCATCGCGCATAACAGCACGAAACAGATCAACTACCGCATTTCGTACCACATCCTGCACTCGTTCTTTACGCAGCCCGAGCCGCTCTACCAAGGCTAGTGAGGTGAGGAAGTGGCTTCGCGCAGCTCTGCTGCTGGCGCTCATCAGTGACGCGACTGCTTACGCCCAGTCATTTCCTTCCAGGCCGTTGCGGCTGGTGGTGCCCTATGCCGCAGGCGGATCGACCGACGTCCTGGCCAGACTGGTGGCGCAACGGATGACTGAAATGCTGGGGCAGCCAGTGGTCGTTGATAACCGCCTTGGTGCGGGCACTTTAATTGCCACCGAAATTGTGGCGCATGCGGCGGCCGACGGCCACACCCTGCTGATGGCGACTCCGCCACTGGTGGTTGCCGATGCGCTCTACAAGTCGGTGCCGTTTAATGTCGCGCGCGATTTTGCCGCCGTTACCAATATCGCCGGCACCAGCAACGTATTGGTGGTGCATCCGTCGATACCCGTGCAGTCTGCACGCGAACTCATCGTTCTAGCTAAAGCGCAGCCTGGACAACTGACCTACGGCTCCAGTGGCATCGGTGGCGCCAGCCATCTGGCGGTAGCATTGTTCGCGAGTCTTGCCGGCATCGATTTGCTGCATGTGCCATACAAAGGAGGCGCGCTTGCGGTGAATGATTTGCTCGGCGGCCGGTTGTCGTTGATGTTTGCCAATCTCACTACCGTGCAGTCGCATATCAAGTCCGGCAAGGTTCGCGCATTGGCAATGGGGACGGCGCGGCGTTCAGCGGTTATGCCGGACATGCCGACCGTCGCGGAAGCCGGGGTGGTCGGGTATGAGGCCAATAACTGGAACGGTGTGGTGGTGCCCGCCGCCACGCCACGCGTCGTGATCGACCGCCTTCACCAAACAATACGGGATCTTCTGGCTGCGCCCGCATTGCGTAGCCGTTTACTGGAATCAGCTTTCGAGCCGGTTGCCGATACGCCAGACTCTTTCCGGCGTTACATGGAGACGGAGCGCCTAAAGTGGGCGCGGGTCGTGCGGGATGCCGGTATCAGGCCGGAATAGCGTAAAAATCCAGCGTAAAATATGGCAAAAGCTGAAACTTGACTGCGGTCAAGGCTTGCGGTTCCACTGCGGCCTATATTCACCCCCCGCATAAATTCCAATTCAACAACCCGCTTTGCAGACTCCTGCCGGGCGATCGGATCGAGGAAGAAACATCATGGCGCTATCAGACATTGAAATTGCACAGCAGGCCAAAATGCTACGGGTTACCAAGATTGCCGAGAAGCTCGGCATCCCCGATGAACATCTGGTGCCTTATGGTCATTACAAAGCCAAGGTTTCGCTCGAATACATCGACAGCCTGAAAGACAAGAAAGAAGGCAAGCTGGTTCTGGTTACAGCCATCAGCCCGACGCCGGCCGGCGAAGGCAAGACCACGACTACGGTTGGTCTTGGCGATGCGCTGAATAAAATCGGCAAGAAAGCGGTGATCTGCTTGCGCGAACCGAGCTTGGGGCCGGTCTTCGGCGTGAAGGGCGGCGCAGCGGGTGGTGGTTATGCGCAGGTGGTGCCGATGGAAGACATCAATCTGCATTTCACAGGTGACTTCGGTGCGATTGGCCTGGCCAATAACCTGCTGTCGGCGATGATCGACAATCACATTTCGCACGGAAACGAACTCGGTATTGATCCGCGTCGTATCACCTGGAAGCGAGTGATGGATATGAACGACCGCGCACTGCGTGACATCGTGGTGTCGTTGGGCGGCACCGCCAATGGCTATCCGCGCGAAGACGGTTTCGACATTGTGGTTGCCTCCGAAGTGATGGCAATTTTCTGTCTGGCTACTTCTCTCAAGGATCTGAAAGAGCGGCTCGGTAATATCGTTTTTGGTTACACCCGTGAAGGCAAGGCGCTGCGTGCGCGTGACCTCAAGGCGCATGGCGCGATGACCGTGCTGCTTAAAGACCAGCTGGCGCCGAATCTGGTGCAGACATTGGAAAACAACCCGGCGTTCATTCATGGTGGCCCGTTTGCCAATATTGCCCATGGTTGCAACACCGTGATCGCAACGCGCACCGCGCTCAAACTGGCCGATTACGTAGTAACCGAGGCGGGTTTTGGTGCCGACCTCGGCGCCGAAAAGTTCCTCGACATCAAATGCCGCAAATCAGGGCTGCGGCCGAGTGCCGCAGTGATTGTTGCTACCGTGCGTGCGCTAAAACATCACGGCGGCGTCGGCAAGGAGGCACTCAACCAGGAAAATCTGGCCGCCCTCGAAAAGGGCATGGCCAATCTAGAGCGCCACGTCAACAACGTCAAGAACGTCTACGGCATTCCGTGTGTTGTTTCGGTCAACCGTTTTACCGCAGACACCCAGGCTGAAATGGATTTGCTCACCGAGCGTGTTGCCAAGCTTGGTGTCAAGGTGGTGGTGGCAACGCACTGGGCCGACGGCGGTGCTGGCGCAGCCGAGGTCGCGCGCATCGTGGTTGATTTGTGCAACGAGAAATCGAGCCCGACCTTCGTCTACGAAGACAGTGATCCGCTCTGGGAGAAGATGAAAAAAGTTGCCACCAAGGTCTACGGTGCGGCCGACATTACCGCCGATACCAAGGTGCGTAACCGTATCAAGGAACTGCAAGAAGGTGGTTATGGACATTACCCGGTTTGCGTGGCCAAAACGCAATCGTCTTTTTCAACCGACCCAAATCTGCGTGGTGCGCCGTCAGGGCACCTGGTTAACGTCCGTGAGGTGCGTCTCGCCGCTGGTGCTGAGTTTGTCGTAATGGTCTGCGGCGAAATCATGACCATGCCAGGGCTGCCGAAAGTACCTTCAGCGGAGAAAATCGACCTGACCGATGATGGCAAGGTTGTAGGGTTGTTCTAGTCCAAATCGCTATTCGGCGTGGTTGCAGCTGCGGAGCTCGGGTATGATTCGGGCTTCGCAGATTTTTAATACCTAAACGTTACGCAGGCATCACAGGAGGAATGGATGGAGTTATTGGCCGAAGTTCAATCGCCGGCATTCTGGCATGGGTTGTTGTTGATCATCTGGGTCAACATTATTTTGTCTGGGGACAATGCTGTCGTGATCGCCCTGGCGGCGCGTTCTCTGCCCCTGGAACAGCAGAAAAAGGCAGTCATGTGGGGCGCTGGCGCAGCGGTGGTGTTGCGGATAGTGCTTACGGTTGTTGCCGTCAAACTCCTGACGCTGCCGTACCTCAAAATCATCGGCGGGTTGCTTCTGTTCTGGATCGCGATCGGCCTGCTAGTGCCAGAGGATGGTGGAGAGGACGTTGATAGTTCTGATAACCTGTTTCAGGCGATTAAGACTATCTTGATCGCTGATCTGGTCATGAGCCTTGATAACGTGATTGCGGTCGCTGGCGTGGCAAAAGGCAGTATGTTGCTGCTGGTTTTGGGACTTGCGATTAGTATCCCGTTGGTGATTTTTGGTGCCACCATGCTGATGAAGCTGATGGAGCGTTTCCCCGTCATTATTACGGCGGGCGCCGGTATTCTCGGGTGGGTGGCTGGTGAAATGTTGGTGACTGATCCTTCACTGGTTGAGTGGATCAAGGAGAACATGGCCTGGATGCACTTGCACACTCCCATTGGGGATGTAAGTTGGGCGCAAATTCTTGGCGTGATCGTGGTAATTGTGGTCGGCAAAATGTTAGCGGCGCGGAAGGGAAAAACTGCGCATGAGGCGACAGGTTAACGACAAAGGCAGGCTTCCTCGGCAAGAGGGAGGGACGCTCTGATTAGTGGTATGCGGGCCAAGTGGGTAACCTCACTTGGCCCGTTTAATTTCCAATGCCAGAGTTTGGCTTGGGTTCCTGAAGTTGGGGGCTGGTTTGGCCGGTGAGTGCGTGTGGCACCCATTCGGCAGCACATATTTTTTGAAATATCGCGTTGGCGGTTTGTGTAACTGGAATGCTAGGTTGGTTTTCAGTGTGTTTTTTCAGACCTAAAATCATTTGGCACGTCTAAAAAAAGCTATTCTGTTCTTTTCTAAACCCCTTTTTTGCAGGCGCAATGAAGAGGGGGATATTTTCTCTGGGATTTACTGCGGGTAAGTTGATATTAAAGTATTATTGGTTGAGAATTTAAGCAATGATTGGTTAATCACCGTCAAGACTTTTTCGGATAGGCCATCGAGCCTTAAATAAAAACATAGCGTCTATTGATCTGATGTGTTGAACTGTGTTTAGACTCTGGCAACATAAGCTGGGGCTAAAAAACTCGGGAGGAGTGGTGTGTCATTTGACCTGTCAAAACAGGCCTTGCACCTGTCCTTTAGGCTCAACGAATATCAATCGTCTTTGGACGATTTAGTCCGTTGATATCAGCTTGTATGAGAGGAATAAAGATGAAAAACAACCTGCTCTCGAAGTTTGCGGCTGTCGCGTTCGCTTCTGTCGTATTGGCACAGTTTTTTTTAGGCCGGGCGATCGCCGCTGGTTGGGAGCCCACCAAGCCGGTGGAGTTCGTCATACCTGCCGGTACCGGTGGTGGTGCCGATCAGATGGCGCGCCTTATACAAGGGATTGTCGCCAAGCACAATTTGATGAAGCAGTCGCTGGTGCCAGTGAACAAGTCTGGCGGCGCCGGTGCCGAGGGTTTTTTGGCCGTCAAAGAGGCCAAGGGCGATCCGCACAAAATTATTATTACACTGTCCAACCTGTTTACTACCCCGTTGGCGACCGGCGTGCCTTTTAGTTGGCGCGATATGACACCCGTATCGATGCTCGCACTTGATCAGTTTGTATTATGGGTAAACGCCGAATCACCCTATAAAACCGCCAAGGAATACATTGACGCAGTGAAAAAAGCAGGCCCAAGCAAAATGAAAATGGGCGGAACCGGCTCGCGTCAGGAAGACCAAATCATTACGGTCAGCCTTGAGAAGGCGACGGGTACCAAGTTCATTTATTTACCGTTTAAAGGCGGCGGAGACGTTGCTGTTCAACTGGTGGGCAAGCATATTGATTCGACGGTAAACAACCCCATTGAGGCGGTGGCGCAATGGCGCGCCGGTGCATTGCGCCCGTTGTGCGTATTTGATGACACACGCATGCCCTACAAGAGCAAGGTAACTGATACTCAGTCCTGGAGCGATATTCACACCTGTAGTGAGGCGGGCGTGCCGACGGACTACGTGATGTTGCGTGGTATTTTCATGGCTGGTGGCGTAACGCCTGAACAGGTGGCGTTTTATGTCGA
>CAIWNB010000005.1 GCA_903913965.1 uncultured beta proteobacterium
CCGCATGGGGCTGATGAGATCCTGCACAATCGCTATGGCGACTGCAAAGACCATGTGGTGATCCTTGAGGCCTTGCTGGCGGCGGTGGGTATCGAGAGCAGTCCGGCGCTGATTAACGCCGGTTCAACCTATACGCTGCCGGGCATCGGCGCGCATGGTGCAATCAACCATGTCATCACCTATGTTCCCGGACTCGACCTCTATCTGGATTCGACCGACCGATTTTCACCGTTCGGCACACTGCCGTACGCCGTGATGGATAAGCCGGTGGTGTTGACGGCGCTGGGGCGTATGGGGCGCACACCGCCGACCAAGCCGGAGAGTGAGGTCGTGCGGGTCGACGTCACGCTCAAGATGGGCCCCGATGGCTCGATGGAAGGCCATTCCGCCGCGACGCTATCCGGGGTGGCCGAAAGAAGCTCGCGGGTTTCCAGGTTTGATGCCAAGGCCTCCCCTGAAGAAGATATCGTGAAGGAATTGCTGTTCCGTTTTTATGAAACAGGTTCGGGTTCCATTGAGCATCCCGACCCCGAGGATCTGGAGCTGCCCTACTGGGTGAAATCCACATTCACTTTGGATGCGGTGTCGAATGTGCCGGGGCGGGGGGCGATTGCCATGCCGGTTGGATTGGCGCCCGGCGAGCTGGCGTGGACGGGCGCCGACCGCCCGTTTGCGCAGCGCCTGACGCCCTTCAAGTGCCGTTCGCGTGTGGTTGAAGAAAACTACAGTCTTACGCTGCCGAAGAATGTCGTGCTCGAATCGATTCCGCGCGGCACCACATATCGTGATGGTGCGATTACGTATGAGTCTGTCTATCGCAAGACCGGGCAGACGGTCACGGTCCGCAGAAAACTTGTCGCTCCCCATACGTCTAACGTTTGCGCGCCGGAAGAAAACGAACAATCGATCCGCCTTTACAAGGTGATTCAGCGTGATTTGCGGGCGCAGATTTTCTATCGATGATCTATCAGTGAAATGAATGAAGATGACTGACCCTATAGCACCGCTTGGAAAACCGCATGGCCGGTTGGGTGCACTTTCCTGCGCAATCGGTTATGCGCGCAACGCGTTGCGCAGAGTTGTTTCCTCTGCATTTTCGCGCCTCCCTTCGCTTAGGCGACATTGCGCGGTATGCGCGGGAAATATTCCGCCTCACTCTCTGGAGGCAGAACGGTCGGTGCTGGGCGGACTGTTGGTTGATAACGCCGCGTTTGATGTGGTCGCCGAATTCTTGAGTGACGATCATTTTTATGGCGCTGATCACCGGCTAATCTTTACGCATATACACGAACTCATTGTGTACAACAGGCTGGCTAACGCGTTGACGGTAGCGGAAAGCCTTAAACGTATCGAGAAACTGGAGTCTGTTGGTGGGCGAGCCTATATCGATTCGCTGGTGGTCAATGCACCCAGCGTAGAGAACGTTCGCATCTCGGCTGAAATTGTGCGCGAACTTTCATTGAAACGCCGGTTGGTAGCGGTGTCTGCAGATATTTCAGCGTCGGTATTTTCTCCGTTAGGTCGCTCGGCGACGGATCTTCTTACCGATGCGGAGATGGCTATATTTTCGGTTGGACAGCGAGCGGAATGGAAGTCTCGGCAAGGATTCGTAGATATGTCTCCGTTTTTGACCCAGGTCGTTGAGCGCATTGATTCAATCCAACAGCGGGTGGATGGAAGTGCGGCCTACGGTCTGCCGACAGGGTTTCCTGCGTTGGATCGCATGACTGGCGGCCTGCAGGCCGGTCATGTGGTAGTTGTGGCTGGGCGCCCGAATATGGGAAAGACCGCATTTGTGCTGAATATCGCCCAACACGTGGCCCTTATCGAAAATAAACCTGCAGCAATATTTAGCTTGGGCGGCACTGGGCCGGACTTGGTGACCCGCCTGCTGTGCATCTTGGGTTATCTTGATCAAAATAGAATGTGTAGCGGATCGCTCACCGATGAAGATTGGGAAAAGTTGACCCAGGGTGTCAAGATTCTCAATGATGCAAAAATTTATATTGACGATTCAGTCATGCTAACTCCGGTGGCATTGCGCGGGCGGGCGCGCCGCCTCCATCGAGAGGGGGACGATGCTGGACTTGGCGTAATCGTTGTTGATTGCGTCGAATTGATGGTCGCCAGGGGGATGGAGGGGAATAACCCGTGCTCGGGTGTTCAGATAATGCGTGCGCTGAAAGCTTTGGCGGAAGAGTTAAAAGTGCCGATTCTGGCCGTGTTCGAACTCAGTCAAAGCGTAGAGCGTCAGGACAAGCGACCCATCATGTCCGATTTACGCGAGTTCGGGTCCATCGAGCAGGCCGCCGATCTGGTTTTATTTATCCATAGGGAAGAGGTCGATTTCCCCGAAAACCTTGATGCCAGAGGTAAGGCTGAGGTGATTATAGGTCGGCAACGAAATGGTCCGACTGGAACCGTCAACCTGACATTTCCGAACCAGGATGCGGCGTTTGAGCGTCAGGTTAGTGAAGAATCTGTTCTATAAACGCGGCGCGCAATAGACGAGCGTGCTATTCGGCTTACGGGCGTGGACCTTTTACCGGTGATGACTATGTCGGGTGAGACTCTAAAATATTTCAAGAGTACGAGTCGTTTGGTTCTGCTGTGTCTCGGACTGTCGATGGCCGCTAGCGGTTCTGTGGTGGCCTACGTGCTCTCAAATCCTGCGGCAATGGTGCTGTCGCCCGAATTAATGGAGAAAACCTACCCGATGACTGCAGAGTCGGGCGCGCGAGCCGCACATGCCGATCTCGCTCGCGGCGTGCGACGTGTGCCAGCCTATGGTTTGATTCGTAATTTTGAACTGATTGATCGCGTGTTTAGTCCGCTCGGCGTCACGGTATTCAGTGCGGATTGCCTGATTGGCGGAGAGAAAGACCATTTTTGGATGAGTTATCGGCAGGTCGTCTATGCGGATATCAGGGCAAGACATCCAGAATCAGATTTTCAAAAGCTGTTTCTTTTATAGCGTGGGCTAAAGCATGGGCATACACCTCGGCATTGATCTGGGCGGCACCAAGATTGAGATCGTCGCACTCGACGAAGGCCGCGCGGAATTATTTCGCCGACGGGTGTCTAC
>CAIWNB010000006.1 GCA_903913965.1 uncultured beta proteobacterium
GGCCGAGGAAAACGACGCCGATGCGCTCTAGCCAATCGACGGTTGCGCCGGCGTCTCGTGCCAGCATCAGGCGCAGAGGCTGCGTGTCCTCCGACTGCGGATGCGCGAGCAGCATGTCCTCTGCAAAGGCCTCGGGCGTATCGAGAATGCCCGCCTCGCGCTGCAAGCGCGTGCCCGCGGCCGCGATCGATCCGACCGACCAGGACGTGGTGCCGGTCAGATGCTGCAGCTTTTCGATCACGACGACACGCGCGCCTGTCTCTGCCGCCGCACATGCCGCGGCAAGTCCGGCGCCGCCTGCGCCCACGACGACGACATCACAATCAGTTTCGCTGTTTCGCATCGCCTCCACGGTCGCTGCCTACTCCGTCACACAAGCAGAAAAAACGATAAGTGTGACTTGCGAAGACACGCCACGCGGGTTGCTACTCGTCGCCAAGCTTGAGCTTGCTGGGCTGGCGCTTTTCAATCGCCCATTTGAGCAGCGCAGCGCAGCGAAAAATGCCGTGCGCAAACTTTCCGTACGGCAGCGTTACGAAGAGCGCCAGCACGGTGCCCAGATGGAGTGCCAGCAGCAGCGCCATGGTGCTCGCGTCGCGCCAGGCGAGCAATGCCAGACCGCTGATGCCAACCAGAAAAAGCAGCACAATGAAGCCGCGATCCATCGGCTTTTGCGCTGCGTCGCCGTGCGTTGGATAGCGCCGCACATTCAGCCAGAGCAAGCCGGCCGATCCCAGCGAAAGTGCGATGCCCCCTGCGATGCCCAGCAGCACTGGCAGGCTGTTCATTGGATACGGTGCCGGCAGTTTGAGCAGATAGTGATACAGCGTGGCGAGGCAGGTGGAGGCAAAACACAGCAGGAAGCCGTAAAAGGTGAAATGGTGAAACCGCCGCCGCAACAGCGTGAATTTGTCGTCGGCCTCGTTGCAGCCGTCGCCGTGGCCGCCGTCGAGATATTTCAGGCTCAATGCGCTTTGCGCGGCCTCGGTCACTGCCGCGCCGGACGCGGCTTTCAAATCATCGGGCGTCGTCGTGTTTTGCCAGAATCGTGACACAGCGATTGCGAGGGCGACGACGGAGAATCCGAATGTGAGGCCGAAGATCGCAACAAGCGTGTTGTGCGGAAAGATCGCATAGAAATTGCCGGCCAAGGGCTTATGCAACAGCGATCCACTCATCAGCAAGGTCAACGCGAGGAAAAGTGCCAGGGCAGCCGCGAGGGAAAGCGCCAGCGCCAGCCCGGCGTGCTGGTACAGCGCGCCGAATGCGCGCGGCCACGCATAATCCGCATAAGTTCGCACCCGCGTCTTGGCCATGGCCATCGGCAAATTGACTGCGAACTCGTGCGGCGGCGCGTACTGGCACGCGTGCAGGCAGGCGCCGCAGTTGTGGCAGAGGTTCGCGAGATAATGGATATCGGCCTTCACGAACTCGAGTCGGCGCGTCATCGCGGGGAAAACCGCGCAAAACCCTTCGCAGTAGCGACAGGCGTTGCAGATGATCAACTGGCGATCGACTTCGGCTTCGTCGGCGCTCAGTGGCAAAGCCCCGCTCGCGGGATGGGGCGGATTGACGACAAGCGATTTAAGCGGCTGCAAATTATGCTCCATGTGTTGATGCCGGCGCGGCGGCCTGGGCTGTTGCTGCCGACAACGCAGCCTGGGTGCCCGCAATGCGCCCGAAGGCAGTGCCGATCGTCATGCCGACGCCGGCTGTATAGCCTTTGCCCAGCACGTTGCCGGCCATCATTTCGCCCGCGACGAATAGATTGGGGCTAGGCGCGCCGCCGAAGTGCACGGCGGACTGGTCGTTGACCTTGAGTCCGAGATAGGTAAACGTAATGCCGGGGCGCAGCGCGTAGGCGTAGAAAGGCGGCGTGTCGATAGGGCGTGCCCAGTGCGTTTTCGGCAGGGCAAGGCCTTCGGTGTGGCAGTCGTCCAGCTGCGTGTGGTCAAATGTGCCGACGCGGCAGGCGGCATTATAGTCGTTGACTGTGCGCATGAAGGTTTGCTGATCAAGTCCGAGCTGGCTCGCGAGTTCGGGCAGAGTGTCGGCTTTCACACCGGGAAAAACGGGCGGCATGAAACGGCCGATGGCCTTGCTATCGATGATGGAATAGCCGGTTTGCCCGGGCTGGTACGCGATCAGGCGGCCCCAGATCGCGTAGCGCTTGGGCCAGAAATCCTCGCCTTCGTCGTAAAAGCGCTCGGCCTTGTTGTTGACCATGATGCCTAGCGATACGCTGTCAACCCTGGTGCAGATGCCGCCGTCATAAAGAGGCGCACGCGCATCGATGGCTGCCATATGGGCCTGCGTCGGGTCGCCGATTGCATCCGCGCCGGCGTCTATCATGAATTTCAGCAGCGTCCCCATGTTATAGCGCGTACCGCGTATCAGGAAATTGTCGGCTACCCACTCGCCGTTGATCTGGCCCCAGGCTTCGCGCATCCATTCGAGGTTCGACTCGAAACCGCCGGCGGCCAGAACGCAGGCGCGCGCTTCGATGCGTTCGCTGCCGATCCGCGCGGCAAGGAAACGACCGCCATCGAGTTCGATCGAATCGACCTTGGCGTTGTAACGAACTTGCACGCCCATCGCCTGCGCGCTGCGGTAGTAGGCGTTGACCAAGGCCTTGCCACCGCCCATGAAGAAGGCGTTGGTGCGCGACAGGTGCAGTGTGCCTGACAGCGATGGCTGAAAGCGAACGCCGTGCTTGCGCATCCAGTTGCGGCAGGTCGAGGATGCGCGGATCGCCAGTCGAGCCAGCTTTTCATCGCAGATGCCACCGGTGACTTTCAACAGGTCTTGCCAGTATTCTTCCTCTGGGTAGGCATCGATCAAGACATCCTGCGGACTGTCGTGCATGCAGCGCAGGTTGCGCGTGTGCTGGGAGTTGCCGCCGCGCCACTCGCGCGGCGACGATTCCAGCAGCAGCACGCTGGCGCCGGCCTCGCGCGCCATCAGGGCGGCGCACAGTGCCGCGTTTCCACCGCCTACTACCAACACGTCAAGACTCATGGGATTGCTCCGGATTGACGTCCTGCCCTCGCGACAAAGAGATCTTTCCTTTACCCCGGTACAGTACGAGTTGCTTTCTTGATTTTAGTTGCGCCATGTTCTGGAAGAATGATTCATGCGAATGCATTTTATGCCGATCAAGTCTTCCGTGTCTGGTCTGCCTTGATCCAGCGTTGTGTGTTATGTCGCCAAGCCCTGACCCTCGAACTCGCTCTTCAATGGCGGCGAAATTGCGCGCAGTGGGGGGCCGCATCTGGCTGCACGACCAGCAAGAGATCTAATGCGCGGCACGGTCAACAGCAGCCATTTGCGCAACGCTAATCATTTTCACCACCGGTTCGAAGCTTCACCGATGAACAGGACATCAGCTGAGATGCGCTACACGGCGTATACTTGAATCGCGCTCAGGACGGCTATTGCTGACAATGCGGTAGGAAATGATGACCGTACTTCAGCGCGGAACCTCATTCTCACTTGCACTCTTTGGAGTCAATATGTCACAACCAGTACGACAATTTCCGAATACACCCGAAGTCGCTGCCATGGTGCGCAAACTCGGTAGCGTGCAGCACGGCGACAGTAAGGTCATTTCACCCGAACAAGTGGCCGAAATACTGAGCCATTTCAATGTCCCCGGCCGCGCCAGTTTCCGTTCGTCCGCGCCATATCTCGCCGCAGGTTACCAGGGCGGCGCCACGATGGATTTTGTGCAAACCTATTTGGACGCAATCCGCTATCCCTGCTATCCCGTCGGTGATGCGCGCC
>CAIWNB010000007.1 GCA_903913965.1 uncultured beta proteobacterium
GGTCCTTGAAGGCCAGCCATTCCCACGGCCGGCGGATTGAACGCATCCATTCGTAGCCGTCGGTGACGCCGACGCTGGTGACCAGACATTTGACGCGTTCGTCATGCGCGGTGACCCAGATGCCGTTGGCGCAACCAAAGCTGGTGCCGTAGATGGCGAGTCGCTCTGGGTCGATGCCGGGGACGGTCTGCATATAGGTCAGCGCATCGTAGGTGTTTTGCGCTTGTTCGAGCGGACGGTGGCGGTTGCGCTTGCCATCGCTTTTGCCGAAGCCGACATAGTCGTAGCCAAAGACAAACCAGCCCTCGGCGCACAGGCGCTTCATCATGTGCGTGCAGTCGGCCTGCGTGTTGCCGCTGTAACCAGCGAGCACCAGGATGCCCGGGCGCGGCGGATCACCGGCTTTCCAGTCGGCGGGAGTGAAGAGATAACCGGCGATCTTGTCGCTGTCGCTATAGAAGGTGACTTCGCTTGGATTCATGGTGTGCTTTCGGATCGATTAATCAAACAGGCCGTTGCTTATTCGGCCTTGATGCCCATTTCGCGGATGACCTTGCCCCAGAGGGCCGTTTCGTCGCTGATCACTTTGCGGAACTGTTCGGCGCTGCCGGCAACGACGTCGGCGCCTTCACGCGCAAAGCGCTCGGCGACATCGGGCGTGCGTGCCGCTTTGACGATGTGCTCGTTGAGCAGGCGCAACACAGCCGGCGGCGTGGCGGCAGGCGCGAGCAAACCGACCCAGCTCTGGAATTCATATTTCGGCATCCCCGATTCGCCGGTGGTCGGCACTTCGGGCAGCATCGCCAGCCGCTTGTGTGCGGTGACTGCGAGTGCGCGTAGACGGCCGGCCTTGATCTGACCAGCAGCCGCCAGCGGTGTTTGAAAGGTGATGTCGATTTCGCCGGCCATCACCGCGGCGAGCGCCGGACCGCCACCTTTATAAGGAACGTGGACGATGTTGGTGCCGCTTAAATACTTGAACAGCTCAGCGCCCAGGTGCGTGAGCGTGCCGGCACCCGACGATGAATAATTGATGCTGCCCGGTTTGGCCTTGGCCAGCGCAATGAGTCCGGCCAGATTGGTGACCGGTACCGAGGGATGGGCGACCACCACGCTGGGGCCGGTGACGACCAGCGAGAGCGGGGCAAAATCTTTTTCCGGCGAGAAGGCAAGTTTGGGGAACAACGCCGGATTGGCCACCAGTGGCGCGGTGTTGGCGAGTAGCGTGTAACCGTCGGCTGGTGCGCGCGCCACCATTTCCATGCCGATGTTGGTCGACGCACCGCCACGATTGTCGATGACGACACTCTGACCCAGAGATTCGCTCAACTTCGGTGCCAGCACACGCGCGGTGGCGTCAACGCTGCCGCCCGGCGGCACGGGCACGATGATGCGGATCGGGCGCTGCGGAAAATCGCGCGGTTGCGCGAGCACCGCAGCAGGCAGCGCAAGCAGAATGGCCAGTATTGCGGGCATTGGGGACATTGATTTCACGGGCGACCTCGAAAAAACCGGGAAAGGCCGCGTGTGTTGTGTAGTAGGGCGGCCGGAGGCTGATTCTACAATTCCGCCTGTTGTTACGCCACGAACGGGGCCGTGTGTCGGCGCGGCAGCAAGCGCCGCTTTTAATCTGCCAATGTCGCGGTTGCGGGACTGAAGGGGCGTATAGTGGCGCACCTTTTTACGGGAAACAGCCGCCGTGAATGAAGTGTCAAAAAAACGCGAGCCGCTTGATCCCACGCGTGTCAATCTTGCCGATCCATGGGAAGTGACTTACCGGCGCAAGCAATATGGCTGCACGCTCCTGCAGTTAAAGCAGGCGGTCGCAGCGGCGGGCGATTCTGCCGAAAGGGTGACGCAGTATTTCCGCACCAAATCGACGCCACCCAAAGGCGGCAAGCAGCGTTACGAGTAAGTTTGGTATGCGGCTGTGCGGCCGTTCGTTTGAGACGCTGCGCACCAATGCATAAATGCGCAAACGGTCAAACGCCTTCCCCCGCAAGTGAGGGAAGGCGCAGGCGAAAAATTATTTCGCTTTTGGCGCGCCAATCACGACCGACAACTTGGCTGATTCCTGCTTGAACGACGTCGGTACGTAGGTTAATTCGAAACGGATATCCTTGAGCTTGTTCGCACCGAGTGCGGCGGCCGGGAAATCGACTTCGATGGATTGCGACGTGTCCTGACCGGGATCGAGTTGCACGGCGCTCGAGGACGTAAAGCGGATCGCCGGTTCGGTGCGCGATTCTTCAATCTTGATTTGTTTATCCTGTGCGTCGAGGTAGACCAGTTTGCCGCTGATCAGGCGCACGGTTTGATCGGTCGAAGTGTTTTTCAGTTTCAGCTTGGCCGTCAGCCGAGCCGGGGTGTCGACTTTGCCGGAGACGCTCTCGACCCGTTCGAGCACTTTGAGCTCGCTGACTTCGCCGGCAACAATGCCGGCGCGCACGTTGATGGCCGCCGGGGTGACGCTATAAACCTTGTCTTCAACA
>CAIWNB010000008.1 GCA_903913965.1 uncultured beta proteobacterium
GAGGTATAACCGGTGATGTGCGTGAAGGCCGGGTTAACCGCCAGGATGTTGCCGGCGACGTCGGCGATGACGACACCTTCGGCTGCGTTGTCCAGCACCAACGAGCTAATCTGCGTTTCAAACTCTGCTTCACGCTGCGGCGTGAGGTCGCGGATCATCCAGTGTATGCCCTGCAATACGCCATTGTGGCGGGCTGGCAGCAGTGTTGCTGCAGTGATCCTCAGGGCGTCTTCGGTTGTGCTCGACTTGAAATGCAGTTCAAGGCCCGAGCTGGCGTGGGCATGATCGAGTAACAGCGTATCGATGGCGTTTCTCAGCATGTCAATATGGGCCGGCACTACCAGGTCGTCTATTTTTGTGCCGGGCAGCCGGGCAACCGGGGCGATCGCCGCCGCGGCCGGGTTGCATTGGGTGATCATGCCAGCACAGTCGGTCAGCAGATAAATGTCCTGCGAGAGCTGGATAAAGCCTTCCACGCTTGAGTGGCCTTCAATGGCACTGCGATGTAGCTCGCTTAGCGTGCGAAAACGCTGCTCCAATTCGCCGTGGCTTTGCATGAGGGTTTGGAGCTCCTCTGCATAGCGATAGAGCTGATTGCGCAATAGCCCACTGCTTGCCATGACTTCAGGCTGCAGGATGGAGGCTTGCACCTCAGGTTTCATGCGATTAATCCTTTGATGCTGTTGACCAGTTGTACTGGGCTGAAGGGCTTGCAAAAGTAGCCGTGGGCTCCGTATTCCAGCGCCGTGGCCTGATCGTTCGCGGAGGCTCGTGCCGTTACCATGATCACTTTGGTCTCGGTCAGTGCGGCATCGCTGCGGATTGCCTGCAGCGCCTGTAGTCCATCCATCTCGCCCGGCATCATGATGTCCATTACTACAACGTGCGGTCGATGTTCACGTGCGAGCCTCAGTGCGGAGGTGGCGTCGGAGGCCTCATGAATTTCATACTGGTTTCCCAGTGTCAGGCGGATCAATTGCCGGATGTCCGGGTGATCGTCGACGATTAATATTTTTGTCATGACTGCATTTATTCCTGAACTAAACCCGCGCCGTGGCGCGAGCCCAAGGTGGTTGATTCCCGGCTTCCTTGCACCGGCTTTGCGCCTGCAGGCATAAGACGGCGGTACCGTTAATCATCCGCAAAGGTGGAAATAATGGGTTGCACACGGGCGGCATCGCGCGACTCAACGCCGTCCGCAACAAATATTCTTTTAAATGGCTATCGTTTACGCAACGTAACTTAAGGTATGGGTAATTATGGCACCAGACCCCTGCATTTGTAACGCCTTAACCAAACTTAATATCCGGCTGATTGTAAAAGATTTATTATGTGCGACGGTCGGAATGGGTTAGAGACCAGGGTGATGGCTTTAGTCGTTACCCAAAAGCCCTGGACCGGGGTGTTTTGGCTGAGGGCGTGTGGTTACGCCAGTCTTTGAATGCCGTTATTGGTGACAATGGGGAACGAAATGGAAGTTTTGGACCACCCGAAAATCGGGAGCGCGGGGAAACACACAGTCAGCTGTATTGCCAATATGGCGCGTAGTCTTTCGCATGCGCTTAACGGCACGATCAGCGTGGCGCGGGGCAACCTGTTGCTGCTCAAGACGCGTTTGCACGATCCCGAATCGCAGAGCCTGCTGCAGGAGGCGATGAACGCACTTACACAACAGGAATCGCTCGCCCGCAGTTTTACCGATGTTTCACATTGGGAAAGCTACCGCCCGCGGCGGCTTGTGGTGCGCGATTTTTTTGAGCAACGCAGGGATCGTTTTGCCCAGTTTGTGGCGGAGATGGTGCTCGATATTCCAGACGACACCTGCTCGGTCAACGTTGATCCCGAATACCTTGAACTGGCTATTAATGCGTTAATCAAGAATGCGCGCGAGGCAACCGCGAATCTAAAGCAGGCGCTGATTTCGGTGACTGTTACTGTGCCTGAAGCCAATACCGTTGCCATTTCAGTGAGCGACAATGGCCGCGGTATCGCGGCGCAAAACGCCGGCTCGATTTTCGATGCCGGGTTCAGCACCAAGACCGGTGGACATGCCGGCGCCGGCCTATGGTTTGTCAGGGCATTTACGACGGCAGCTGGCGGCGCTGTTTCCGCGGGCGTCAATGCCGCGGGCGGGCCTGGCACTTCGATGCGCTTGACCTTGCCGGCCCTCGAGCAATAAGCGCCTTGATTCCGGGGCTGCTATGGCGGGCGGCCATTGGCTCGCCACAAAAAAATTCCGCCTGCTTGCAGAATAATTAACACGCACTGTCTGTGGACACTGATACGGAAAACAAGGCCTTAGGCTAAAATTACGGCATGACTACCACACCAAATACCGCTCCCCAAGATCCCGTTGACTCAGCGCTTGCGGGCGTTGCTATTCCTTCCTGCCCGCGTACGCTCACCGAGTTGCAACATGAACTCGCCTCCGACACGCCGGATATCCGCAAGGTCACCAATTCGGTGAGCAACGATATCGCTCTCAGCGTGGCGGTGTTGCGTACAGTGAATTCGCCGATCTATGCGCTGCCCAAGCAGGTCGCCAATATTGCGCAGGCGGTTTCAATGCTCGGCTTGCGGCGTCTGGGGGTTTTGGTCACCAACACGCTGATCCGGCAGGCCCTCAAGTTCGACGGCTTGAATCTCGACGAATTCTGGAGTGTGTCAACGAAACGCGCCTTCTGGATGACCCGGCTGTCCAAGCGCGTCAAGGGCGTCGACGCGGACACCGCGCACAGCGTCGGTCTGCTCTGCGATCTCGGTGTGCCGCTATTGATGCAGAAATTCAATGACTATGCGGATACCTACAAGCTTGCGAATGAACTCAACGTCGGTATTCCGCTGCTCAAGCGGCAGTTTCCCATGATGGCGCAGATCATCGGCAAGGGGACTGACGACGAGACACGCCGTTTCACGGAAATCGAGTTTGAAAAACACGGCATCGAGCATGCGCAGATCGGTGCCATGATGGCCCGCACCTGGGGCCTCAGCCCGGTCTTATGTGATGCCATCCGCCGCCATCATGATTACACGGTGTTCTGGGATAAAAACGCGACGCCGGCAGTGGCTCAGGTAGTGGCGATGTCGCTGGTCGCCGAATTCGGCATTCACCGCAGCACCGGTGGTGAGGCCACTTCCGAGTGGGAGCATGGCGGGGAGTCTGCACTGGGCGTGATCCACTGGAGCATCGAAGATGTCGAGGATTGGGTGCAGGACATGCTAAGCGAGGACGTTACGTTCTGAGCGTTCTGGGCGCCATGACCGCCATGGCCGCACTCGCCGATTAGTGGTCCGTATCGACACAGGCGGTGGCACATCGATCCCACACCAATCCCGCTCCTCACCCGCTCAGCCCGGTGCAGTGGCTTCCTGCAGCAGCTGGTTCAGTAACTCACGCTGGTATTCAAACTCAACGATGCCCGCTTCAACCTCGACGAGGTCGCCTGTGCGCGCGCCTCGGTTCAAGCGCTCGGCGGCGCGGGCGTAGGGTTTGGCACCAATCATATTGCTCGCCCCCTTGATGCGGTGGGAGACCTGGGCGATCCCTTCGAGGTCGGTATTGCCAAATTTTTCGCGCAAATTTGCAGCATCGGCGTCGTCTGCTGCAATGAACTGCAGCAGAATTTCCCGGCGCAGCGATTCATCGCCACCGGTAAATTCCGCGAGCACTTCGGGGTCCATTAGATCAGGCGCCGCCGGCATAATACGCGTGACTATTGGCAGCGCAACACTTGGCGAGGGCTCTGCCACCTCAACTTCGTTTGCGTTGACTGTATCGGCCGGCGCTGAGTTGTCGATACTTGCCGGTTGCAGCCACTGTTCAATCTTTTCCTTGAGTGCCGCCAGCGTGGTGGGTTTGGAGATGTAGTCATCCATGCCGCTCTTTGCGCAGAGTTCCGCATTGCTGGCAAACGCGTCTGCAGTGCACGCGATGATAGCGGTCGGCATCGACGTAGCGGCCAGTTCTTCGAGGCGGCGGATTTCCGTAGACAACTGATAGCCGTCCATGTTCGGCATGTGGCAGTCGGTCAGGAGTAAACGGTATTTGCCGGTTTTCCATTTCTCCAGCGCTTCCAGACCGTCACGAGCGAGTTCCGTATCGAAACCCAGCAGCGAGACCTGACGCTCAATCAGACGCAGATTAATCGGATGGTCGTCCGCGATCAGGATAGTGGTCAGAACCGTTTCGGTATCCGCCGAGGCGCGCGTGTTTTCCGTGAGGCGTTCCTGGCGGGAATTGTTTTCAATGGCGACTGCCGGGACATGACTTAGCGGCAGCCGCAATCTGACGGTCATCGTGGTACCGTTGCCGGGTTCGCTTTCCAGCTCAATGTTGCCGCCCATCATCTCGGCCAGATGCCGGCAAATCGACAGTCCCAAACCAGTGCCACCGTATTTGCGGGTGGTGTTTGAATCGGCCTGCACAAAGGGGCGGAATAACTGCGCCTGCTGTTCGAGCGGGACGCCGATGCCGGTGTCGCGGACGCTCAATCTGATCAATTCTGTATCGAGGTCGCGCTCGATGGACTCGACGCTCAATGTAATACGCCCGCGCGCGGTGAATTTCACCGCATTGGATAGCAGGTTGTTGAGTATTTGAGTAAGGCGGAATCCGTCGATCATGTGCACCGGCCAGAGCAGGGGGTCGACGCGGTGTTCGAGCAGCAATCCTTTGCGCGTAGCGAGTTCCGTAAAGACCGCGATTACACGGTTGACCACGCTGACCAGCGCGGTGGGTTCCGCCTTGATCTCGACCTGGCCAGCCTCGATTTTGGAGAAATCGAGGATATCGTCGATCAGGCGCAGCAAGGCAATGGCGGAATCACGGGCAACACCAAGGGACTCGCGCTGATCCTTGTTCAAATCTGTGAGATCCAGCAGTTCGAGCATACCCAGGACACCGTTCATCGGCGTACGAATCTCGTGGCTCATGGTGGCGAGGAAGCCGCTCTTCGACTCGCTTGCTGCGTCGGACATTTCCTTGGCGCGGGTCAGCGCGCGCATGATGTTTTGTTGTGCGGTGACATCCGTAAATGTGTAGAGCACATCGGACGTTCCCTGCTCAAGCGGACGCGCCGCCGCCACCGCCCAAAAATGCTCGCCGTTGGCGCGAACAAATTCAACCTGTTCGCTGAACGTTGTGCTGTTGGCAATCGCATTACTGACGCTTTCTTCCGCCTGCAGCCAATCCTCGACCCCGGCATAGAGCACATCGGTTTTGCGGCCCAGCAGTTCTCCGGTCGCGTAGCCAAAAAGCCGATCCATCGCCGGATTGCAATGCACGAAACAATAATCTCGCACCAGCGCGGTGGCGGTTGGCGTGGTCTCCAGCAGCACTTCGCTGCGTTCGAGCGCGCGCCTCAGCGAGGTTTCCATGGTGCGGCGCTCGGTGACGTCGGCGCCGATGCCGCGGTAGCCCATAAACTTGCCACTATCGTCATACACCGGTTTACCGCTGTTGATGATGCGGCGACGCGCACCATTGGGTTGTATCCAGGTGTATTCAAAGTTGGAGAAAGGCAGGCGCGCTTTGAGGGCCTCGCGGTGTTTGTTCCACTGTTCGAGCGTTACATCCTCGACATTCAATTCCCAGCAAGTCTTGCCGATCGCCGTGCGGCTGTCGATCTGCGAGTTGATACGGTTCGAGATGCTGGTGAATCGCAGGTCGGCGTTTTGTTCCCAATACCAGTCGGAGGACATTTCCGCCAGCATGCGAAAGCGGCGTTCCGATTCCTGCAACTGGCGCTCGGAAATTTTGCGCGTCGAAATGTCGCGCAAGGTGCTCTGACTGCCGAGCAGGTTGCCTTCTTCATCAAAAACCGGCGCTTTGACCACTTCGATCCAGCAACTGCGGCCATCAATGTCCTGCGCAGACTCATAGGTCATCGGCGTGCGGGAGGACATTACCTCGCTGTCTTCGTTACGTAATTGCGAAGCTTTTTCACGCGGGAACAAATCAAACTCAGACTTGCCGACCACCGCAGCCTGGTCAAAGTCATAGCGTTTGCAGAAGGCGCTATTCGCCGCCAGCAGTATGCCGCGGGTGTTCTTCAGCCAGGCGGCATCGGCCAGATTGTCGAGCAGGGTCTGGCGGTGGTTGGTTTTGACGAATTCAAGTTCGGGACGTATTTTTGGCCGCTTGGCCAGCTCGATCACCACGCCATTGACGACAGAGGTGTCTCCCGCGTCAGCGGTGGAGAAGCCGCGCACCAGGCAATCAATCATGGTGCTCTCATCGAGCTGCAGGCAGAGTTCCAGCGCAAACGAAGAGGCTCGTTCCTTGGCCAGGAAGACGGCGGCGATAAAACGTTCGCGGTCAGTGGGATGCACGATTTCGCGCAACCCCTGATCCGGCCGCAGGGCGCGCCCGAACAGCCATTCGGGCGGGGCCGCCCAGCGAAAGGCGTCGATGTCGAGATCCCATTCCCAGGGCAGGGCGCCGGCCGCCGATACCAGCAGGTGCTGCACCAGATCCTGCGACAGCACCTGTTTGCGTGTAGCCAAATGATGGCGCACGTGCGAATTGGTCGCCTCGTGTGCGACAGCTGCTTTATTCACGATCAACATGTTTACCGCTTACCTCGTGCACTGAGCGTTTGGTCTGCAGCGTCTGGCCGGCCATAACGCTGGTTCTGCATAATACCAACCTTCCCCGGCACCATTCCTTACGGCAGAACTGCGGAATTCTTGAGTCTGGAGAATCAGAATGTCTGTGTATGCCCTGCGAGGAAGGTCCCCGCAGCCTAGACATCCTCGTAGCGGGCACGATCTTCCGCTGGCATGGCCTCAAATTCGAAGGCTGGAATACAGACCAGCTCCTTGTCTCCAATGCCTCTTACCGCGGTTCGTTTGACGACAATTTCATGGCGGAAGAAATCTGCCGCATCGGCGTCGTCGGTTTTAATCCCGCGGCGGTTGAACGCAAAGGTGATGCCTGGCAGTTTTTGCAGTCTGGAGGCCATGTTGATGCAGGACCCGACAAAGTCGCTGCGATTGCCCACCGAGAACACGGTGCCACGAGCGAGCCCGCAGCGTAGCACTGGCGGCGGGTCGGTCACCACGGCTTCGATACGGGGGTAAAACTCACGCTGGTAGCGCAGGCAAATCTCGCGTGCGGTGACGATGATGTTGCGGCGTGCATTGTCATCCGAACGCGAGACGTCCCACAGCACCAGCAAGCCGTCGCCCATGAATTTGACGAAAAACGGCAACGGGCCCCAGAGCGCAATGCCCTCGGGAAATTGCTCGTGGGTCATTTCCATCTTGATCTGATCCATCAGCCATTCGAGAAACGCGCTGAGAAACACCGGCACCGATAAATGCGGTTCGATTTGCTTGCAAAAAGTGGTGAAGCCATCGAGATCGAACATGGCGGCGATCGAATCGGTGGCGACCGCCTCGCTCGTCAGTTTGCCCAGGCCGAGTAGCGAAGGGTTGAAGCGGTCGAAGGCCTCGCGGGTCAGCAGGCGGCGTGTCTGGCCGCCAATTTCCACCCGCGTAAAGTCGCCGTTGGTAACGGAAAATGTTCTCATGGCTAAGTTCCATCATGCGCTCAGTGGTCGACGTAGCCCTATGCAGGATGCCAAATAAGGTCCGCGACCGAAGGCGGTTTATCGTTTGTTAAGATTAACATAGCCACCCGACGACGAGCGTTCTCCTGTTTGCCTGCCATGCCAACAGCAATGTTACGGCGCAGGCGCTGGCTTTCTGGTCATGCCCACGCTGGCACGCCGACGGGCGCCAGAACTGAAAGGCTAAAGATTTCTCAATTTGTTGCCGTAGGAAGTTAAAATTTTGCTTTTGTCATTTGGGCCGGGGGAGGTGTCATGAAAACAACACAGCAGGTGTTGGCATCATTTGATAGCGCGGGCGCGCAACTCGCGTTACTGACGGCGATTGATCCGCAATTCGTGCTTGTTTTTGCATCGCCTGCATGGTTTGGCGACAGCCGCTTTTATCCGCTGCTGCGCACGGCGTTTCCGCAGGCGCATTTGCTCGGTTGCTCGACAGCCGGTGAAATTTGCACCCACGGCATACTCGACCGGGGTTGTGTCGTCACGGCCGTGCATCTGGACCAGGCGCGGGTCGAGGTGTTTGCCGATCAAGTGACGGATATCGACGATTCCACGGCAGCCGGCAGCCGCCTCGCTGCCAAGCTTGCCAGGGCCGACCCAGCCGCCGTTTTGTTATTCGCGCCGGGCGTCAATATCAATGGCACGGCGCTGGTAGACGGGCTTGCCGCCGGATTGAAACCGGGCGTGCGCATCATGGGCGGACTGGCCGGTGATGATGCCGCTTTTCGCGAGACTTTCACGTTGACGGATGAAGGCGTTTCTACGCGTGCCGTGGTGGCAGCGGCATTGCCGGCCGGCCTCACGGTGGGCACCGGCTCCTTTGGCGGCTGGAAACCATTCGGACCGGCGCGCAAGGTCACGCGCTGCGAAGGCTCGATTTTGTATGAGCTCGACGGCGAACCCGCACTCGAGGTCTATAAACGTTATCTGGGCGAATACGCCAAAGACCTGCCGGCCTCCGGCCTGTTGTTTCCGTTTGAGATGTTGGACGCCGGTCATCGTCAGGAAGGCTTAATCCGCACCATCCTCGGCGTTGATGAGGCCGCCGGCAGTCTGGCGCTGGCTGGCGCGATTATTCCCGATGGCTATCTGCGCCTCATGCGGGCTTCGACCGACGCGCTGGTGGAGGGCGCCAATGCGGCGGCCGTTGCCAGCTGCACCGGCCTGCCGCCCTCCGCTGTGCCTGGACTCGCCATACTGGTGAGTTGCGTTGGGCGCAAACTGGTGATGGGCGGACGCACCGAGGAAGAAGTCGAGACGGTTGGCGAGATCATGGGCGCAGGCACGCAGTTGGCGGGCTTCTATTCTTACGGTGAAATCAGCCCGTTTTCGGTGACCACTGATTGCAAGCTTCACAATCAGACTATGACCATCAGCTATCTGCGCGAGGATATTTGATGCCGGTAGGCCGGCTGCTACAGCGCCAACTCAAACGGCTGTTTGGCGCGACCGACGAGCAAGCACTGCAGACGCAGCTTGCGCTGTTAGCGGCGCCTGCAGGCGGTGTGGCGCCGGATGAGATCGTGCTTAAACGCGAGGCGCTACAGCGTTTTGTCTCGGCGGTAGACGACTCTTATGAGCAGCATCAGCGCAATCTCGACCTCAGCACGCGCAGCCTCGATCTGTCATCCGCAGAGCTGACCCAGGCCAATGACCGCCTGCGGGCACAGGCGCAATCGTTGATTGGCGTGTTTAATGAGTTGCGTGGAACTGCTAACAGTCTGCTCACATCGCTGGAGCGTGCCCCCCTTGGCGATGACGAAGGCGACCTTGGTCGCCTCGTTTCCCTGATGGGTGAGTTGGTGCGCGAACGCGAACAGTCGCAGGTTGCACTGACACAGGCGTTGAATGCACTCGGGCAGCAGAAATTCGCGCTCGACCAGTATGCGATCGTCAGCATCACCGATGTGAGTGGCAAAATCACCTACGCCAACGACCGTTTCATTGCGATCAGCGGATACTCACGTGACGAACTGCTCGGGCAGAACCATCGCCTCATTAAATCGGGTTTGCATTCCCTGGATTTTTTTGTCGACCTGTGGAGCACCATCAATGCAGGTCGCGTGTGGTCGGGTGAGATTTGCAACCGCGCCAAGTCCGGCAAACTCTATTGGGTGGCGGCAACCATTGTGCCGTTCATGGGCGCGGACGGCAAACCAGAGCAGTTTATTGCCATCCGCACCGACATTACGGCGCGCAAGTATCTCGAAGAGAGTCTGGTCAGTGCGCGTGACTCCGCCGAGGCTGCCAACCGTGCGAAAAGCGAGTTTCTCGCCACCATGAGCCATGAGATCCGCACGCCGATGAACGGCATCATCGGCATGACCGAGCTCGCGCTTGATACCCCGCTCAACCCGCAGCAACACGAATACCTTGACGTGGTGCGCAGCTCTGCTGACGCACTGCTCGCCATCATTGATGACATACTCGATTTCTCGAAAATCGAAGCGGGCAAATTGAGTATCGAGCAGGTGGTTTTTGACCTGCCGCATCTCGTCGATGGGTTAGTTAAGCCTTTCCGCGTGCAGGCGGCGGCAAAAAATATCGGCTTGACCTACGCAATGGCGCCAGATGTACCCGCCCATCTGCGCGGTGATCCCGTGCGCTTGCGGCAGATATTGGTCAACCTGATCGGTAATGCACTCAAGTTCACACCGGCCGGCAGCGTCAGCGTAGAGATCGCTACCGCAGGCCGTAGCGACGACGCCATGGATCTGTGCATCTGTGTGCGAGATACCGGCATCGGTATCCCGAAGGACAAGCTCGGGCATATTTTTGACGCCTTTTCGCAGGCTGACGGTTCGACGGCGCGGCGTTATGGCGGCACCGGCCTCGGGCTGGCGATTTGCCGCCGGTTGGTGGCGCTGATGGGCGGGGAATTAAACGTCGAAAGCGAATACGGCAGCGGTAGCGCGTTTCGTTTTAGCGTGCGCGTGGGCATGGCGGTGCGTGCCACCGACAGTGCATTTATGGCGCCTACCCAACCGCGTGGGACGCGCTATCGTTTGTTGTTGGCGGAAGACCATCCGGTCAATCAGAAAATCATCATGGCGGTGCTCGGAAAATCCAATCATTCCGTGGTGCTGGCAGAGAACGGTCGCATTGCCATCGAAATGGCGAAACTCGAGCGTTTCGACGCGATCCTGATGGATATGCAGATGCCGGAAGTCAGCGGCCTTGAGGCTACTGCAGCGATCCGCGCGCACGAGGCCGCCACCGGCGCCATACGCACACCGATCATTGCGCTGACAGCCAACGCCATGCAATCCGACCGCGAGCGCTGTATCGAGGCGGGGATGGATGATCACATTGCCAAGCCGATGCGAACCGACGAATTGCACGAAAAACTGGCGCGGTGGATAGATGCTCCGGGTCTGAAGCCGGGCTGAGTGTTGGCCCTCGCGTTTGGAAGGTGGGCTGGTCACCAACTTCTGTATGCGCCAGCGCGTGCGCGCTTTTTTCCCGGTTCAGCCGGAAACACACTGCTATGCGGCGAGGGTATGGTCAAACCGTTGCGGTGCCAAAACTCAAAATAAATTACGCACTTTTAATACAAACATTGGTTAATGTAGATTAATATCAATCGAATCGGCAGGAGGTGCGCCCCGCTTGCCACCGTGGTGCCTGATTTCAAGCTTTCTTGATCTGGATTAACGATGGTGATGGCGCTGACCGCTACATTACCAATGAGAATGGCGCGGCATATTGGGGGCGATTCACGATCTGTGACGTTTTGCCTGTAGCTGTCGCCTGGAGTTGAAGTATGTCGAGCGAAAATAACGAAGCCTTTGCGCGTCGCCGCCGCATCCTGGTAGTGGAGGATCATGACGATACTCGCAAGCTGATTCTGGCCACACTTAAGTTGAGGGATTTGGAGATCGAGGATGTCGGTGACTCCGACGCCGGCCTTGCGGCGTTTGTGCGTTTTAAACCCGACGTCGTGTTACTTGATGTGATGATGCCCGGCAAGTGGGATGGCGTCGGCTTGTGCCGTGAAATCCGCGGGCTGGCCGGGCACAGCGTAAAAATCGCGTTTGTCACGGCGAAGGGACAGGACGTCGATATGGCCAATGGCCGGCATGCCAGAGCGGATGCCTATATCGTCAAACCTTTTAGCCCGCTCAAATTTCTGGAGACTGTCGACTGGTTGCTCAATTTGCCGAAGGCCACCCCCGAGGTGCGCGGGGTTTAAACAAACCGCTTCTGCAGCCCAGGGGCAACAGACGACTTTATATGAGGCGCAGGCAACATGGCCATTAAAGTATTAAAAGCCAGGCCCGGCAACGAAACCACCGCACCGGCGGCTGCCCCCGCGGCCACGCGCAGCGCAAAAAAACGCACTGCCAGGCGCATCGCAACGGCCGTTCTGCCGGCGGGTCTGAAGGCCTTCATCGTTTCACTTCCAGTGGCGGCGGCCTGCTTTGACGCGACCGGCGGCCCCGTCTGCGCGAACGGGGAGTTCAGACGCCTGGTCGCCGACAAGGTGGGGGCCTGGCAGACGCTAGGCGCCGGTGCGTTGGAGGCGATAGTGGGGGTCACCTTGCGGGCCGGTGTTTCCCGCGCAAAAGTAACCCTGGCAGGACACAAGTATGACGGTCGCCTTCACGCACTCGGCGAACAACAGCAATGGCGGGTGCTGGTGTTGCAGGCCGCCGCGGCGGCGAAGTCGCCCGGAGCGCATGATGGCATCGAATTTCTCTCGCACGCCGCACATCAGTTACGTTCGCCGCTGGCGAGCCTGCTCGGCTTTTCCGAACTGCTGCTGAACTTTGAGTTTGATGAAGCATCGCGGCGTGACTTTACAGAGTCGATCCATTCGCAGGCCGGCCGTTTGAGCCGCCTGCTAAACGATCTGGTCGATCTCGCCAAAGTTGAAACTCGGGGTGCTGCGGTATTAAAAATGGCAGTGGACGATCTCTCGGCAATCGCGCACGAAAGTCTCGTTGCTTTTGGTAGCGCCAACAAAACGGCCAATCTGGCCGAGGTCTTGCAAGCGGATCTGCCGCAGGTTGAATGTGATCGCGAAAAGGTTGGTCGCATGCTGGCGCACCTCCTAGAGAATGCGTTACAGTTTTCGCCACCGGACAGCCTGATTCGGGTGTCCACTTTAATCAACCGCGCCGGCACGCAGGTGGGGCTGTCGGTCGAAGACCACGGCAGCGGGATCGCTGCTGCAGATATGCCGCGGATGGGTGAGAAATTTTTCCGTTCTGAAACGGCTACGCTGCCGGGGAACGGGCTCGGGCTGGCCTTGGTGAAGGCCGTAATGC
>CAIWNB010000009.1 GCA_903913965.1 uncultured beta proteobacterium
CTCGCCCTTGTCGGTGACGACATAGGCTTCATAACAGCCGCCATCGATCTTGATGCGGCGTACCGTCCAACCCTTGTCGGTGATCATCTTGGTGAGCTTCTCTTGTGACTGCCAGCCCGATTCGGGGCCTGAATCACAGGTCGCGAGTCCGGTGGCGAAGACGGTGGCCGGCGCGCAGGCGGCGGCGATCAAAAACGTAATGGCGGCTTTCATAGCGGGATCCTTATGAATTGGAGAATGCGGTTCAACTAGCTGCAGCGCAAATTGTACACGAGCGCCGTGCTGTGCTCGCGCTTTAGTGCTGCGTGTTGGCAGCAATCCATTGCAGCAGGATGTCGGCAATCTGCAGGTTGTTTTTGTCCATCATCAACATGTGACTATTGCCGGCAATACCAGTCGCGGGCAGCATCAAATGGGTGGCGCGGCCACCGGCTGCATTGATCGCAGTGACCGCTTGCAGGCAGCGGTTGCGCCGCTCGTCACCGTTCATCGTGCCTGGCGCGCCGACGCTATGGTCGCCCCACACCGAGATGAAGGGCACTTTGGCAAAGGCGGTTTTCGCCTCGGTGTCACCGAGGTTTTCGCAACCCCCTTCGACGCTGATTAGTGCACGCACCAGCTGAGGGCGTTTTTTCACGACCTCTACACCGTAGACACCCGACTGCGAATGCACCATCAATACCGCCGGCCCGATTTTGTCGAGCAGGGCGGCCAGCGCATCGATGGTGTGGTTGGCGCCGCGCTCCAGCGTGGTTTCGCTGTTGACGATTAATTGCGACCAATACTGGTCAAGCGCCGCGAGTGGAAACTGCAGGTCGGGAAAGGCGATGCCATAAGCGGGGCCAAAGCGAAAATTCACCCAGGCGCGCTCATGCGTGCCGATAAACAGATTCGGTAGTGCAGCCGGGTTGCCACCGCCATCGCGCACTTGATTGATACCAGTCGGATTGAAACCCGAGCGTCCGCGTCCAGCGTGGTCGACGACAAACACCGGATGCCCGCGCCGCACGAAGTAAGTCGCCCAGCCTTCGCGGCCGTCGGGGGTGGTTTCGTAGGTCACACCGGTGTGATTGGAGCCGTGCACCATGATCACCGGCAATGATTTGACCTCCGCTGGAATGCGGTAATGCACATACATCTGGTTGCTTGTGATGCGGCCCGGCGGTGTGGCGCCGGTGGTCGAGGCGCCGGGGAAGGCGCTGCTGAGGTGTGCGCCATTGATGTGGAAGCTGCCCTCGTCGGCGAGCGTGAGCGGTGCGCCCAGTGATGTCGCAAGGTTAGTCACTGCAGGGGGCTGGCTATGCATGCTGTTTTCTCCTTCGGGGCGCCGCAGAATCTTAGCGGATGTCGGTAACCCCGGCGCAGAAATCGCTCAGACCGGTGGTTCTTGGCGATTCACTTGATCCCGGACAAGTGCTTGCAGATTGCGTGCAAGTATTCGATGATGGCGGCCATTCAGTCGTCAAGCAGACCTATAACGGAGGAACCGATGAAGCTCGCATCTTTTTCGCTGAAATGCACCGGCGCTTTATGTGTTGCAGTCGCATTCAACTTGCCCGCAACCGCCGCCGAACCGTCGCTGGCTTCGCTGGTGCCGGCACGCCAGGTGGTGATTATTGTGCCGAACGCGGCCGCTGGTCCGAGCGATCTGTTGGCGCGCTGGATTTCACCCAGGTTAAGCGAGTCGCTGCGCCAGAACGTGATCGTCGACAACAAGCCGTCTGCCAATGGCGTGGTGGCCGGTGAATTCGTTGCGCGGGCCGCGCCCGACGGCAGTGTGTTGGGGGTTGGTAACACCGGCACGCATGCCATCAACGCGACCCTTTATCGCAAGCTTGCTTATGATCCGGTGCGCGATTTTGTGCCGGTAGTAAACGTCTTTGGTGCCGGCCTGGTGCTGGCGGCCAACATCAAGCTTGAGGCGCGTACGATCCGCGACATCATTGCGATGTCAAAAGCGAAGCCGGGCTCGGTGAATGTGGCGATCGCTGGCGCCACCGGTGAGATCGCCACCAATTCGATCAAGGCAATGGCTGGCATCGATATGAACAACGTGCCCTACAAGGGCGGTGCGCCGGCAGTGATTGCAGTGATTTCCGGTGAGTCACACTTTGTCTTGACGCCCTATGGCGGCGTCAGCGCACAGGTGGATGCCGGCAAGATGAAGATATTGGGAACAACTTCTGGGCGGCGCGATCCGGTGATTCCGAATGTGCCGACGCTGGCTGAAAGTGGTCTGCCCGGTTTTGAAATCAGCATGTGGTACGGTGTGTTTGCGCCGGCGAAGACGCCGGCCGCGGTAGTCAATGCTTACAACCGCGAGATCACGCAGATCGTCAATCAGCCCGATATTAAGAACCAGATCACCGGCCAGGGCTTTGAGATCATGACGGGGCCTGCGGAACAGTTCGCCGAAGTGGTGCGGCGCGACGCTGAAAAATTCCGCAAGGTGATACTCGACTTCAAGATGCAGCAGGACTTGTAGCGCGCCGCGCCGGCGCGTGTTATTCGACGCGCACGCCGGCGTGTTTCACCAGATCACGCCACTTGCCGATCTCGGTACCGAGAAACTCACGGAACTGCGCCGGTGTGTTGCCGACCGGTTCAGCGCCGTCCTTAGCCATGTGTTCGCCGACTTCCGGTGCGCTTAGCGCTTTCTTGATGTGGGCGTTGAGTTTTTCCACGACGGCGGGTCGTGTGTTGGCGGGGGCCAGCGCCCCGTACCACGTCGTGGTGGCATAGCCTTTAACGCCGGCTTCGGCGATGGTCGGCAGTTCCGGCATTGAGCGCGCCCGTTTTGCGCTGGTTACGCCGAGTGCTTTCAACTTTCCACTGCGCACATGTCCAAGCGATGAAATGACGCTGCCGAAGGTCATGTTGATTTGTCCGCCAATGACGTCGATCAGCGCCGGACCCGCGCCCTTGTACGGCACGTGGATGAGTTTGACGCCGGCCAGAAATTTGAAGAGTTCGCCTGCCATCTGGCCCGAGCTGCCCACGCCGCCGGAGCCGAACGACAGTGTGTCGGGTTTTGCTTTGGCGGTGGCGATCAGTTCGCCGACGCTTTTTGCCGGCATCGACGGATGCACCACCAGCAGGAAAGGCGCCTCGGCAATCAGCGTGATGGCGGAAAAATCCTTCAGCGGATCGAAGGGCAGGTTGGTGTAGAGGCTGGGGTTGATCGAGAAGCTGCTGGAGACGATGAGGATGTTGTAACCGTCGGGCGTTGCTTTGGCGACCATGGTGGCGGCAATCGAGCCCGAGGCGCCGGTGCGATTATCAACGACCACCGATTGCCCGATGTTTTCGGTCATTTTTTGCGACACCGCGCGTGCGACCACATCGGTGGCGCCGCCGGGCGATTGGCCGACCAGAAAGCGCACTGGCTTATCGGGATATCCTGCGTCCACGCTTTTGCCTTGAGCCGCGACCTGTGTGCTGAAGAGGGCGCACCACACAGCGACTGCGAGCGGCGCAATCATAGTTTCAGGCCCGTGGTTTTGACGAGCTGAGTCCATTTGTCGATTTCCTTGGTGATCGTCAATCTGAATTCTTCGGGTGTGCCGGTCAGCGGTTCGGTGCCGTCGGCGGCGAGTTTTTCGCGCACGTCGGTGCTGTGCATGGCGCGGCCGAGTTCAACGCTCAGACTTTTGATGATGACCGTCGGCGTGCCAGCTGGTGCAACAAGCCCATACCAGCCGGTGACGTCATAGCCGGCTACACCGGCTTCGGCGATGGTCGGTAGTTGCGGCAGGTTGGGCGAGCGTTTGCCGCTGGTGACACCGAGTGCGCGCAGCTTGCCGCTATTGAGGTGAGGCCCGGAGGAGATAGCGCTCGCCAGCAGCAGCTGCACCTGGCCGCCGAGCAGATCAATCAGCGCCGGTCCGCTGCCTTTGTAGGGGATGTGCTCCATCTTCGTCTGCGTCATCGACTTGAACAGTTCCATGCCGAGATGCGCCGAAGAGCCGGTGCCCGATGAGGCGTAATTCAGTTTGTCGCTATTGGCCTTCGCATAGGCGACCAGTTCGCGCACCGTTTTCGCAGGCAGCGCGGGGTGTGCCAGCAGCACGTAAGGCTGGGTGGTGAGTTGTGTAATTGGAGAAAACGCGGCGCGAAGATCGTAGGGCGTGCGCGTGACCAGCGTGGCATTGGTGACGAGACTGCCGGAGATCACCAGTAGCGTGTAGCCGTCGGCGGCGGCCTTGCGGGCGATTTCCATGGCGATGGTGCCGCCCGCACCCGGCCGGTTGTCGGTGACCACCGGTGTGTTCCAGCGCTCGGCGAGTTTTTGTCCGGCGGCGCGCGCCATGATGTCGCTGCCACCGCTGGGCTGGAAGCCAACGAGAATGCGGATGGGGCGTGCGGGATACGCGGTGTCGGCGGGTGCTTGTGCGCGGCAAGTGGCGGTTGACGCAGCCGCGGTTAATGCAATTAGAAATGCAAGGCCGGCGGGTCGCAAGTGCAATGGGGGCATGAGTTCAGTCTAGGCAAGAACGCGCACGATTTCCGCCGCGTCTGTCATGTTTTCAAGATCATTAATCAGGGCGATGGCGCGCTCGACGCGCTCGCTGTGAATCGTTTTGGCAGCGAATGAAACACAATCGCGGAACTTGGCTTCAAGTTGCGCCTGGGCAATCGGATGGCGCGGATCGCCGGGCACGCCGTTGGCCTTGCGCGACAGCACGCGCCCATCGCGCAAATGCATTTCAACCGTCGGTCGCGATAGCGCGGATTCGCCGCCGACCGGCACTGCGGCGTCCGGGTCGGCGCGCCAGCTCACGCGGTCGGCCATCGCCAGTACCGCCGGATCATGCAGTGCGGCTTCGGTGTAATCGCGTAATTGCACGTTGCCGTGCACCATCATCACCGCAGTGGTGAAGGGGATGCTGAATTTGCCGTCGATCGCGAGTTGCGGGCGACGTTTGGTTTCCAGCGGTTCGGACAAGAGTTGCGCGCCGCCAGTGCCGCCGATGACGATGATGGCGGCGACTTCATCCGGCGTGATGTTGTATTCAGTGCGTAGTTCAAGCACGGCGGTATTGGTGGCACGGGTGTAACCGCAGGCCGGCCATACCTTGAAGCCATGCTTGGCGAGCAGAGGAAAGTCGTGACCGAGGCCGTCGAGTAGCGCTGGCCAGTCGGGCGTGGCGTCGCGCACATAAGTGCGAAACAAGCCATAGCGTCCTTCGATGACCTCTTTGCTGCCGACGATGCCGCGTGCCGCGAGTTCGGCGGCGAGGACCGCACCCTGACCGGAGAAGCCAGCCTGCATCGAGCGCATATGGGTTGCCGCGCCGACCGCCATCTGACGACTGCCGCTCATCTGGTTGAAACCGATGCCGAGCGCGTTTTCAGTTTGTACGCTATCGAGGCCGAGCACGTGTGCGGCGGTGGCGGCGCCTGACAAAAATCCAAACATTTGCGTCGGGAACCAACCTTCAGCAATCGTCCAGTCGGGAATCCGGATGGCCTGATTGAGCCGCGTATGTATGTCGGTGCCGGCGGCGATGGCGCTGAGCAGCGTGCGGCCGTTGACCGGATGGCCGGCGCGGCTGCGCTTTTCCGCGAGCGCCAGTGCCACCGGTATCGTGACGATGCTGACGTGGCCGCCGGCACCGACGTCATCGTAATCGAGCATGTGGCCAAGGCTGCCGTTGACGAGCGCGGCCGATGAGGCCGGCACTGCGGTGCCGAAGCCCAGCAGCGTGCTGTCGGGCTTGCCACCCTGCTCGAGGGCATGCTCGGCGAGAATTTTTGCTTCGGGTGCGAGCCCGCTGGCGCCGATGGCAACGCCCAGCGTGTCGAGCACGCATTGCTTGAGCATCACAACGAGTGATGGAGGCAGTGCGTCGAAGGACAGTGTCGCGGCGTGATGTGCAAGCGCCTGTGTTGCGCCGTTATGGTGGTCCGCGCTCTTCATGCGCGGCTCTGCGCGTTGCGTTGGTATGTGTTCACCAGTATATTGTAATGGAAGGTCGCAGCGACTTTTCATGCGTCGCACTATCCCGCTTTAATTTATTTCCGATGGAGTCATCGTGTTGCCACAAACCATGGCCGAGAAGTTGCTCACGCGCAGCAACCTCGCCGGCAAGCCTGTGTACGCAGGCGATATTCTCGAAGCACGCATTGACGGAGCGATGGTGCACTACCACGCTTCCGAGCCTATGCATCAGCTGGCGATTGAGGCCGGCTTCAAGGACGGTCTGCCGCGGGTCTGGGACCCGGAGCGCATTTTTGTGCTGGTCGATCATCATCAGCCGACATTGACGCAAAAACAGGCTGATGAAAATGCATTGATCCGGCGCGAGGTTGCGCGCCTGGGCATCAAGACCTTTCACGATGCGGAACCCGGCATCGCCCACCAAATGATGGCTGACTACGGGTTGATGCGGCCCGGTGAGCTGGTCGTCGGTAATGATTCGCATACCATCAGTTACGGCGGTCTCAACGTCGGCGGCACCGGTATCACACGCGCTGACATGCTCTATGTGCTGTTGTTTGGCGAGTTGTGGTTTCAGGTGCCGCAGACGGTCAAGGTAGTGCTCGAAGGCAAGCAGCCCGACTATCCGATTGCCAAGGACATTATTCTGTATCTCGCCGGCCAGTATGGCGATGATTTCGCCAACAGCATGTCGGTGGAGTACAGCGGTTCGCTGGTGCCGCAGACCTCAATCGACAGCCGTATGTGTCTGGCCGCACACGGCGTCGAAGTCGGCGCCAAGTTCGCGCTCTTTCCCTGTGACGACAAGGTCCGCGAATTTCTGCGCACGCGCACCGACAAGCCTTATGCGGAAATCGCTGCTGATCCGGATGCGCAGTACGCGCGTGAAATCGTGCTCGACGTCGACAAGATGCCTTTTGTCGTGGCCAAGCCCCACCAGTTCGGTAACGTTGGCCCAGTGGAAGATGTGATCGGCACGCGCATCAACCAGGCGATCATCGGTTCGTGCGCCAACGGGCGCTTCGAAGATATTGAAATCGCCGCGCGCGTGCTGGCCGGACGCAAGGTTGCCAAGGGCGTGCGGTTTATCCTCTCGCCGGCGTCGCAGCAGGTCTATCTGCAGTGCTTGAAGGCCGGTTTGATCACCACGCTGATCGAGGCGGGGGCGCAGGTCGTCACGCCGGGTTGCGGTGTCTGCCAGCCGCGTGTTGGTTTTCTCTCGGATGGCGAGGTTTGCATTACCTCGACCACGCGCAACTTCAAAGGGCGCAAGGGCAGCATGAACGCAGATATTTTTTTGGGCGGTCCGTTGACCGTCGCCGCCGCCGCACTGGCCGGCGAGATTGTGCATCCGAAGGAGGTGTTGCGTGGCCTTTGATCTGGCAAGCGTGGCGCGTGGCCGCGTCTGGAAGTTCGGCGACTCGGTGGAGACCGACGCCATCAATCCGTATTACAAATACCCGACCATGGCAGAACTCAAACAGCACACCATGGAGGCCTATCGTCCCGAGTTTCCGCGCGAAGTGAAGGCCGGTGACATTCTGATTGCAGGGCGTAATTTTGGCTGTGGTTCAAGCCGGCCCGGCGTGGTGCTGATGGAAGTCGGCATAGCCGCCATCGTGGTCGAGTCGGTGTCGCGATTGTTTTTCCGCAACAGCATCGCGCGCGCAATGCCGATTCTGCAGGCGCCGGGTATCACCGGTATTTGCGAAGACGGTGAGACGCTGGAGGTCGATTACCCCAACGGCGTGGTGCGCAATCCGGCCAACGGCAAAACAGTCACCCTGCGCGCGTTTCCGCCGTTGATCGAGCAGATACTGGAATGCGGGGGATTGCCCGAACTGGCGTTTCAGCGTTATCAGCGCGAGAACGCCTGAGCAGAGGAAGGTCGCTGCTGCCAGCTTGATTAACGAGTGCGTACCGTGTAGCGGCGGTTACGTAGCAGAACGTCATGCGGGTAACGCTCTACCACGTCGAAATCCGGCAGCAAGCTGAGCAACTCGCGCAGTCCTAACTGGCCTTCGTAGAGTTCCCGGTTGTTGTACTCGGTGTAGAAATAGCGGGTATTGGCGAGTGTCTCGCGCCCACCTTTGATGAGATCGCCCTCGGCGCCCTGCACGTCGGCCCAGATGAAATCAACCGTTCCGACAGCTTGCTGTCTGCGCCAGCTGTCGAGGCGCGTGACTGCGACGTCTATGCCGGCGTCGAAGCGACACCAGGGATGCATGTCCAGATGTTCTTTCGGCGCGCGGATCGAACCGGATAAATCCCAGCCACCGGGCATATTTGCGGCAGATTTGTTCGGCGGTAATCCGTTGCTTGGGTAAAAGGTCGTGATGCCGTCGTTGGCGCCGACTGCAGTGGCAAACAGCTGCACGCGCTTATCCTGAATATTCGACTCAAAGCGGGCGCGGGCACGCACATCCGGCTCGAATGCATATATCCGCGCTTCGGCAAAGCATTGCATGAACATGCGGGTATGTTCACCATCATTGCAGCCGATTTCGAGAATAACCGGGTTTGGCTTGCCAAGAAGTTCGCGCAGCGTGTCTGCGTCCAACGCGCCGGCGACTAGTGGTGGCTCGATAAATTCCTTACGCCGCCGGCGAAATACCGTTTGTAGCGTTTGCCACAGCAGTGAGCCGGCACGTAGGCCGCTATCCTTGCTCATTGAGCAAGATCACCGTTATTCATGTTCGTTGGCCGTGTTTGTGCAGAGCAGTCTGCACAAACACGCGCCATGCCGCCGCACGATCCACTGGCTGGATTGCATCGCGGCTGCATTATCGTTAGCGTGGGTTCGCCGCAACGTATTGCGCCGCCTCTTGCCCGGCGATTTTTCCAAATACCGCACCAGCCATCAATCCGGTGCTGCCCGGATAGTTGAAGTAATACAGACCACCGACCAGTTCGCCTGCGGCATACAGGCCCGGAATTGGTGTGTCTTCGGTGTCGAGTACGTGTGAGGTCGGGTTGATCTTGAGGCCGCCAAAGGTGAAGGTGATGCCGCAGCCCACCGAGTACGCCTCGAAGGGCGGTTTTTCCAGCGTGTTGGCCCAGTTCGTTTTATTAACTGCCAGCCCCACGGTAGTGCGTCCATCGCGCACGTTCGGGTCAAATGGCACGTCCTGTTTTACTGCGGCGTTGTAATCGCGCACGGTGTCGAGGAAATTTTGCGGATGCACATCCTGCATTTTCTCGACCAATCCTTCGAGCGTGTCGGCGACCACCTTGGTGGCACCGCGCAACTTGTATTCGTCACGCATCACATGTTTGACCTGCTGGTCGAAAATCTGCCAGGCAAAGCTCCCCGGTTGCTGCAAAACGACGCGGCCGTATTTGGCATAGGTGTAGTTGCGGAAATCGGCGCCTTCATCGACGAAGCGTTGGCCTTCGGAGTTGACCATGATGCCGAACGGATAGCTGTGGCGGTATCCGGCGTGCGGGTGTTCGACGTCGCCGAAGTCGCCGGCATAACGCTCCCATGCCACCGAATGACAGCCCGACCACTGGCCGTAGGATTGCGCGCCGATGTCCAGCGCCATCTGGATACCGTCGCCGGTGTTGTAGCGGGTGCCGCGGACTTTTGCCATGTCAAAGCCCGGCCCCAGATAACGCGTGCGCATTTCGCGGTTGGCCTCAAAGCCGCCGCAGGCCAGAACCACCGAGCGGGCGTTGATGATTTCCTCCCGTCCGTCGATGCGCGCTCGTACGCCGGTGATGCCGCGGTCGTCGCGCAGCAGTTCCTGCGCCTGCGCGCGGTAACGCACCGGTATGCCGTGGGTCTCGAGCGATTTGTAGAGCAGTTCCATCAGGCCGCGGCCGCCGCCGTTGGCGTAGATGACGATGCCACCGAAAAATTTGAAGCGCCCGTTGACGTTGTAGGCCTGACGTCCGTAGTTGGGGATGAAGCGTGCGCCGCGGCTGCGCATCCACAATACTGTTTCAAAACTGTTGTTGACGATGGCCTCGGCAAGATCCGGGTCGATGTAATACTGGGTGATGCGGCCGAGGTCGTCGAGATAGTCGCCGGCGGTATAGGTACCGAAATCCGAGCGCCCGATTTCCTCTTCGGTCAGATCAGGCACGACCTTTTTAATGTCTTCGGTGCCGTGATGAACCATGCGAAAGCCGCCACCGGTGAACGCGCTGTTGCCGCCACGTTTGTCCTCGGGGGCGCGTTCGAGCACCAGCACGCTCGCACCTTTTTCACGCGCTGAAAGGGCTGCGCACAGGGCGGCATTGCCGCCGCCGACCACTACTACATCATAGGTTTGATTGCTCATGAAAGCTCCATGCCACCGGCGCAGGCCGGCGTCGTACTTGTTGCGTCGAAGAATTTGCGATGGCGGGATTACGCGCGGGGAACATCTTTGCGCAGCGGATCGTGCATCACATCCAGCCTTGAGAGTACGTATAATGTGCGCGCTCGTCAATGCGCGCACTGCGCACTTCACACAGGAATTTTGCATGAAAGAAAAAATGTCGACCCGCCTGCGCGGGCTCATACACCGTAAGGATCGCGTGCTGGCGATCTTGCATCCGCCCACCGCAGTGCATGCGCGCCTTATGGAGAAGGCCGGCTGCGAGGCGGGCTTCGTTGGCACCGGCGGCGTGGTCGGTGCTTATACCGGCCTTGCTGACGTCGGTGCGCTGTCGATGATCGAATGCGTGCAGATTGCCGGCTGGATTGCGCAGAGCGCAGGTTTCCCCATCATCATGGATGGCGATACCGGCCACGGTGGTGTGATGGCAGTGCGCCGCATGATCCGTGAGTGCATACGCGCGGGCATTGCCGGCGTGCGCATTGATGATCAGCCGATCGAGGGCAAGCGCCGTACGCAAAGCGCCGGCATGGAAGTGGTGCCGATCGAGCAGGCCATCGCGCGCTACCGCGCCGCGGTGGACATGAAAAATGAACTCGATCCGGATTTTGTGGTGATCGCCCAGTGTTATGCGCGCGATGCTTCCAACAGCAGTCTTGAAGATTGTATGAAACGCCTGAAGGCCTATCGCGAGGAGGCCGGTGTTGATTGGGTGCAACTCGAGTCACCGCACTCGATTGACGAAATCAAAATGGCGCGCGCCGCGGTTGATGGGCCGTTTTCGTTCATGAAAGGCAAGTTGCCGCGTTATCTGGGTTTCAAGGAGCACCTTGAGTTGGGCGTGAACATTGCCTGGTATCCGGGCTTTACCCACCATGTGACCTGGGCCGCGCTGTGGGATTTCATGCAGGCGTTTCAGGAGAAGGACGTCGGTGCGTGGGACGATTTCATCGCTGCGCGTGAAGGCCATCCCTACCCGATTCCGGAAGTCGGCAGCGATGGCGAAGGGCTCGCCAAGCAGCGCGAGCTTGAAGAGAAATATTTCTCCGGTGCGGCGCTGGAGAAATACCGCAAATAGTCTTCAGCCCAGCGTAAAGGCTTCGTTGGCCGAGGTCAAAAAAGTAGTGCCTGCAAGCGGCGCACCGCCGGCGAAATAAATCGCGTTGCCGATCGCCACCGCACCGGCACCGTGGCGCGGTGTCGGCAGCGCTGCGTAACTTTCCCAGCGGTCTGTCTTGCCATCGTACGCTTCGTTCTGGCCGTGCACCTTGCCGGCCGATTCGCCGCCGATTACAAAAATTTTCTCGCGCAGCACGGCGGTGGCGTGGCCGTTGCGCGGCGTCGGCAGCGGGGCGCGCTTTTCCCAGCTGTCAGACTTCGGTTCGTAGACGTGATGTAGATCGGTATTACGGTTAGAGCCGTCGAAGCCGCCGCCCATCACATGGATGCGGCCATTGAGGACTTCGGCGCCGGCATGATCGCGTGGATCGGGCAGTGGCGCGCGCGTTTCCCAACGGTCAGCTGCCGGGTCGTAGACCTCGTGCCAGTCCACGCTTTTGCGGATATCGCGTCCGCTGGCGCCGGCGATGACATGGATTTTTCCCTGCAGGTTTACCACACAGGCAGCAGCGCGGGCTCGCGGCAGCGGTGCGATGGTGCGCCATTCGCCTTTGGCAATATCGAAGGCAAACGCGTCTTCATGCGGCAGCCGGTTCTGTTCGATAAAACCGCCGATTGCGTAGAGCAGGCCGTTGGCGCTGGCCACACCGATGTGGCTGGCGCCGCGCGGTAGTGCCGCGGCTTCACTCCACACGTTTTTCGCCGCGTCGTAAACGTGGTGGTAGGCGCGATCAACACGCAAGTTGCCAAAGCCGCCGACAACATGCATCCGACCGTTCCAGGCGGCTGCCGAGGCCATTTCGCTGCGCGGAAAAGGCAGTGGGGCCCGTGCGTTCCAGCGACCCGGCTGCGCGGCGCGTGCTGCGCTGCTCTCGAATTGTTTTTGTGCTTCGGCATTGGCGGGCAAACGCAGGATCGAGGCATCACGCACATGCATGATGGTTGCCTCGGGCGTTTGCGCGCGTGTCAGCGCCGGTGTCGTAACCAGAGCGGCGAGCGCTGCTTTGACCAGGGCTCTGCGGCGTGGCGAGGTGATCAGAGGCATGGCGGCGGATTGCTTGGCACGGTGTATTGCTGCTGATTGTTATCGAGGGACGACGGCACGCTGATTTTTCGGCGCGCGCGGTTGCCTGCTATGCGCCGGTGGCAACCGGGCGGCGCGGATCGCTGCACCACTCGCTCCATGAGCCGGGGTAGAGGCGCGAACCGCCAAGACCGGCGACTTCCATCGCCAGTTGATTGTGGCAGGCGGTGACGCCCGAACCGCATTGGTGCACCACCTGTACCGGTGCAGTGTCGCCAAGCAGGGCGAGAAACTCTGCGCGCAGGGTGGCCGCTGCTTTGAAGCAGCCGTCGGCACCGAGATTGTTTTGGAAAAAGCGGTTGCTGGCACCGGGTATATGTCCGCCCACCGGATCGAGCGTCTCGTTCTCGCCGCGAAAACGGTCGGCGCTGCGGGCGTCGATGATGCGCGTTTCGTGGTGACTGAGCGTGGCTTCGATAAAAGCCGCATCGACGCGCATGTTGGCCACTGGTGCGCCGTGGAATTGCCCGGCGGTGACGGCCGGCAAGTCGGCGCTGACCGGCTGGCCGGCCTTGAGCCAGGCGTTCCAGCCGCCGTCGAGAACTGCCACGCTGTGGTGTCCGGCCTCGCGCAGCATCCACCACAGCCGCGCTGCAAACGCGCCGCCGCTGCTGTCATAGGCCACGACCTGCATCTGATTCGACAGGCCGAGTGCGGCGAGGCGCGCGTAAAACCCATCGGCATCCGGCAGCGGATGGCGGCCGTTACGACCGGTTTTGGTGCCGGATAAATCGTGTTCGAGATGTAAGAGGCGCGCACCGTTGATATGCGCTTGTGCGTAAGCGCGGCTGCCGGCCGCCGGGTCAACGAGATCGTAGCGGCAGTCGAAGACGATCCATTGCGGATCGTGCAGATGTGCAGCGAGGTCGGTGACGCTGATGAGCGCGGTAAACATGGGGTTCAGATATTGCCGCGAATGGTGCGATGTTTCATGGGCGGTTCAACTCCATCATGGGTTTGCGGCGGTGCCGCCCATCAATCCTGCGGTTGTAGTTCGCGCCGCAAAAACTCGTGGAAATGCAGCATGCCGTCTTCCATCGGCGATTGATACGGTCCGACTTCGCTAACGCCCTGTTTGTAGAGCGCGCGGCGGCCTTCGGTCATACGCATACAGATTTCGTCATCTTCGACGGCGGTTTCTTCGTAGGCAGCCTGCTCGGCCTCAACAAACTCACGCTCAAAGAGGGCGATGTCTTCAGGATAATAAAACTCGATGACATTGCTACAGGCTTCGGGGCCGCGCGGCACGATGGTGCTGATCACCAGCACATGCGGATACCACTCGACCATGATGTTCGGGTAATAGGTCAGCCAGATCGCACCGTGCGGCGGATTGCGGCCTTCGTTGTAGCGCATCAACACGTCCTGCCATTTCTGGTAGACCGCGCTACCGCCGTGGACCAGCCCGGGTTTTACGCCGCAGGTCTGTACGCTGTACCAGTCGCCGAACTCCCATTTGAGGTCGTTGATGGCGACGAAATTACCGAGCCCGGGATGAAACGGTTCGACGTGGTAATCCTCGAGATAGACCTCGATGAAGGTTTTCCAGTTGCAGGCGTATTCGTCGATTTGCACGCGGTCGAGCATGAAGCCCGAGAAATCGAGATCCTGTTTGACGCCGAGTTTTGCCAGATCGCGCAGCACATCGCGCTTGCCGTTAAATAAAAGGCCGTTCCAGTTTTGCAGCGGTGAGGTGCCCAGATCGAGGCAGGGATTGCCGGGAAAGTGCGGTGCGCCGAGCAGTTTGCCGTCGAGCCCGTAGGTCCAGCGATGCAGCGGGCAGACGATCGATTTGGCACTGCCGCGATCCTTGAGAATGACGGCCTGACGATGACGGCAGACATTGCTGATGAGTTGCACGTCCTGCTCACCGCGCACCAGGGCCTTGCCGTTGTCGAAACGTGCCAGCACCTGATAGTCACCGCGGTTCGGTGTCATCAGTTCGTGGCCGACATAGCCTGGACCGCGCTCAAACAACAGTTTTTGCTCGAGGGCGTAAATCTGCGGGTCGAAGTACCAGGGGATCGGAAGCTGCGGCGAAGTCTTGGTCAGCGCGAGTAAGGTCGCCAGGTCGGACATACGGCGTATTCTCTAATCAGGAAGTGACGGGGCTGAGCAGAACCGGTTCTAATGAATGCTCTAAAACCATTTGTTTACAAGCCCTTAGATGAGGCTCCATTTTCCCCGTATTTCGTGACGAGGGCAACAGTAATTTCCGCAGCGGGTTCTATCCCGCTGTTTATTTGAAATAAATATTTGTGGCGTGGCGATTGTGCAGGTCCCGCCGCGTAGCGCTCTTGCGAGCGCAAGGTGGCATCGAGGCAGCGGCGGGCGCAAGAACCGGCTGACGATTTTGCCGCGAGTTATTTTTTAAAGCGGTCGCCATAGGCGGCCGAGGGCTAGTCGCCAGCCGTGTTCAGAGCATGCGGCGCGGACCAAACAAATTCCGGCGTGTATCAAGGGGGCGGCATGGGGGATGTCTGGTTTGCGGCTTGCCTTGGCACTGCATTGACCCAAGTGGCGGCGTGTTCACGGGACCTGCTCTGCTGCGCCGCGCCGGGTTGTATGGTGTTACCTTGAGTGTTTCGTTGACCGCAAGGCTCTGATTGCGCTATGTTCGCGGTTTAACGCGGCCGTCGCTTCTGGTCATGCCCAAGACAGAAAAATCCGATAAAAGTCCGACTTACGAGAGTGCCTTGAATGAGCTCGAAGGCATCGTCACGCGCATGGAAGACGGACAATTGACGCTGGAGCAGTCGCTGTCCGATTACAAACGCGGCGCTGAGCTCTTGAAATTCTGCCAGGCGCAGCTTGCGGACGCACAACAGCAAGTCAAGGTTCTGGAAGCCGGCGTGCTGAAAAACTTTGCCGCCGACGATGACGACGAATTCACCTGATTTCCAGCGCTGGACCGCCAGCCTGCAAGCCCAATTTGAATCCCGTATCGGCGCACTGCTGCCGGCGGCGGATATCGCACCGCAGCGCTTACACGCAGCGATGCGCTATGCCGTGCTTGGCGGCGGCAAGCGCGTGCGCCCCTTGCTGGCGTTTGCCGCCGGCGAAGTGACGCAGGCCGATGTCGGGCGTGTGACGATTGCCGGTGCTGCGGTCGAAATGATCCATGCCTACTCATTGGTGCACGATGACCTGCCGTGCATGGATGACGACGTGCTTCGTCGCGGCAAGCCGACCTGCCATGTCGAATACGACGAGGCGACTGCATTGCTGGTCGGCGATGCGTTGCAGAGTCTGGCGTTTCAACTGCTGGCGGAACATTGTCTCGCCGACGATCCTGCGGCCCAGCTTGAAATGGTCAAGCTGCTGGCGGTAGCCTCGGGTTCGCGCGGCATGGCCGGCGGACAAGCGATTGATCTGGCGGCCACCGGTCAGTCGCTGACGCTGCCTGAACTCGAATTCATGCACATCCACAAGACTGGTGCGATCATTCGCGCCGCCACCTTGCTTGGTGCGCATTGTGGCAATGCCCTCGATCCGCAAGAGCTCGCACGGCTCGATCATTTCGCCAAGTGTATCGGCCTGGCCTTTCAGGTCGTGGATGACGTGCTCGACATCGAGGCATCGACAGCGCTGCTCGGCAAAACCGCCGGCAAGGATGCGCAGCACAACAAGCCGACCTACGTCAGCCTGCTCGGTGTCGCCGAGTCGAAAAAACTCGCTGGCGAGCTGCGCGCCGATGCACTCGCCTCGCTTGAGGTGTTTGGTCCGCGTGCACAACGCCTGCGCGAACTGGCCGACTTTATCGTCTTACGAAAGTTCTGATGTACGAATTGTTGAACACCATTAACGAACCAGCCGATCTGCGCAAGCTTGATCGCCGCGATCTGCCGCAACTGGCAAAGGAGTTGCGCAGTTTTTTGATCGACTCGGTGAGCAAGACCGGCGGTCATTTGTCGTCGAACCTGGGTACTGTCGAACTGACGATCGCACTGCATTACGTGTTCGATACGCCGCATGACCGTTTGGTCTGGGATGTCGGACACCAGACCTACGGCCACAAAATTCTCACCGGGCGGCGCGAAGGCATGAGCCGTTTGCGCATGTGGGAGGGCATCTCTGGTTTTCCGCGGCGTGAAGAGAGCGTCTACGACACCTTTGGCACCGCCCATTCAAGCACCTCGATTAGCGCCGCGTTCGGCATGGCGATCGCCTCGCGACTGGCCGGAATCAAACGCAGCGTGGTCGCCATCATCGGCGATGGTGCGATGACCGCCGGCATGGCGTTCGAGGCGATGAACAACGCCGGTGACAATGATGCGGATATTCTGGTCATTCTCAACGACAACGAAATGTCGATTTCGCCGCCGGTGGGGGCGCTGAACAAATATCTGGCCAAGCTGATGTCGGGACGCTTCTACGCCGCCGCCAAGCGTGCCAGCGCGCGCGTGCTGGGAGATCTGGCCAAGCGTGCCGAGGAACACGTCAAGGGCATGGTGACGCCGAGCACGATGTTTGAAGAGTTCGGTTTCAACTACATCGGCCCGATCGATGGGCATGATCTCGATGCGCTGGTGCCAACGCTAAAAAATATCCGTGAGTTAAAGGGGCCGCAGTTTTTGCATGTGGTGACGCGCAAGGGCCAGGGCTACAAGATGGCTGAGGCCGATCCCGTGCTCTATCACGGAGTCTCGAAATTCAAGCCCGACGACGGCATCGTCGGTGGCAAGAGCGGTGGCAAGCCGACCTATACGCAGGTCTTTGGCGACTGGTTGTGCGATATGGCGGCCCTCGACCAGCGTCTGGTCGCCATCACGCCGGCGATGCGTGAGGGCTCGGGTATGGTGCGGTTTTCGGCCTTGCATCCGGAGCGTTACTTTGACGTCGGCATTGCCGAGCAGCATGCCATGACCTTTGCCGCAGGGCTGGCCTGCGAAGGCAGTAAACCGGTGGTGGCGATCTATTCGACATTTTTGCAGCGTGCCTACGATCAGTTGATCCACGATGTGATGCTGCAAAACCTGCCGCTGGTGCTGGCGATCGACCGCGGTGGCGTGGTGGGAGCTGATGGCGCCACGCATAACGGCAGCTTTGATTTGAGTTATCTGCGTTGCTTGCCGAACATGACTGTGATGGTACCCTCTGACGAGAATGAGTGCCGGCAGATGCTGTTTACCGCGTTTCAGATGAATACGCCGGCGGCGGTGCGTTATGCGCGCGGCAGCGGTCCGGGCGTTGAAGTGAAAAAGGATATGACCGCCTTGCCGCTGGGCAAGGGCGAAATCCGCCGCCAGGGCAAGAAGGTTGCGTTGTTGTCGAAGAAGGTCGCGATCCTCGCCTTCGGCAGCATGCTGGCGGTGGCGCTCGAAGTGGCTGAAGAAATCGATGCCACGGTGGCAAACATGCGTTTTGTTAAACCGCTCGATGACGCGCTCGTCGCCGAGCTGGCCGCCAGTCATGATGTGTTGGTGACGATTGAGGAGAACGCGGTCGAGGGTGGTGCGGGCGGAGCGGTACTTGAGTCCTTGCAACGTCAGGGTATCAAGGCCGCGGTATTGGTGCTCGGTTTGCCCGATCGCTTTATCGATCATGGCGATCCGGCCCTGCAGCTGGCCGATTGCGGACTCGATCGGGCCGGCATACTGGCCTCTATCCGCGCCAGGCTGGCCGCCTAGGCGGGGTAGTATACTGTCGCCTACGGGTTACCCAAAAAAGCAGCATGCAGTGGCCGCTATCTCCGCCTTCACCGGTGGCTTCGCGCAGGAAAAAACGCGTGCCGAATTCATCTGCCTGATTACGCGTGGCAACGACTGAATCAACCGAAGGTGAGCAAGTGATGGCTGTGAAAAATCCCACCAGTGAATCTGTGATCGAGCAATTGCTGCCGGTGGTGCGTCGTGGCGGCCTGCTGATTCTCGTCGATGATGAAGACCGCGAAAACGAAGGTGATCTTTTTGTCGCCGCCGAGCGTGCCACTGCCGAGGTGATCAACTTCATGGCAGGTCAGGCGCGCGGGCTGGTATCGCTGGCACTCACCGAGGGACGCATGCGAGAACTCGGACTCTCCCTGATCGCCGATGAACAGGGCAATCAGACCAAGTTTGGCACTGCCTTCGCGACGCCGATCGATGCGCGTGAGGGCGTTGGCTCCGGCATGTCGGCGCAGGATCGGGCCCGTACCATTGCGGTGGCGATTGCCGACGGCACCCAGCCCGGCGATCTGATCCGTCCGGGTCGTTTGCAGACGCTGCGCGCGGTCGACGGCGGCGTGTTGGCGCGGCGCGGGCATACCGAGGCCGCGGTCGATCTGGCGCGTTTGGCAGGTCTCAAGCCGGCGGGTGTGATCTGCGAAATCATGAAAGACGATGGCAGTATGGCGCGCATGCCGGACCTGGAAAAATTCGCGGCGCTGCATCAGATTCCGGTGCTGCGTATCGCCGATCTGGTTGCCTATCGCAAACACGAACGGCAGATCCGGCGCAAATCGGAAACGTTATTGCCGACCCGCGATAGCGGCAGCTGGCGCTTCATGGTCTATAGCGATGATCTGGAGACCACGCCGGTGGTGGCGATGGTCAAGGGCGAGATCGGTGCCGACACGCCGGTGCTGACGCGTTTGCATTCACAATGTCTGACCGGCGATGTGTTTGGTTCAGAGCGTTGCGATTGCGGTGAGCAGCTTGAAGCGGCGATGGCGAAGATCGAAGCTGAAGGGCGCGGTGTCATTATTTATATGTTCGATGAAGGCCGCGGCATCGGCCTGCTCAACAAGATTCGCGCCTATGCGCTGCAGGATCAAGGCAAGGACACGGTCGAGGCCAATCACGCGCTGGGCTTTGCTGCCGACATGCGCGACTTCAAGACCGGTGCGCATATCCTCTTCGACCTTGGCGCACGCAAGGTGCGTTTGATTACGAACAACCCGGAAAAGGTCAAGGCGCTGGAGGATTATGGTCTGACGGTCAGTGAGCGTGTGGCGATCGACATCGCACCGCGTGAAGCCAACCGCCGCTATCTGGATACCAAGCGCAGCAAGTTCGGGCATCTGTTGTCAATGGCCGGGGCAGCCGAGAATCCGGGCACTGGGCCCAAGTAACGCTGTTTGCGCGCCGCCCTTTGACGGCAGTTAGTAGCGTTTGGTCAGCACCATGCGCTCGCCATCGCGCTTCATTTCCATCCGGTTGAGAAAGCTGTTGCCGAGCAATACCACCGGCAGATTGTCGCCGACGTGCACCACACCGTCGACATTGTGCAGCGTGATGTCGCCGACTTTGACTGCATCAAGCTTGACCCGGTAAACGGGTACCACGCCGTTGGCCGTCGAAGAAAACGATTTCTGTCCGTTCAGGTAATTGATACCGAAGCGTTTGGCTTCCGAGCTGCCGAACGAAATAAACGAGGCGCCGGTATCAACCAGAAATTCCACAGCGATGCCGTTGATTGCGCCGTTGGCAATAAAATGACCGCCGCGGCCGGCGCTGAGTGTCACACTCTGCGTGCCGGTATTCGCGCCGGCTCCGGCGCCCAAACGTCCGGACTGGCCCATGGTCAGCGTTTGCCGGCCGCCGCCAAATTCGATCACCGCGGTCTCGCCCGCAATACTCAGGAGTTTGATGCCGTCAGCGGTGGTTTCGCCGGTGCTGATCCAGCGCGGCTTGCCGCC
>CAIWNB010000010.1 GCA_903913965.1 uncultured beta proteobacterium
GCTGGCACTGGCGCTGAAAAGGGGTTTTGCCGCCGGGGGCGCAAGCAAAATTTCTGATCTGCCGATAATAGCCAATCGAGTCCTCTGGTGTCAAAACAAAGGCGGCGAACTTTGATCCAAGGCGATACGCGATTGACGTCGACATGCTTTAGGGCGTGGAGTGTTGTGGCGCCAGCAGCAGTGCTAGCGCATTAATTTGCGTTGAGAGCCACTTATGCAGCGCAACATTTACTGCTAAAATCGACCTCGCACTCCGGCTTTTTGAGTCGGGTTTGCAGGCCAGATTGCCGCGATGTTATGTGCGGCCTACGGAATGACGATCTAAATCGGAAGCGACATGCCCAACAGACCAAAATATCTTAATTTAATGCAAATAAAATTGCCGATGCCCGGGATCATCTCGATCATGCATCGGGTTAGCGGTGCCGTGTTGTTTTTGGCGTTACCGTTGTTATTGTATGTTTTTCAGCAGAGCGTGGTGTCGTTTGGTGCCTTTAACGATTTGCGCATGTTCTTTTCGAACGTGCTCGTTAAGCTGGTGGTGCTCGGATTGTTCTGGGGCTTCTTTCACCACTTGTGTGCCGGGATACGTTATCTCGCGCTCGATCTGGATGTTGGCGTCGAGCTTGAAGCCGCGCGTGCCAGCAGCCGCTGGGTGATGGCCGCCGGTATTGTTCTGACCGTGCTGATGGGGTTGAAGATATGGTAAATCGAATAGTGGTTGGCGCGCATTACGGATTGCGCGACTGGGTATTGCAACGCCTTACCGCGGTGTTGATGGTCGTTTATGTGGCGGTATTCTTTCTGCAGGTGCTGACCGGCCCGCCGTTGGATTTCGCCACCTGGCGCATGATTTTTACGCCGCAGTGGATGAAGTATGCGACGTTACTGTTCCTGTTCAGCCTGTATCTGCACGCTTGGATAGGCGTTCGAGACATCGTGATGGATTACATCAAGCATGCCGGCGTGCGGCTTGGGCTTTATACGGTGTTTGTCGCTGCGCTGCTCGTTTATGCCGCGTGGTCAGTCAGAATTTTGTGGGGAATCTAGATGTCGATCACCAGAAGGCAATTTGATGCAGTAGTCGTTGGGGCGGGCGGATCAGGCCTGCGTGCGGCACTCCAACTGTCCGAGGCCAATCTCAAGGTCGCCGTGTTGTCCAAAGTGTTTCCCACCCGCTCGCATACAGTCGCGGCGCAGGGTGGTGTTGCTGCTTCTCTCGGCAACGACGGCGAGGACAACTGGCACTGGCATATGTTCGACACCGTCAAGGGTTCGGATTATCTCGGCGATCAGGACGCGATTGAATTTATGTGTCGCAAGGCGAATGAAGCCGTCTACGAACTCGAGCATTTCGGTATGCCGTTCGATCGCACCCCGGATGGCCGTATATATCAGCGCCCATTTGGTGGTCAGACGCGCAACTATGGCGAGGGCCCTGTCAAGCGCTCTTGCGCTGCCGCAGACCGGACCGGTCACGCCATGCTGCATACGCTGTATCAGCGCAATGTCCGCGCGCACACCCAGTTCTTTGTCGAATGGATGGCGCTTGATCTGATCCGTGATCAGTCCGGTGATGTTCTGGGGGTGGTGGCCATGGAGATGGAAACCGGCGAAGTGATGATTCTGCAGGCCAAGGCGACTCTGCTCGCGACCGGCGGCGCAGGTCGCATCTACTCGGCCAGCACCAATGCCTTTATTAATACTGGCGATGGTCTTGGCATGGCGGCGCGCGCCGGCATTCCTCTAGAAGACATGGAGTTCTGGCAGTTTCATCCGACCGGTGTTGCCGGTGCCGGTGTATTGATTACCGAGGGCGTGCGCGGTGAGGGCGGCTTTCTGCTCAACAAGGACGGCGAACGCTTTATGGAGCGCTATGCGCCGACCGTCAAGGATCTCGCCTCGCGTGATGTGGTCTCGCGTGCGATGGCGACGGAAATCAAGGAAGGTCGCGGCGCGGGCAAGGATGGCGAATACATTCTGCTCAAGCTTGACCACCTTGGCGCCGACGTGATCGACAAGCGCCTCCCCGGCATTCGTGAGATTGCGATGAAGTTTGCCAACGTTGATTGCACCAAAGACCCGATTCCTGTGGTGCCGACCTGCCATTACCAGATGGGCGGCATTCCGACCAATCTGCACGGTCAAGTCTATGTGCTGGACGGTGGGGCTGAGAAAGTGGTGCGCGGCCTTTATGCGGCCGGTGAGTGTTCATGCGTCTCAGTGCACGGTGCCAATCGTCTGGGGACCAATTCGCTGCTCGACCTGCTGGTGTTCGGCAAGTCGGCCGCCGAGCAGGTGATCCGAGATATCGGTAGCGAGAAGGCGCAAAAAGAACTACCGAAAGACGCCGCTGATTATTCGTTGTCGCGTCTGGCGCGTTTGGATGCGGCCACCTCGGGTGAGAGCGTTGCTGAAGTCGGCGCAGAAATGCGGCGCACGATGCAACTGCATTGCGGCGTGTTCCGCTTTCCGGATAGTCTTGCCGAGGGCGTACGCAAGATGCTTGCGGTGTCCGAGCGCGTCAAAAATACCTTCGTCAAAGACAAGAGCAAGGTTTTCAATACGGCGCGTATTGAGGCACTGGAGCTGGACAATCTCGTGGAAACTGCGGTGTCGACCATGGTGTCGGCTGCCGCGCGTGAAGAAAGCCGCGGTTCGCACGATCGCAGCGACTTCCCGAACCGCGATGATGTTAACTGGATGAAGCACAGTTTCTGGTCGAAAGAGGAGAACCGTCTTGAGTACAAGCCGGTGAAGCTCAAGCCGTTGACCGTCGAGTCCTTCCAGCCTAAAGCCCGCGTTTACTAGGGCGCGTACGAATCCAACAACGATACCGTTTTCAGGATACTGCCATGAGATTTTCGATTTATCGTTACAACCCGGATACCGATGCAGAGCCGCGCATGCAGGATTACGACATCCCTCTTGAGCCGACTGACCGTATGTTGCTCGATGCGCTGATCCGCATCAAGGAACACGACGACACGCTTTCGTTGCGGCGCTCCTGCCGAGAGGGTGTTTGTGGCTCGGATGCGATGAACATCAATGGCAAGAATGGTCTTGCCTGCATCACCAAGCTTGCTGACGTCAAAGAGCCGGTGGTGATTCGTCCGCTGCCAGGTCTGCCGGTAATTCGCGACCTGATTGTCGACATGTCGCAGTTTTTCAAGCAATACCATTCGGTCAAGCCGTATCTGCAAAATGATACTCCGGAGCCGGAGAAGGAGCGCCTGCAGTCGCCGGCCGATCGTGAAGAGCTGAACGGTCTCTACGAGTGTATTCTGTGCGCCTGTTGCTCGACCGCTTGCCCGTCGTTCTGGTGGAATCCCGACAAGTTCGTTGGGCCCGCAGGCTTGTTGCAGGCGTATCGCTTCCTCGCAGATACGCGTGACGAGGCTACCAGCGAACGCCTCGACAATCTCGAGGATCCGTATCGCTTGTTCCGCTGCCATTCGATCATGAACTGCGTCGACGTCTGTCCGAAGGGTTTGAACCCGACGCGCGCGATCGGCAAGATCAAGGAGATGATGGTCAAGCGCGCGATTTAGGCGCGACATCACTTTATGGCTGAATTAGACAAAGTTCGGTGGCATTGCAGGCGTGGCCTGCTTGAGCTGGATATCATTCTTGAAAGATTCAACCGGCAGCATCTGGCAGTTTTGGCCCCGGGACAGCTCGAGCAATTCAAGGAATTGCTCGCTCTGGACGATAACCACTTGCTGGATTTGATCCTGGGGCGTGAAGTTCTGGAAGAAGAACGGCTGCACTCGATGTTGCAGTTGTTGCAGGCGGCTTGAAATTTGTGTTCACTGTTTTTATTGAATGCTGTTTCAGCCAAAATTGATTGACGTATAATCTGACGACCCAAGACCAAGTTCCGCGGAGATATCAATGGCAGAAAAGCTCGCAACCCTATCCTTCAGCGACGGCACGCCGTCGGTTGACTTTCCCATGCTTGGCGGCTCTGTTGGGCCGGATGTAATCGATATCCGCCCGCTTTACGCCAAAACTGGCAAATTTACTTATGACCCTGGCTTCATGTCGACGGCAAGCTGCCGCTCGGCTATTACCTATATCGATGGTGATCAGGGCATCCTTATGTATCGTGGCTATCCGATTGAGCATCTTGCAGAACACTGCGATTTCCTCGAAGTCGCCTACCTGATCATGTACGGTGAGTTGCCCAACCAGACGCAGAAAGACGAATTCGTCGGCACAGTCAACAAGCACACGATGGTTCACGAGCAGATCGCACGCTTCTATCAGGGCTTCCGCCGTGACGCGCACCCGATGGCGGTATTGTGTGGTGTGGTCGGTGGGCTAGCAGCTTTTTATCATGATGCGCTCGATATCAACGATCCACGCCATCGCGAGATCGCTGCATTTCGCCTGATCGCCAAGCTGCCGACCATTACGGCGATGTGCTTCAAGTACAACCAGGGCCAGCCCTTCATGTACCCGAAGAACAAGCTGTCCTATACCGAAAACTTCCTGCAAATGATGTTTGGAACGCCTTGCGACGAGTGGAAGTCCAGCCCGACCATTACGCGCGCCCTCGATCGTATCCTTATCTTGCATGCTGACCACGAACAGAACGCATCCACTTCGACCGTGCGTACCGCCGGTTCGTCGGGCGCCAATCCGTTTGCCTGCATCTCGGCTGGCGTGGCAAGTTTGTGGGGTCCGGCCCACGGTGGTGCGAATGAAGCGGTTCTGAAAATGCTGGCGGAGATCGGTGATGTCGACCATATCGGCGCCTACATCAAGCGCGTCAAGGAAAAAGACAATCACACGATGCTGTATGGCTTTGGTCATCGCGTCTACAAAAACTATGACCCGCGTGCCAAGATCATTCAAAAGACCTGTCACGAGGTTCTCGATGAACTCGGTCTCAAGGACGACAAACTCTTCAAGCTGGCGATGGCGTTGGAAAAAATTGCGTTGGAAGACGAATATTTTGTCACCCGCAAACTGTACCCGAACGTTGATTTCTACTCGGGCATAGTCTACAAGGCGATCGGTATTCCGGTTTCGATGTTCACGGCCTTGTTCGCTGTGGCGCGCACCGTTGGTTGGATCGCGCAGTGGAACGAAATGGTTGGCGACCCTGAACAGAAAATTGCGCGCCCGCGCCAGTTGTTCACTGGTTCTCCCGAGCGGAGTTTTGTTCCGCTTGATAAACGTAAATAAATAATCTGAGAGGTACGAAGGGCCAAATGTTTGATGAATTACGGGGCAATTCGTACCTATTCGGTGCCAATGCGCCTTTTATAGAGGCGCTTTACGATCATTACCTCGAAGATCCTTCGTCTGTCGAGCCCCGTTGGCGTAGTTATTTTGACGAGCTTCAGAAGCTCGATGACGGTGCGCCCGACGTTTCCCATTTGGCGGTGCAGGAGCGGTTTGCGCAGATTGCCAAGACGCGATCCTGTTCTACGGCCAATTCAGCCGCTGGTAACGCGCCGCAGCTGAGCGAAAAGCAGTTCGGTGTTTTGCAGCTGATTAGCGCTTATCGCTTTCAGGGGGCCCGCCATGCGGCGGTGGATCCACTTAAACGGCTTGAAAAGCCTCATATCCCAGAGCTAGATCCGGCTTTTTACGGGCTGTCCGACGCCGATATGCATACCGTGTTTTCCACCGGATCTCTGGTGGGGCCGCGTGAAATGAAGCTCGCGGACATTCTGCGGTTTTTGCAGGATACCTATTGTCGCTCCATCGGCTTCGAATACATGTACATGACGGATATTCCGCAAAAGCGCTGGATTCAGGAGCGCGCGGAAAGTATCCGTTCGACGCCAAGCTATGATGGTAACTACAAGAAACACATACTCGAACGCCTGACTGCCGCTGAAACGCTGGAGCGCTACTTGCATACGCGTTATGTCGGTCAGACGCGGTTTTCGCTGGAGGGCGGTGACAGTCTGATTCCAATGTTGGATAACCTTCTGCAGCGCGCCGGTGCCGCAGGCGTCCAGGAGTTGGTGATCGGCATGGCCCATCGGGGTCGGCTGAACGTTCTGGTTAATACTCTGGGCAAAATGCCCAAGGACTTGTTCTCGGAATTCGAAGGCAAGCACGACCGGGCAGTGCTTGCCGGGGATGTCAAGTACCACGATGGATTCTCCTCCAACGTGATGACACCTGGCGGGCCGATGCACGTCTCCCTGGCGTTTAATCCTTCCCACCTTGAGATCGTCAACCCGGTGGTGGTGGGGTCGGTGCGAGCGCGTCAGCATCGTCGGCACGATCACAGTGGCAAACAGGTTTTGCCGGTGATGATCCATGGCGATGCTTCCTACTCGGGGCAGGGCGTCGTGATGGAGACCCTGAATCTGGCGCAAACGCGTGGCTTTGGCACTGGCGGTGCGGTCCATATCATCGTCAATAACCAA
>CAIWNB010000011.1 GCA_903913965.1 uncultured beta proteobacterium
CACCTTCAAAACGCACAATCACAAGGCCGATGATAATTCCGTCTATTACTTCGTCGGAATCGATAAGGCACGCTTTAAAAAGCCGGTCATGCCGGGGGATGCGCTGGAATTGCATGCGGAGATCAAGCGATTTACGCGGGGTATCTGGTGGTTTAATGCGAGGGCGATGGTCAATGGACAGTTGGCGACTGAAGCTGAGCTTATGTGCACCCTGCGGACAATAGACAGCAAAACTGAATAATGGCGGACGTTGTGAGCAAAATTCATCCAACAGCAATCATCGAACGGGGCGCTGAACTTGAGGCCGATGTCGAGGTGGGGGCTTATGCCGTCATCGGCGCGAACGTCCAGATCGGCGCAGGAACCCGTATCGGGCCTCATGCCGTTATTGCAGGGCACACGCGTATTGGTAAAGATAACAAGATATTTCAATTCGCATCAATTGGTGGCGAGCCACAGGACAAGAAATATGCCGGCGAACCGACTCTTTTAGAGCTTGGTGATCGCAATACGATCCGTGAGTTTTGTACTTTTAATGTTGGCACGGTGCAGGATGCAGGAGCGACACGTCTTGGCAATGACAACTGGATGATGGCTTACGTGCATCTTGCACATGACTGCCAGATCGGCAATAACACGATTTTTGCCAACAATTCACAGCTTGCCGGCCACGTTCATGTTGATGACTACGCAATACTCGGTGGTTTTACCGCTGTACATCAATTTTGTCGAATTGGTTCCCACAGCATTACTTCCATCGGCACGGTAGTGCTGCAGGATATTCCGCCGTTTGTTACTGCATCGGGTAATACCGCGGCGCCATACGGCATCAACAGCGAAGGCCTGAAGCGTCGTTCGTTTTCGGTGGACACAATCATGCGGATCAAAAGAGCCTACAAGGTGCTCTATAAGTCCGGGCTTGGGCTGGATGATGCAAAGCGCGAAATTATCGCGATGACTTTGGAATGTCCGCAATTGCAAATGCTGGTCGATTTTCTGAGTGTGTCGACGCGTGGCATCATCCGCTGAGGTCGTTACATCCTGCAGGATCGGTATCGTTGCCGGAGAAACCTCAGGTGACTTGCTGGGCAGCCAGTTGATCGCCGCGCTTCGCAAGTTGATTCCCAATATTGAAGTTGAGGGTATCGGTGGGCCGCGCATGGAGGCTGCCGGTATGGAGGTGTGGTTTCCGCTTGAAAAACTGGCTGTGCGCGGCTACGTCGAGGTGCTGCGTCACTTTGCGGAAATTGTCGGTATACGCAACAAGCTCAAGGGCAGGTTTTTGCGTTCCCGTCCGCAACTATTCATTGGAATCGACGCACCTGATTTTAATCTCCCTCTTGAGGCGTACCTTAAAAGTAAGGGTATCCCGACCGTGCACTATGTTAGTCCTGCGGTGTGGATGTGGCGCCGTGAGCGCTTGCCCAAGATTGCACGAGCTGTGAGCAAGGTTTTGACTTTATTTCCCTTTGAGACCAAGGTGTATGAAAATGCCGGCGTGAAGGCAGAATTCGTTGGGCATCCGTTGACCGACATGCTCACGACTGTGCCCAGTCAGCGCGCAGTTCGCGAGCAATTGAGGCTGTCACCGGATGCGCCAATTTTTACCTTGATGCCCGGAAGCCGCCTGAGCGAAGTTGAACATTTAGCGGCGCTTTTTATCGAAACTGCGCAAGCGGTATTGCAACAGTTGCCACAAGCGCAATTCCTGGTCCCCCTCGCGACGCGGGAGACGCGTGACCTGTTCGAAGCCACGCTTTATAACAATAATGCAGCCGACCTGCCGCTGACCATTATGTTTGGGCATGCCCATGAGGCGATGGCGGCGAGTGACGTCGTGTTGCTGGCATCTGGAACAGCCACGCTAGAGGCAGCATTGTTAGGTAAGCCGATGGTGATTGCCTATCGCATGCCATCAATGAGTTATTGGCTCCTAAAGGATAAGGGTTATCTGCCATATTACGGGCTACCCAACATTTTGTGCGGCGAGTTTGTAGTGCCCGAGTTCATTCAGGATGACGCGAATACCGAAAACCTTTCGAGAGCCCTCCTTAATCTTTACCGTGATCCGCTGGTCCGTAGCAAATTGACGCAGAAATTCCTAACGCTTCGGAGTAGTCTTGGCAGCGGCGCTGCGGAACGCGCGGCACGGGCGGTCTGTTCGATGTTGGGTAGCGTACGTGATTTGCGGCGTTGACGAAGCCGGGCGTGGCCCAATCGCGGGTCCTGTCTTTGCCGCTGCTGTGATTCTTGGTGTAAATCATGGCATTCAGGGGCTTGCTGACTCCAAAGCAATCAGCGCCAGGCGCCGCGACTTGCTTGCTGCGGAAATTTATTTGAAAGCGACGGCATGGTCTGTCGCCTCTGCGTCGGTGGAGGAGATCGAGCAACACAATATTCTGCAGGCAACACTGCTCGCCATGAAGCGTGCGGTCGAGGGCTTGGACACTTTACCCTCGCAAGTACTCGTGGACGGATTGTTTGTCCCCGACGTGGCGACGCCCTCCCAAGCCATCGTGCGGGGAGACTCCAGTGTCGCGGAAATCTCTGCCGCGTCCATACTGGCAAAAACCTCGCGCGATGTGCATATGCTTACGATGCATGACCAGTTTCCACAATATGGGTTTGACCGCCATAAAGGTTATCCAACCAAGGCGCATCTCATGGCGCTGCGCGAATATGGTGTCTCGGTTATTCACCGGCGCGCCTTTGCGCCTGTGAGAGCCTTGTTGGTAGAAGCGGGGGAGAAATGAAACGGATCCAGTCGGCGGATAACCCTGGATTTCGTCATTTGTTAAGGCTAGCGCAGTCGTCGCGCGAACGGCGCAAGGCAGGCTTGTCATTGCTTGACGGTACGCATTTGATTGCAGCATACAACGCCCGTTTTGGCCCACCCGCACAACTCGCAATCAGCGAGTCGGCTCTCGAGAATACCGAAATACGTGCTTTGGTTGAGGCGCTCCAGCCCTTGTCACCCTTGTTGCTCACTGACGCTTTGTTTGCTGCGCTCTCTACCGTTTCTACACCAACCGGCATCATGGCAGCGATAGAAACGCCGCGCGCACCTGTGCTGCCCGAAAAACTTGATACCTGTGTATTACTTGATGATATTCAAGACCCCGGTAATCTCGGCTCGATACTGCGAACCGCCGCCGCGGCTGGCATCAAGCAGGTTTGCCTGTCGAAAACGTCAGTCCATGGATGGTCCCCGCGTGTGTTAAGGGCTGGCATGGGGGCGCATTTCATGCTTGATATACACGAACAATGCGATCTGGCGGAAATTGTTCGTAATTTTTGCGGACAAGTGATTGTTACGACCATGGATGCGTCCAGTAGCGTTTTTACGGTTGATTTGACCGGCCACGTCGCGCTTTTATTTGGCAATGAAGGGGCGGGGGTGTCGCCGGAACTGCGTCAACTCGCGCATCAAAAGGTGTGTATTCCCATGCCTGGGGGCATGGAATCGCTGAATGTTGGGGCAGCGGCGGCGATTTGCCTCTTCGAACGGGTGCGGCAACTGAAAAAAACGGCAGTCGCAAACGCTGCTCAGTAGATTCTGCGCACCAGTTTTGCTTCCTGCACTATGGTTGTTGCCAGTTCCTCAACCGATTTGCTCGTGGCATCGAGAAACGGAATATTTTCGCGCCGCATCATAGCCTCGGCTTCCCGCACTTCGAATTCACAGTTACTGAGCGTGGCATAGGTGCTGCCAGGGCGCCTTTCGTTGCGTATTTGCTGCAACCGTTCCGGCTTGATGGTCAGGCCATACAAGCGGGAACGCAGATTCTTGACTGTCCCGGGCAACTGACGGTTGGCAAAATCCTCCGGAATCAGCGGATAGTTTGCTGCGCGAATACCGAACTGCATTGCCAGATAGAGGCAGGTAGGGGTTTTTCCGCAGCGCGACACACCGATCAGTATCACGTCCGCTTCGCTAATTTCTCGTGTACTGGCCCCGTCGTCATGGCCCAGGGAATAATTAACCGCTTCGATGCGGTGATGGTAGTTGGCAAAATCGTTGGCACTATGCGATTTCCCAACAGCATGTAGCGCCGCCACACCGAGTTCTTTTTCCATGGGGCGGATGAAAATCTCGAAACAATCAAGAAATAGTGCGTTTGCGCGTGAAACCACCGCGGCAATTTCCGGATCGACTAGCGTACTGAAAATCAAGGGTCGCATGCCGTCCCCCGCACCCTGGTCGTTGATTTGCCGGACCGTCGCCTCAGCCTTGGCGACAGTGTCGATGAAGGGCAGCGTCACCTCGTTAAACGCCACCATCTCGAACTGGGTTAGAAGACTGTGGCCCAACATTTCTGCAGTTATGCCTGTGCGATCAGAAATAAAAAAGGCGCTGCGTTTTTGAGCCATCGCACTATTCCACAAAGAGATAATCGGTAAAATAGCCCCTTTTGACGTTTCGCACAATCGGTGAGCCAATATGAAAATCGATGAACAGGTGCTTGATTTCACCCAATTGCGCATTGGCGACGTGGGGCGCGTCGGAGGGAAAAACGCGTCCCTTGGGGAAATGATCGGCAATCTCGCGCAGTCCGGAGTGCGGGTACCTGGGGGCTTCGCGACGACCGCGCATGCGTTTCGTGAGTTCCTCGCCCATGGTGGCCTGGAAAAACGGATCGAATTGACGCTATCAACTCTTGACGTTGAAGATGTTAACGCCCTTGCAAAAGCAGGATCGGAAATCCGTGGATGGATTTTTGCGCAACCTTTTCCTGCTGATTTTGAAACCGCTATCCGAGCCGCCTACAAGAAAATGCAAGCCGCGGGCAGCGATGAATTGTCCGTTGCCGTGCGTTCTTCGGCGACCGCCGAGGATCTGCCGGACGCGTCTTTTGCCGGGCAGCAGGAAACCTACCTGAATATTCATGGCATTGAAAACGTGCTCACTGCCATCA
>CAIWNB010000012.1 GCA_903913965.1 uncultured beta proteobacterium
CCATGTTCCAGGGCATGGAAGACACTGACTTCTCGAAACTCTACGAACGCTTTGACGACATCGTTGCCGATGTCGGTCCGAAATAATGCGCGGCGCGCTGCTACACACGTCGATCGCCTGCGCGCTGCTAACGGCAACACTAGCCGGCGCGCAGTCTTATCCGAACAAGCCGATCCGCATCATCGTGCCTTATCCGCCCGGATCGGGCACTGAGTTCACCGCACGTGAAGTGGCGCAACTGTTCACCAAGGCGCTCGGCCAGCAAGTTGTGATCGACACGCGCCCCGGTGCCGGTGCCACGCTCGGCCATGCGCTGGCGGCGAAGGCGGCGCCTGACGGCTATACGCTGCTGCTCGCCACCGCCGGCGGCCTTTCAACCGGCCCTGCACTCGTCGGTAACAAGATCCCCTATGACCCGGTGAAAGACTTCGCACCCATCGGGCTCGCCACCTATGTGCCGTATGCGCTGGCCGTGACCTCGGGCCTGCAGGCGCGCAATGTGAAAGAACTGGTGGAGCTGGCCAAAGCCGCCCCCGGCAAACTCAATGTCGCCTCACCGGGTGTGGGCACGCCCAATCATCTGGGTGCGGCGCAACTAATGACGTTAACCGGCATTGATCTCGTGCACGTGCCTTACAAGGGCAGCACGCTCGCCCTCACCGATGTGATCGCCGGCAATGTGCAGATGGTGATCACCGGCTTGCTGCAACTGCTGCCCTACCATCAGGCCGGCAAGCTGCGCATCCTCGGCGTCGGCCACATGCAACGCGTCAAAGCCTACCCCGACATCCCCGCCATCAATGAATCGATTCCGGGTTATTACAACACCGGCTGGTGGGGCATCGCCGGGCCGGCCGCATTGCCCAAAAGCATCGTCGATAAACTCAACGCCATCATGGTGCCGGGCCTCGCGCAACCGGATGTCGTGCAACGCTTCGAGCGCAACGGTCTCGAAGTCGCCAGCTCATCACCACAGGGCCTGCGCGACCTGATCGACAGCGACCTGAAGTTATGGCGCAAGATCATCAAGGACGCCAAGATCAGCGTTGATGTCTTGCCCTGAACCTTAAGCCTTGAACACCGCAGCTTTTTTTACTGCGGCTCGATCCGGTTGTCTTTAATCACCTTCGCCCAGCGCGCGATATCGCTTTTGATACTCGCCGCAAACTGCGCCGGGGTGCCGGCCACGGCATCCACGCCATCCTGCTCAAAACGCTTGGCGATCTCGGGTGCGCGTGCAGCCTTCGCAATCTGTTCGCTCAGCAATTGAACAATCGCCGGGGGCGTGGCGGCTGGCGCAAGCAAGCCCCACCAGCTTGAGAATTCATAACCGGGCACGGTCTCGCTGATCGACGGCAGATCAGGCAGGCTGGGGGCGCGCTTGACAGTGGTAATGCCCAAAGCGCGCAGCTTGTTCGATTGAATATGCGGGAACGCCGGCTGGATACCGATGAAACTCAAATCCGCCTCGCCGCCGACCGTTGCGATCAGCGCCGCACCACCACCTTTATAGGGCACGTGCAGGATCTCGGTCTTGGTCAGGTTCTTGAACAACTCGGCGGCGACATGCAAATTAGTGCCGACACCGGCCGACGAATAATTGAGCTTGCCCGACTGCTTCTTCGCCAGTGCGATGAACTCGGCCACCGTTTTCGCCGGCACCGAGGGATGCACCACCAGTACAAACGGCGACGTCGCCAGCAGGGAAATCGGTGCGAAATCCTTGATCGTGTCGAACGGCATTTTTTTATAAAGGCTCGGATTCACCACGAACGGCAGCGTATTCAGCAACAGCGTATGACCATCGGGCGCGGACCGCGCAGCGATCTCCGAACCAATGTTGCCGGAGGCACCAGGCCGGTAATCAATCACGAACTGCTGCCCCAGCGCCTGACTCACACGATCGAACACCATGCGCCCCAGCGCATCCATGCTGCCGCCCGGCGGGTAGGGCAGAATGATGCGGACGACGTGGTTGGGGTAGGGTTGGGCGCTGACAGTAAAGGCACTAAAAAACAGACAGCAAGCGGCAAACAGTTTGTACGGCATTTTCACTGGCATGTTGAAGCCCTCCTGATGAGATCGTTACATCACGAACCATGATGTCATTTTCTTGTTGAACACCTGCGCCACTATTCAGCGCACAGGTTGCCGTCTTTTATGACTTGGCCTTCAACCAATCGGTTGCAGCAATCCGCTTCAGGCCGGCCGCCAGTGTAGCCGCCCTCGCCACTCGCAGGCCGTCCACGCATTTTTTTTGATAAGACTTTTTATCCCTGAGCTTCATGGCTGCCAAGCGGATCGAATCCGCAATATGGTCGCCATAGGCCAGATGAGCCTTGCGCAGCCCCTCGCGAAAAGGTTTCACGCCCCAGGCTTCGATCATGAAGGCAAGATCGATGATGTCGCGGCTCAACACCGATTCATCATTCCAGCGGTCATCATTGGCCAGAATCTTCTCGGCAAAACAACACACGCGGTCAAGGGAGGGCACATGAAGAGAGGGCACGTTTTCACCGGACAGATCGATGCGGGCTTCGTTAACGATTTCAAATTTGATCAATTCGTCGCCTATCCGCAAAACGGTCCGGATGCCGTATTGATCGGCACGCACTTCGCGCGCCAGTGCGAGCGGGCGCGCGAAGATCGCGCCGAGAGAATCTTCTTGGATGGTTGAGCGCAAGATACGGTATCCAGCACGGTCAGAACACAGAAAATCGATATCGGCCGACTCGCGATATTCTTTCAGCTCAAGCACCACCCGCGTGCCGCCACCGAAAAAACACTGTGCCCGCGCGAGAAATTCACCGTCCAGCGCGGCAAGTGCACTGTCAACCGCATGATGGCGGGGGCGTGTGTACATGGCTATACGTTCATCACTCCGTGGCCCCATGTTTCAGTCAGCCTGCGAATCAGTTCACGCTCGGCCGCGCCCATGTTCTTCGTATCGACAAATTTCCAGTTCCGCTCATAAAGACCGAAGGCATCGCGCGCCGTGAGCAGTGAATCAACCCGGTTCCACGCAATCAGCTTGAGGTTGGGGTATTTATCCACTTCGACCACCGCCTCGCCGAGAAACTTTTCGAGCTCGGCATCGAACCCCGGAATCGCCACCGCCTGCCGCAGACGCTCGGCAACATCCTTGCGCAGTTTGACCTGACAGAGCGCAAGGCCGGCCGCACGGTCACGCTGGCGCTGCGCCTGCTTGGCGACGCGCACCTGTTCAGCGCGCGGCAACAGATTGACCCGCGGGCGGCCCGGCTTGCGGGCTGATTTGGCTGTGGTGGTTTTCATGAGGGTGATGCTAGTTTTTATATGTTGTCATGTCAACATTAATATCGTGGCCGTTGTCGTTACTTAAGCCACCATACGGCTAGCGCTAACCTGTGACGCGGTGATTAACTTCACCAACTTTGAGATCTCGCGTTTTAAACCCAAGGCCGTAAGCGTGTGTAGGCGGCGAGAGATCTTAAATTCCACATCAATCCCGTTGTGCGGGATCGCAGTCGTGAGATAACAAAGCCTGTTGACGAAATGAAGGCCGGGAATGATCCATTGATCGTCGCCGGAAGCCCCATCAACCACCGTCCACACAAAAGCAGGGTCGTGACCGCGGACTATGTCAAGGTCTTTGCCAAACGTTTCGAGACCGTGACCACCCCAGATCTCGCGTTGGGCCTCAGGGTGAAAGATTGGTTTGAAATATTCGTAGAAAACGTCTTCGTGAAAACCAATTTGATTACCCGCCACGCCTATTCTCCTCAAACATTTCAACTGGCATTGAATTGTTCAGGCGCCAAACCATGCGGATGGGGCGCTCACTCTCATAACTAACAAGCTCGACGTCACCAAGATAGGTAAACGGCACCGCAACACCATTACGCTTTTTTTGATCTCTTGCAAAGACAAGTATGGTGTATCCGTTTTCGGACGAATGAATCAGATTTTGCCCAGTCGCAGAATTCTGCGAAGTAACTGATTGCGTCTCCCAATGGAGCAAATCCCGACTAATTGGGTAATCAGCATACATAGTACTCGGAGAATATTCCCGCTCCGTCTTCTGGAACGTGACCATAAATACGTATGCTTTCACCCCCGGAAGATGAAAAACCCCCACACCTGTCTGGCCTCCGGTCGAGAGGTCCGAAAGTCCCAAAGCCGCCTTTATGTCATTTGATCCGTATTTTGCATGAAGCTCGAATGGGCAGGGAAACGGAAGTTCCAGTACTCGACCATTCGCCGTCGTTTCTAATTCGCTCCAATCTAAAATTTCCTCAAGATCACTCAGAATGCTAGAGTTTTTCGAAATTCTTAAAAACGACTCAGCCAATGTCGCTAAACCGAAAGATTTTCCTGGCTTTCCCCAAATACGATAATGGAGACGAATAGCATCCTCGCCGAGAAACTCGAGCGCTTCGCCGCAACTCCCCTGCTTGAGCAATTTCACAGCCGTACGAAAACGGACAATTTCTTTGGGGCCAGAAACGAATGCGGCACGCACCAACCCCGGCTGAAGCGTCCCCAAATCCTCATCTTGGGGTACTGGGGCGAGTTGTGCTTTCGCCTTCCACCCGCTCCAACTCTCGCTAACAAGAAGAGTTTCCGGCTCGTAATCGTGATACCTAATGAAATTATTGAAGGTGAGCGGTTGCCCAGTTTCATGCGAGAACGTTTGCAGTCGATCAGGCAATTGGACCGCCAGATTACGTAAATTCGATCGAATATTTGCAAGAACGTACTGCCGAGAAAGCCGATCCAGCTGAATAGAACACCCTGCTGGCAAATGCGGGAATTCCGATTCCACTTCCCTGTCAATTGAGAAACGACGGGTTGGAAGCAGCGCCTTGAATTTACTGTCCAATCGGGAACGGCGATGCGCTTGACCGACAAAATCAAGCACCGTAAGGCAGTCCTTACCGGGCGCATGACGGAGACCACGTCCTAGCTGCTGGAGAAACACCGTCAAGCTTTCTGTAGGCCGCAGAAACATAACGGTATTAACCTCCGGAACATCTAGCCCTTCATTCAGCACATCGACCGTAAAAAGAAAGGTCAGACGACCGGCCTTAAAATCAGCTAACAGCGTTGAACGCTGCTCGCCTCCAACTCCCGAAACCAGCGCGGCCGACTTAATGCCTTTCAAACTGAACATTTGGGCCATGTATTTTGCATGACCAATGCTTACACAAAAGCCTATGCCTTTTACTCGATTGATATCTGGCTCATAGCGCTCTAGGGCGATAGCGATTGCGTCGAGCCTTTGCTGCGCCAAAATATGCGCACCTGTATAAACCTGCTCCAGCTCCTGCGTATCGTATCTTCCGTTTCGCCAAAATCGATCCTGATCTAACGCAACTGGGTCAGCAATTCCGAAATAGTGGAAAGGACAAAGAAGTTTCTCCTCCAACGCTTCAGGCAATCGTACTTCTGCTGCAAATCGATTCCCGAAGTCCACCGCGATACTCTGTCCATCCATCCGTTCGGGCGTTGCTGTTAGTCCCAGCAGAATTTTTGGCGAAAAATTATCGAAAATAGGCCTGTAGCTGTCAGCGGCGCCGTGATGCGCCTCGTCAATAACGATGTAGTCATAAAACCCGCTACCAACCTGAGTCCAGAGGGCCCGACTAGACAACATACCTACCGAACAGAACAGATGTTCATGGCGGCCAGGCTGATGGTTGCCCACAAGCAATTCACCAAAATTAGAATCGCGTAATACATTGCGGAATGTGTGCAGCGATTGCTCCAGAATCTCCTGACGGTGCGCGACAAACAATAGCCGCGCTTGCTTATTCATTTGAAAATAATATTTTCTAAAATCGAATGCTGCGATCACGGTCTTACCTGTTCCGGTGGCTGCAATTACGAGGTTACGCCAACGATCATGGTTCGATCTTTCCCTATCCAATGCATCGAGGATTCGCTCTTGAAATGCATGCGGCGTTAAATCAAAAAACGTCGTTGTTCCGAAATTTTGGGCACCCCGGGCCCGCTCAATAGCCCCTCGAAAGCGCTCAGGCGCTGCAGCATCGAATGGAATAAATTCACGACCATTCCAATATGTCTCGAATTCCGCGGTAAATTTTTCAAGGATGTGTTTCATGTCCTGCGCAGTAACCTTGAGATTCCACTCTAAACCGCTAGTCATCGCTACGTGCGACATATTTGCCGAGCCAATATAAGCAGTGGAAAAACCGGATAGTCGCTTAAAGTAATAAGCCTTGGCATGTAACCGTGTGTGCTCAGTATCGTATGAGACGCGTATACGAACATTCGGCAAACTTGCCAACCACTCCACGGCGGGGGCATCTGATGCCCCCATATAAGATGTCGTCAAAAGACGCACGGGTATCTGGCGGTCCCGCAAATCCTCAAAAGCTGGCATCAGCAGCCGTAGTCCTGACCACTTTATAAAAGACACCAATACATCGACAGAATCTGCAGAGCGCATTTCCTTCTGCAACTCATGGACAAGTTGAGGCTCCTGCGGCGAACCGGTAAAGAGGCTGCTTTCCGTGAGTGACGTTATCGGACGCGGAATACCCGATAACACATAGTTTGGCGGGGTTATTTCTAGGAGTCGCTGATTTTCCGTTTGCGTCAATTGCCGGCGCTGCAGATGCGCCCACTTGGGCTCCCCTGCAATTATTTCGATAATGCGATTACATATCGAAAACCGTGCCAAAGGATCCGCCTCCTCCTTCAACGCCTGCTCAATTACTCCTGCAACGAAGGTCGAATAGCGATTCGGTTGCTCCTCAATCTCAATTTTTCCGAATACTGTTCGCAGCTCGGGATAACGAGCAAGCAAGTCTCGCAACTCTTGGTCGACGACTGCGTCGTAAATCCCATCTTGTGGCTTTGAAATCACTTATCGACCCCGTTCAATAAATCTGCCACGCCTTGGACAATCGGAATATCTGCTTCAGCCCAGTCTAATGTGAGCATTTCTCTAGGGGATAGCCAATTGATTGCCGCATGCTCATGTAGCGTGATCTCACCAGAATCTATCTCGCAAATAAACGGATGAAGCGTAATCGCAAAGGACGGGTAATCGTGGCTATTTGATGGTAATGCCCGACCAATCCTCGCGAAAATCCCTAGCTCCTCCACCAGCTCTCGGAGCAGACAGGCCTCCAGCCTCTCGCCATCGTTAACTTTTCCGCCCGGGAATTCCCATTTAAGAGGCATGCTCATGGTGACACTCCTTTGAGCTGCCAACACCATGCCGTCGCGCACGATTACGGCGCAGGTAACGTTAATGTGCTTTTTCAATTCCCCACCCATAGAACTGATCCGCCGGCATCTCATCAAAACTCCCGATTCCGTCCAGGGTAAAACAAGCCCCAAATTGACACAATACGATGGAAATTTGATTTAGGTCATAGCCCATTCTAGCCGCCCCCTGCAATCTCCCACTTGCTTTTCGCCCCGCCGCGAGACTTTGCTTTCAACGATCAGCCCGTCGCACACGCGACTCATATCAGGAGAGTGCGTCATGTCGGATTCCATCAAATACCTGCTCGACGAGTCGAAGATCCCGAAGTTCTGGTACAACATCGCTGCCGATCTGCCTGTGCCGCTGCCGCCAGCGCTGCATCCGGGCACGCAGCAGCCGCTGGGGCCCGACGATCTGGCGCCGCTGTTTCCGCTGTCGCTAATCCAGCAGGAGGTCAGCACCGAACGCGAGATCGAGATTCCCGAACCGGTGCGCGAGATCTACCGCCAATGGCGGCCGGCGCCGCTGTTCCGTGCGCGACGGCTTGAACGCGTGCTCGATACCCCGGCGAAGATTTATTACAAATACGAAGGCGTTTCGCCCGCCGGCAGCCACAAACCGAACACTGCCGTGCCGCAGGCCTTTTATAACAAAGAGGCTGGCATCAAGAAGCTCACCACCGAGACGGGGGCCGGGCAATGGGGGTCGTCGCTGGCGTTTGCGGGTGCGCTCTTCGGCATTGATGTACAGGTGTTCATGGTGCGCGTGTCCTACGACCAGAAGCCCTACCGCCGCGCGCTGATGGAAACCTACGGAGCGCGCTGCATTGCCTCGCCGTCGAATGAAACGCAATCGGGGCGCACCATCCTCGCGCAACGCGCCGATCATCCGGGCAGCCTCGGCATTGCGATCTCGGAAGCCGTGGAACTCGCGGCACAACGCGATGACACCAAATACGCGCTGGGTTCGGTGTTGAACCACGTGCTGCTGCATCAAACCGTGGTCGGCATCGAAGCGATGCAACAAATGGAAATGGCCGGCGATTACCCCGACGTCATCGTCGCCTGCACCGGCGGCGGCTCGAACTTCGGTGGCATCGTGTTTCCGTTCCTTGGCGCGCAACTGCGCGGCGGCAAAAAGGTACGCATCGTCGCCATCGAACCGTCGGCCTGCCCCTCCCTCACGCGCGGCAAATACGCGTATGACTTTGGCGACACCGCGCACCTGACACCGCTCACCAAGATGCACACGCTGGGTTCGACCTTCACGCCACCGGGCTTTCACGCCGGCGGCCTGCGTTATCACGGCATGGCACCGCTGGTCAGCCACATCAAGGAACTGGGACTGATCGAAGCTCGCGCCTATCATCAGATCGCGTGTTTCGAAGCCGGTGTGCAATTCGCGCGCGCCGAGGGCATCCTGCCCGCCCCCGAAGCCAACCACGCGGTGCGCGGCGCCATCGATGAAGCCTTGAAGTGCAAACAGGAAGGCGTTTCACGCACCATCTTGTTTAACCTTTGCGGCCACGGCCACTTCGACATGCAGGCCTATATCGATTACTTCGGAGGCAAGCTAAAGGATCTCGATTACGACGAGTCGGAACTGGCAATGGCGCTGGCGGGGCTGCCTTCGATGCGGGCGGCTTAGTCGCCTGACCCGGACGAAGCGCAGCGTATTCCGCAGCGCTTCGATCCCTATTCCTACTGTTTCGGCGGGATTACCGGCAGCAACACGTACGGCTGACAGTCTTTCCCAAAATACAGCGTAGTGGTGCCACCGAAAATTTCCACTGGGCGATCGCTCGGCTCGTCGTGCTTGAACGGACCGACACCCTGCATAGGGTATTTCACACCGGAGAGTTCGAGCGGCGGGCCTCCGTGATCGTAGTCTTTACCGCGCACCCACAAGCCGAGACGGTATCCCACAGGAATGACGATGCAGGTCGGCCAGATCTCGACGTCGAGCTCAACCTGTACGCCGGGTTGCAGAGGCTGCACTTCGTCGTGGCTGTGATAAGGCTGGTACGGCTGCGACAATTTCGGATCAAGTTTGCGATGCGACGCACGTAGCCAGCCCAGCGCAATCGGCGTGCGCGGATCATTGGCGCCATGAAACAACACTTCTTTACCCTGCGGATCGAACAATCGCAGCGCGAGAAAGAAGTCCGCATCAGTAGTCGATGACGAGGCGAACAGTTTGGCCGCGACCGGGCCGGTGATTTCCGTTTTCTGCGGAAACGGTTCGGTCATAAACATGAGGCCGTCGCCCAGCGCCTCGAACGTCAGTGTTGATTCAGTCGTCGGTGCAACAGTACCGAAGCTCTTGTTCGCAGCATCGAGATAAAACTTCGTCCATTGCGTGCGCGCAATCGGCCATTCGTTTTCGTAGCGTAGTTCAAACACTTCTCCGGGGCTGCGGATCTGTAACTGCACCGGTGGCTGCTTGCTCCACCCGGTGTCCTCGCCTTTGAGAAAGTACCCGAGGAAGCGCTTCTGCAACGCGATGCCGTAATTCGAATAGAAATGCGTCCAGTGTGCCCAGCCGTGGATCTCCAGCCATTTCTGTTTTGACGCTGCGCGCAGATAACCTTCGGTGTTACCGCGCAAATGCAGGCCGTGGCCGCCCCAGTTGCCCGACGAGAGCAACGGCACCTGGATTTTGTCCCAGTGCGCAGAACGATCAGCATAGTATTGGTCGTCCAGCGGATGCGCTGAAACGTCGGCCCACAGATTGCCGGCATTTTTGTCGAGCTCTTCCTGCGACAGTGTTTCCGGACCGCTGACGAGTTCTCCAGTGACCGGATTGCGCGGACCATTGGCACCTACGCCATACTGGACCCGCCGAACCTGGCGATCCTGAAAATTACGCGCGAACGTGGAGAGGATGCCGCCGTGATGAGTGGCATCGCGATAGCGGTCGGCGTAGCCCTCCCAGATGCAGCAAGCTGCCAGGTGCGGCGGCTGTAGTCCGGCGACACGCCACTGATTCATGGCGTAATAAGAAATGCCATTTAGGCCTACCTTACCGTTACACCACTCCTGCACGCCAGCCCATTCAATGCAGCCATAGAGATCCTGTGCTTCACGCGGATTATGATGATCGAGCACACCGGGCGAACGCCCCGCACCACGCGAATCAACCCGCACGCAGATGTAACCGTCGGGCACCCATTTCTCTGGGTCTATCAATTCCCAGTTCTGATATTTGTTCGACGAGCCTTCAGCCGTTTCAGGAAACGAGGTGACCATGCGGTCCCATTGGCTCTTGAAGAATCCCTGAAAAGACAAGCCCTTGCCGTAGGGGCCGTAGCTCAAAACTACTGGGTGGCGGCCTTCCGTCAGTGGACGAAAGACGTCGGCACGCAGCACGATACCGTCATCCATCGTAATGGGCAGGTTCCATTCAATCTGCATACCGTCGCGAACTTCACTATGCGACTCGTTCGATTCATGCTTGGTCGTTGCATTCATATTTCTTCCTCGCTGGAGTTTTATTATTGCGGCTTGAGTCCGAGCATATCGACCACGGATTTTTCATGGTCGTAATCGTTCTTTACAAAGACTGCAAATTCCTGGGGCGTCGGACCGGTAACCTCCATTGCACCGTTCTCGTAGGCTTTGCGCAACCCCGGGTCTGTAAGCACTGTGCTGATCAAGCGGTAGAGTCGTTCGACGCGATCAGGAGGGGTGCCGACCGGAAACCAAAGTCCGTAGTAACCGCGGATATCCATTTTCTCGTAACCGGATTCGCGAAATGTCGGCACCTCGGGTAATACCGCCGTGCGTCGGATACCAGTGCTAGCAAGTGCGCGTAATTGCCCACCGCGTACAAACGGCAGCACGGATGGAATACCAGAGAAGGTCAGATCGATCTGGCCGCCAATGATGTCAGCAAGAATAGGATTAGTGCCTTTATACGGCACTGGAAAAAGATCAATGCCGGCATAACTCTTGAACAACTCCGGCGCGACATGGGGTGGTGTGCCGATACCAGAATGGCCATAATTGAATTTACCGGGATTCTTTTTGGCTAGCGCAACCATCTCCGACAGGCTCTGGGCCGGAAAATTCGGCCGCGTTGCGAGTATCGTGCCCTGACTACGTACCAGCATGGTCAATGGCACAAGGTCGCGCACCGGATTGTAATTCGCTGTAGGCATCACTATCGACGAGGTAATCAGCGAGCCGGTAGTCATCAGCATAGTGTAGCCGTCGGGCGAAGCAGTAATCACCGCTCTCACACCGATCACGGTATCTGCGCCGGGACGGTTCTCAATCACCACTGGCTGCCGGATCGCCTCAGAGAATTTCTGTGCAAAAGAACGTCCGACGATATCCACAGCACCACCAGCGGTAAACGGAATGATAATACGCAGCGCGCGGGCCGGATATTCCTGCGCCAGCACAGATGAGAGCGGCAGCGCCCCCACCAATGCCAGTGCTCCAAACCACTCGCTAAAACTGCCTTGATGCGTTGTCATCGCTATTCTCCTCGCGCCCCGTTAAAGGGGTCTGCATGAAATATCATCGACTACCCACTACCCGCCCTTCTTCGCTTCCATACGCGCCTTCAAATCCGCAAACGGGTTGAAGGTTGAGGCGACCGCGGCGTTACCGCTATCCGTGCGCCCCAATGAATCCTTGAGCTTGGAATGTTCATGCTCATGACAATAGGTGCAGAGCAATTCCCAGTTGCTGCCATCCGGCGGGTTATCGTCG
>CAIWNB010000013.1 GCA_903913965.1 uncultured beta proteobacterium
GTGCATCTCACGCGAGAGCAAGAGCAGCTCGCTGAGCTCATTGCGAAACAGCGCGGCGCGCGGCGGATAGGCAAATGCGAGTGTGGCCAGCGCATCGAACACCCGCCCCTTGCCGAGGCTGCGTCCGTAGACCGTCTCGATACCGATCGTCGCCACGATAATCTCGGCGGGCACGCCGTATTCGGCACTCGCGCGCGCCAAGGCATGAGCATGACGACGCCAGTAATCGCCGCCCTCACGAATACGCGTAGCCGTGACGATGGAAGCCCGAAACTCATGCCAGGGCCTCGAGGTAGACGGACGCGCCATCGCCTGCAACACGCCGTTCTGCAAGCGGGCCTTGCCAAAAAGTCGGGCCAGCGCGGCACGGTCAAACTGATTTTCATCAGCCATTTGAGCGATAAAAACATCGACTTCCGGCATGGCTTCAAAGCCGTTTTGCACGGCCAGCACCGGCTGACTCAAGAAAAAACCCGCCAACAGCGCAAGGCTACCGGCCGCCGCCCCCAGCAGGCCGCTAGCGATGATCCGCCCCGACCGCATCGGCCACCGAACGAAAACCAGCGGACTGCAAGCAGGCTGCCAGCTCGCGAGTGATATCCGCGACCAGTCCTGGCCCGCCGTAGACCAGCGCGGAATACAGCTGCACCAGCGAGGCGCCGGCGCGTATCCGCGCATACGCATCCGCACCTGTGGCGATGCCGCCGCAGCCGATGATAGGCAGGCGCCCGCCGGTCAGGCGATACATGTCGGCGATACAAGCCTGCGCTTTCGCCTTCAAGGGCGCCCCGGACAGGCCACCGGTTTCAGGCGCGTGCACGCTGCGCAAACTGGCCGGACGATCGATCGTCGTGTTACCAACGATCAGACCATCGATACCGCTCTCCAGGGCGACTTCGGCGATGTCCTGTCTTTCCTGTGCGGTTAAATCGGGCCCCACCTTGGCCAACAGCGGCGGCAGGTTTCGCACGCCGGGCATCGCGCGCGCACGCGCCTCGAGCACACGACCGATCAGAGCGGCGATTTGTTCGCGCGCCTGCAGGCTGCGCAGACCCGGCGTATTGGGCGAGGAAACATTGCACACCAGATAATCAGCGTGGTGACAGACCGCTTCGATGCCCTTCACATAGTCGGCGGCCGCGTCTTCGGTCAATTTATTCTTGCCGACATTAGCGCCAACGATGCCGTTGCGACGACGCGCCTTGAGCTTTTCGACAAATGGCGCAAGGCCCTGGCTGTTAAAACCGAAACGGTTGATGACCGCAGCGTCTTCATAAAGCCGGAACAGCCGCGGTTGCGGGTTGCCCGGTTGCGGCAGCGGCGTGACAGTACCCGCCTCGACAAAACCAAAGCCCAGTTCCAGCATCGGCGCCATCACATCGGCGTCCTTGTCAAAGCCTGCGGCCAGACCGACGGGGTTCTTGAAATCCAGATTCCACACCCGCGTCGCCAACGCGGGCGGCGAATCCGCAGCAGAGTGCCCCGCAAGGCCGAGTTTCAAGGCGCGAATCGCGATGCCATGCGCGGTTTCCGGACTAAACAGGCGCAACACCGGCATCGCGGCACGCATAACCAAACCACTCATTCCAACACTCCCCTCACAAACTCATCGAAATAACCCGAACTGCCCGGCGCCAGCCATTACCAGCCGCATTGAAGAAAACAATGTCCTCAGGTTGGGCGCAAAGACTGCCGTAAAGAGTGATGAACGCACGCTCATCAGGCCCGTTGAACAGAGCAGAATTTTTGCAGGCAAAGTTTAGCACCCGACAGCGTACAAAGAACTGCGATCAGCCGCGCGAAAAACCTGACATCCCGCATTGGTCTGAGCAGGAAATCATTGTTATAATAGAGAAATTCCTTACTCCCTCTTTGTTGCGTGCACACTTTGCCCCTGCCATTTCAAAAACTCGTTTTCACCGGAATAACGGTCTTGCTGCTCTTGCTCTCGGGCTGCGCCAGCACCAATAATCCGCGCGATCCGCTTGAGCCGATAAATCGCGCCGTCTATCAATTCAACGACGGTCTCGATCGGGCTTTGATCAAACCGATGGCTACCGTCTACAAATCCGTACTGCCGCAATTCATGCGTACCGGCGTCAACAATTTCGTCGGTAACCTGTATGACATACTGACCGCGCTCAACAATATGCTTCAGGGCAAATTTGCTGAGGGTCTGTCGGACACCGGACGCGTCCTGGTCAACTCGACCATAGGCGTGGCTGGACTCTTCGACGTCGGCACTGAAATCGGCCTCGAAAAACACAAGGAAGACTTCGGGCAGACGCTGGGCCGCTGGGGCCTCGCAGACGGACCCTATGTGCAGATCCCGTTGTTGGGGCCGAGTTCCTTTCGTGACGGCGCGGGACTCTTTGTCGATGTCCAACTCGACCCGGTAGGCTGGCTCTGGCGCAACGACATTCCCACCCGTAATTCGCTCTGGGGTTTGTTCATCGTCAACCTGCGCGCCAACCTGCTCGATTCAACCAAAATACTCGACGAAGCGGCGCTCGACCCCTATGAGTTTCAGCGTGAGGCCTATCTGCAACGCCGGCGTAATCTGGTCTATGACGGCAACCCGCCGCCGGAAAAAGACCCGGACGACATGCGCTAGGAAATGCATGCGGGTAACCAGCCCGGTATTCCAGCATCTCATCAATAGCCGCCGGCCTCGACCCTGAGAGCCATTTTAGTCCCGGCATTGAACGCGCCACCGACCTGAATTCGGCACCGCCAGCCAACCGGCTCGCAGCGTGGCCGAGCTAATTCAATCGGGCCGCCACCGCCTGCAACTCGATCATCTGCTGCCGTATGGCATCCGCATCTTCGGCGCCGGGTAACATCTCGAGATAAGACTGCAGGTCGAACAACGCCGCACGAAAACATTCGAGATGCTGGTAGAAAAGGCCGCGATCCCGATATTCCACGGCATGGCCGGGACTCAGAAAAATAATGTGGTCGGCGATCGCAAGTGCCCTCAGCCAGTCCTTGCGTTGCGTGTAAATCGCTTTGAGATTGCGCAAGAGGCGCCCGAGCATGTCACGATTGCTTGCGGCGGTCAGCATAGCCGCGACCACCGAACGTGACGGCACTGCGGCCTGCCCAATGGCGGCAAGCCGCGCCTTCAAGTCATCAACGCCCAACGACACGCCGCGGGCATAAGGGTCGAGAATAACCGCGCCCTCGCGCAGGGCGCATCTCACCAGAAAGTGTCCGGGAAAGGACACGCCCTGTAACGGCAGCCCGATATGTCTGCCGATCTCCATATAAATAATTGCCAGCGTCAGCGGTATGCCCAGCTTGCGCTCGAGCACATCGTTGAGAAAGCTGTTGCGCGGATCGTAATAATCATCGCTGTTAGCGCGAAAACCCAACTCATCAAACAGATAACGGTTGAGCATGATGATTTTGTCGGCGGCACTGATGTCGGGACGCAAACGCAATGACAAATCGACGCCGAGCCGGGCGAGGCGCTCGAGGCAGGCGCCGACATCCAGCCCGGGATATTCAGAGGCAGCCACCAGCAACGCCCCTTCGGCAAGATTGATCGCATCATCGTCACCGGCGACGATGATGCTGAAACGTTCTGCCTGCGGTGTCATGGACCGCCTCTCCCGGATCTCAATTGCTGTAATTAATACTTGTCGCTCATTATAAAACGCCGGCAACGCAACTCAGCCCGCCGCATCCATTTGCGCCGCGCGCGCTTCAAGCGCTTCCCAGCGCACATAAGCCGCCGCCAAGTCGCCCTCCAGCCCGGCAAGCCGGGTCTGTAGCGTCTTAATCAGCCCGGGTTCGCCGCGATACAGCGCCGGGTCAGCCAGCCGCTCCTGCAATTCGGCGTGTTCATTTTCCATTGCGCTGATGCGATCGGGCAGCGCGGCGAGTTCCCGCGTTTCCTGATACCCCAGTTTTTTCTTGGGTAATGCAGGCGCGACAACGGGTGCCGCAGTTTTTGCATTCGCCGCCGCCAACGCGCCATGTTGCGCCACAGCGCGTGCGCGTATGCTGGCGCGATTATCTTCGTAACCGCCGGCATATTCGCAAACCCGGCCCTCGCCCTCAAAGACCAGTATCTGCGTAACAACACTATCGAGAAACGCACGGTCATGACTGACCAACAGCACGGTGCCCGCATACTCCTGCAGCAGCGCCTCGAGCAGATCAAGCGTTTCAATATCGAGATCGTTAGTCGGCTCGTCGAGCACCAGCACGTTCGCCGGCTGCGCAAACAAACGCGCCAGCAACAAGCGGTTGCGCTCTCCTCCGGACAAACTGCCGACCTTGGCCCGCGCACGCTCGGGCGGAAACAGAAAGTCACCCAAGTAGGAAATGACGTGTTTACGCGTTCCATCGATTTCAATGAAATCCGAACCGGGACTGATCACCGAGGCGAGTGTGGCGGCGTCGTCGAGCTGGGCGCGAAACTGGTCGAAATAGGCAACACTCAACTTGGTGCCGCGTTTGACCTCTCCGGCATCCGCTTCGAGTTGCCCGAGCACGAGTTTCAGCAGCGTGGTCTTGCCGCACCCGTTCGGTCCGACCAGACCGACCTTGTCGCCGCGCTGGATCACGCAGGACACCTCATCCAGCACGCGCTTGCCTTCGAACTCTTTGCACACCCGATCGAGTTCGGCGACGCGACGCCCCGAACGCTCGCCGGCGGCGACATCAAAATTGACACGGCCCAGACTGTCACGCCGGGCAGCGCGGTCGCGCCGCAACTGTTCAAGGCGACGCACCCGACCTTCGTTACGCGTGCGTCGCGCTTCAATGCCCTTGCGTATCCAGACTTCCTCCTGCGCCAACAGCTTGTCGAAGCGCGCATTCTCCTGCGCTTCCGCATTTAACAAATCTTCCTTGCGCCGGCGGTATTCTGCGTAGTTGCCGCCAAATGCGCCGAGGTGGCCACGATCAAGTTCGATCACGCGCGTCGTCACGCGGTCAAGAAAACGCCGGTCGTGCGTCACGCACAACACCGCACCGGAGAACCCGATCAGCAATTCCTCAAGCCACTCAATGCCATCGATATCCAGATGGTTGGTCGGCTCGTCGAGCAGCAGCAACTGCGGCGCCACCACCAGTGCGCGCGCCAGTGCCACACGCTTGCGCATACCGCCGGAGAGCAGGCCCACGCGATCGTCGCCATTCAAGCCGACGCGGGCGATGGTGGCATCCACCATCGACTTTGCATTCCAGCCGCCGCAGTCCTCGAGTTGCGTCTGCAACGTATTCAAACGGTCGAGCAATGCCGGCGCCGGATCGTCGCCCAGCCGCTGCGAGAGTTCATGAAACTCGTGCAACAGCGCCTGCTGTTCATGCAAACCACTGGCCACCGCATCAAAGACAGTGGACTCCGGATCGAGATCGGGTTCCTGCGGCACAAAGGCAAAGGAAAGGCCGGGTTGGCGCCAGAGCTTGCCATCGTCGAGCTGTATGTCACCGACAATCAGTTTGATCAGACTCGACTTGCCGGTGCCGTTGCGGCCGATCAGGCCGTTGCGTTCGCCCGGCTCCAGCACCAGGCTGGCGTGATCGAGCAGCGCGACATGACCAAACGCCAGGCAGGCGTTATCCAGAGTGACGAGTGGCATGTGTTACTCCGCAGGCACCGAAATCTCAACGAGATTGTCGTCAGGGTCGCGCACATAAACCGAACGCAGGGCAAACCGCGCGCCGGTGCGTATCGACGGTTCAAGTTCCAGCGGCACGCCATGCACGCGCAGGCGTTCAATCACTGTGTCGAGCGTGCAGGCGGCCAGAAAACACAAGTCCAGAGAACCCGGTGTCGGCTGTCGTGCCTTGATACCCGCCTCATATCCCGGCGGATGCACATTGATTTTTTGCGTGCCAAACCGTAGCGCAATGCGCCCCTCGCCAAAGCGTTCGATTGTCATACCGAGGGCGCCCGTATAAAAGGCGAGACATTTATCCAGATTGCGTGTCGTCAGCACGATGTGATCAATGCTCTCGATAATCATCGGTTCAGCTCCTTCAGATCAGCCAGCACCTCGCGCGCGTTGCGCGCCGGATTGACACCGACATAGACTTTCGCAATCCGCCCTTGCGGATCAACCAGAAAAGTGTTGCGGCGCGCGAAGCGGATAAATCCCAGGTTCAGCAGCGAGCCGCAACGCCGCGCCAGCGCACCCTCGCCATCGGCCAACAGCGCGTAGGGCAGCTTGTATTCACGCGCGAACGCCGCGTGCTTTTCACTGTTATCGACGCTGATGCCACAGACCACCGCACCAGCGGCGACAAATTCCTGCATATCATCGCGAAAGCAGCTTGCCTGCCGGGTGCAGCCCGGCGTGTTGTCGCGGGGATAAAAATACAGAACCAGCCAGCGGCCGTGAAATTCTGCCGCCGTACGCACTGCGCCGTACTGATCAGGCAGACTGAATTCGGGCAACAGCTGACCAACCACAGGCAGCGCCGCCTTGCCCGCGGCAACCACGCGCCAGAGCAGTAGCACCACACATAAAACAACAGCGATTGAAAGCCAAAATATCATGCGACGGGTGGCGGGAGGCTTCGATGGAGAGCGCGCATTTTACGGTAAAATCTTCACTGCTACGCGGTTTAAAAATGGCATCGCGCACGACGCACGCAACGCAGACCAATCCAGGAGAAAACCTCATGCCCATCTTCGAATACGCATGCAGAACCTGCGGTAAGGAATTCGAAAAACTCGTACGGCAGTCCGATCCCGTCCCCGCCTGCCCCGCCTGTCAGAGTGGCGAATTGACTAAAAAAATGTCGACCTTTGCCGCGCTCTCCAGCGGCAGCGTGCCCGCTTACGCCGAAGCACCTGCCGGCTGTGGATCGTGCGGCAACCCCAACGGTGCGGGCGCCTGCCAGCTCAACTAATCTAATCGACCTGCAGTGAGGACGGCAGCGCGCATTGCAGTAAAATGCAGCCTCGCGCCCCCGTAGCTCAGTGGATAGAGCACCTTCCTCCTAAGAAGGGGGTCACACGTTCGATTCGTGTCGGGGGCGCCAGGCAACGGGAGGAACACCATGGCTGATGACAGCAAAACCAAGGTCACCATACTGACCGCGAATTACCGCATCAAAGGCTCGATTGACATGATCTCAGGCGCGCGCGTCACGGATTATTTCATCGAAGCCAAGGGCTTCATCGCGCTGACCGACGCTGAAGTCTGGGAAACCGGCGGACGCCAGGTCTTCACCGCACCATTTCTGAATGTCAGCCGCGATCACATTCAGGTGATCGTACCGGGATCGCGATAAACTGCACTAGCGCGAAGCGCCGGCGAGTGGCATAAAAAAACGAACAAAATCCCGGCATCACAAAAGCGCAAGCATCCGACGTTGCTCCAGTGAACTCATTACAGCCTCTGCACTGACTAATACAGACAGGACTATGACTACAAAAACTCTAGGTTGGGGACTTATCGGGACCGGCAAAATTGCAGACGACCGCATACTGCCCGGCATCAACGCCTTTAAAGGCAACAAACTGGTCGCTGTCGTCAGCCGCGAGCAATCGCGTGCCGACGCCTTCGCCAGGAAATTCGGCGCCCAGCATGCGTATACCAATTACGCCGACATGCTGGCCAACCCGGACGTACAGGTGGTGGCAATCCATACACCTAACTCGCTGCACTGCGAAGAAGTGCTCGCCGCCGCACGCGCCGGCAAACATATTTTTTGCGACAAACCGATGGCCACCTCGGTGGCCGATGCCGAACGCATGGTCGCCGCCTGCGAAAAGGCCGGCGTGCAGCTCGGCATGAACTTTCACAACCGCTCGATGCCCTGCTTTATCGAAACCAAACGTATCGTCGAGAGCGGTGCGATCGGTGAGGTCACCGTGATCGAACTCGAAGCGAGTCCGGGCAACCGCCCCGGCGGCACGCTCTCAAGCTGGCGCGTTGATCCGTTAATGTCGGGCCTGGGTACCACCATGAGCATCGGCGTGCACGTCTACGACATCCTGCGCTACATCATGTCGAGCGAGGTCGAACTGGTGTCATCGATCTTCGATACGCCGCGCAATGTCATGGAACAAACCAATATGTCGACGCTGCGCTTCACCAACGGTGCGGTTGCGCAGATCAACGTCAACGAAAAATCACCGCTGCCCTATAATGATTTCGTTATCCACGGCACCAAGGGCCGCATCACCGGGCGCGGACTCACCCGCAGCCGCGCTGGTGGCGTACTCGAAGTGGTGGATGGCGACGGCAAGACAAATACGCAGGAATTTCCTGCCATCAACGCGCACGGCGCCTGTGTGGCGGCGTTCAGCCAGCAACTGCTCGACGGCGTGCCGGTCACGCCCTCCGGCATCGATGGCCTGCGCAGCATGCAACTAACCGAAGCCATGGCGACATCCGCCTGGGACGGCATACACGTGAGGCTGGCATCATGAGTGATCCAACATTAGGCGCTTACAACATCTTCGACCTGCGCGACATGGCGATGAGCCGCACGCCGCGCGGCGTTTTTGAATTCGTCGACCGCGGCACCGAAGACGAAGTCGGGCTGCGTAACAACCGCGAGGCCTTTGAACGCATCAAGTTAAAGCCGCGCACCCTGGTTGATGTCTCGAAACGCAATCAGGAAATCGAGTTCTTTGGCCACAAGCACAAAATGCCGATCGGCATCGCGCCGACCGGCACCGCCGGCCTGCTGTGGTACCAGGGTGAAATCGCCCTGGCACGCGCCGCCGCCGCCGCCGGCATTCCCTTCACGCTGGCCACCGGCTCACAAACCTCGATGGAAAAAGTCGCCGAGGCCGTACCCGGTGCGCGACTCTGGTTCCAACTCTATATGTGGCCGGATCGTTCGCTTTCGCACCAACTGGTTGAACGCGCGAAGAACGCCGGCTATGAAGCGCTGGTGGTGACGGTCGACGGTGCAGCCGCCGGTAATCGTGAATACAACATGCGCAATGGCTTCACCATGCCCTTCCAATACACACGTCGCAATATCTGGGACGTGCTCAAACATCCGCGCTGGATGTTCGGCGTGCTGGCGCGCTACATCATGACCACCGGCATGCCGCGTTATGAAAATTATCCAAGTGCGATCAAGAGCAAGATCACCGGCCTGCCGATGGGCCGCGCCAGCCTGCGCACCGATTCGCTGAGCTGGGACGACCTGCGGCAACTGCGACAGATGTGGCCGCGTAAACTCATCGTCAAAGGCATCCTGCATCCGCAGGATGCAGTGCTGGCCGCCGATTGCGGTGCCGATGCGGTGGTTGTCTCTAACCACGGCGGTCGTAATCTCGATGTAACGATGGCGCCGATCGAGGTGCTGCCGGATATATTGCAGGCGCTCGGCGGCCGCATACCCGTCATCGTCGACAGCGGCTTTCGTCGTGGCAGCGACGTCGTCAAGGCGCTCGCCCTTGGCGCAGACATGGTCTACGTCGGCCGTTCCACCCTCTACGGTGTCGGCGCAGGCGGCGAAGCCGGTGCAACGCGTGCGATCAATATCTTCCGTGAAGAAATCGACCGCGTCATGGCGCTGATTGGTTGCCCCGATATCGCCGGCTTGAACAGCGACTACTTGGTGCTGCCGAAAAACGTCAAGGCAGCCACTGCAGCTTGAGCATTGAGGCACCACGTTTCTTCCCCTTGAAGAAACGGGGTGCCCTCGGCTAACCCCGTGGAGCCACCCCGCTGTCACATTGCGCCGGGCGGTTACCATCACCATTTCGCGCAAGCCGGAAAAAACGCCTGCACCTTCCACGGCGTCAACGGTTGTTCTATCCCGATAGTCTCAACGATCCCCCAGCAAACGCTGCAGACTTTTCGCGAACTCGGTGTTGTCCTGATAGCCGTGAAATAGCGGCGCCCCCGGCCCGATTGCACCGA
>CAIWNB010000014.1 GCA_903913965.1 uncultured beta proteobacterium
AGCTGCGCGAATTCCTGCGGTGTGCCGCCTACCGCATCAGCACCGTCGCGCAGCAGGCGTTCTTTCACCTCGTTACTGCGCGCCGAACTCGCCATCAAGCCGTGTATCTTTTGAATGATCGGCTGCGGCGTGCCGCGTGGTGCGAGTACACCGAACCAGTTGGTCGCTTCAAAGCCCGGCACGCCCGATTCGGCCACCGTCGGCAAGTCTGGCATGGCGCGCGAACGCGTCTTGCTGGTGATGGCGAGCGCTTTGACGCGACCGCTTTTGATCTGCGGCATGCCGCTCACCACGCTAACCAGGGTGACGGGCACTTCGCCGGCGACTACCGCGCCGAAGGCGGCGGAGCCTTTGTACGGCACATGCGTGAACTGTGTGCCGGTGACGCTGCGGAACCATTCCATCGACAAATGTGCGAGCGAGCCGTTGCCCGGTGTGCTGTAGTTGAGCGGGCCGGCTTTTGATTTGGCCAGCGTGATGAGTTCGGCCACGTTGTTGGCGTTCACCGAGGCGTGCACCGCCAGCAGAAAGGGGCTGACCACCGCAAGGCTGATCGGCTCGAAATCCTCGACGGGACGATAGGGCAGGTTTTTGTGCAGATTGGGCGTGATGGTGAGGCTGCCGGTGATGCCGATCAACAGCGTATAGCCGTCAGGCTGGGCGCGCGCTACGAGCTCGGTGCCGACGATGCCGCCAGCACCAGAGCGATTGTCGACCACCACTTGCTGATTGAGTCCTTCAGCCAGTTTTTGTCCGATCAAGCGTGCAACGATATCTGCCCCGCCACCGGGCGGTTGGGGCACGATCAGGCGTACGGGTTTGACGGGGTAGGGTTGTGCCAGCGCTGGTAAGCCCGCGCTGCAAAGAGCCAGCAAGCATGCAAGCCGTTTATTCATCGCGTATCCCCGAGTCTTTGATCAGTTTGCCCAGCGTCGTCATTTCAGATTTGATCGCCGCGCCAAAGGCCTCGGCGCTGCTTGCCACCACTTCAGAGCCGGCAGTGAATAAACGCTCTTTCACTTCCGGTTGCTGCAAGACTTTGACGATTTCGCGATTCAGACGCTCGACCAATGCGGTGGGTGTTTTCGCCGGCGCCAATACACCGAAGATCGCCACCGAGGCGTAGCCGGGCAGGCCGGCCTCGGCCACTGTGGGTAATCCGGGGGCGAGCGCGGAAGGTTTGGCGCTGGTCACTGCGAGCGCACGCAAGCGCCCCGATTGCACATGTTGCGCCACCGCCAGCGAAGCGCCGAACATCAAATGGACCTGGCCACCGACCAGATCGCTGATGGCCGGGGCACCGCCTTTGTAGGGTATGCGCGTGATATTGACGCCGGCCATCGATTTGAATAACTCCGCGGCCAGATGATTGGAGGTGCCGGCGTTACCGCTGGCATAGTTGAGATCGCCCGGTTTGGTCTTGGCGAGCGCGATCAAATCGCGTACTGATTTCACCGTCACCGCCGGATGCACCACCAGCACGTTGGGAGTCGCGACGGCGAGTGTCACCGGCGTGAAATCGCGCACCGCGTCATAGGGCACGCGCGTGCGCATGAAGGGTAGCAGCCACAAGGCGCTGCCGTTCAAATGGATTGTGTAGCCGTCGGGCGCAGCGCGGGCGGCCAGTTCTGCCGCCAGCACACCGCCTTCGCGGCCGTCGACCACGACTTGTTGACCGAGCGAGCCCGATAAACCATTACCGATCAGCCGCGCGGCAAAGTTGCTGCTGCCGGCCACGCCGGACACAATCAGACGGATCGGACGGTTCGGGTAGGGCGCATCGGCGGCCTGGGCGGCAGTCAGGCCTGCACAAACCAGGGCCATGGTTGCGATGGATTGCATGCGGCAAATGCCAGGGTGCGTACTGCACATCATCCGTTGCCATAACGCGTGCGCAATGCGCACCCTACGAGCAGGCGGAATCGCTGTCTTTGCGGAAATAAGGAATTCCATTTTGCAGTGCATCTGCAATCATCCGTTTACAAATGTTTTAGCGTTTCCCGAACTCCGAACCCGGGCCCAGATATTGTCGTATGAGTTTGACCGTTTCGCGCGTGATGCGCGTCACCGGTCGTTGTGTCGAGACCGCCACTTTCAGCGAGCGCTTCAGGCGCGGCGCGACGATCTCATTGAGTTGCAGGGTTTTCGCGAAGCTGCTGCGTTTGAGCGAGAAGTCTGGCAGCAGGGTGTAGCCGTGGCCGAGCTGGACGAGTTCAAGGATGAACGACGCGCCGTCGACTTCGAGCACGATGTTTAACTGTACGCCGGCCTTGGCCGCCTCGGTTTCCACCAGCGTGCGGATGCTGTGCGGATGTCCGGGCAGGATCAACGGATATTTACCAAGGTCGCGGAATTGCACGGGTTTGCCCTTGGGCGCCAGCGTCTTGCCGGCGAGTGAAAACAGCGATAGCTCGTGACTCATCAGTGGCGTGATTTCGAGCAGTGGCGAGGCCGGCGGGTCGTAGAGAATGGCGATGTCGATGCGCCCGCTCAGCAACAGCTCGGTGATGAAGCGGCTCTTGCCCTCGATGATTTCGAGCGAGGCTTGCGGAAAGCGCTGACGAAAGGTGGTGATGATGCCGGTGGTCATCACCTTGCCGGTGACGGCTGGTGTGGCGATCACCACCTTGCC
>CAIWNB010000015.1 GCA_903913965.1 uncultured beta proteobacterium
CAAAATCGGCGGGCGCGATGTCGCCGTGGTGGTTAATGACTTTACCGTGAAGGGCGCTTCCACCAGCGCCACCAACGGCAAGAAGGTCGGCCACATGAAGCGCACTGCCACCGAGCGCGGCATGCCCTTCGTCATCATTGGTGAATCTACTGGCGCCCGTTTGCCTGATGCAATGGGCGCACGCGGCATGGGCCAGTTGCTCGGTAACGACAATACACAGTTCCGCCGTACGCGAGAGGCGCCAATGGCCGCCGGCATCGTCGGCCCGTCGTTCGGGTCATCCGCATGGTTTGCCTGTCTGTCCGATTTCGCCGTCATGCACAAGGGTGCGACGATGGCGGTGTCGAGCCCGCGCCTGATTGAAATGGCGCTCGGTGAAAAAGTGAATCTCGATGAACTCGGCGGCTGGCGCTTGCATGCCGAAACCACCGGGCTGGTCGACCAGGTCGTCGACACCGAAGAAGAAATGTTTGCGGCGATCAAACGCTTTCTGTCCTATATGCCCAGTCACCACAATGAAACGCCGCCGGTGGCAGCGGTGCCCGAAGGTTCTGGCGCGGAGATGGCGGATATTCTCTCGCTGGTGCCGGAAAAGCGCACCCAGGTCTACGACATACGCAAAGTCATCAAGTGCATGGTCGACAAGGATTCGATGTTCGAATTGAAGCCGCGCTTTGGTAAAAGCGCGGTGGTGGCCTTGTCGCGCATGAACGGCAAAAGCGTCGGCATTGTCGCCAACAACCCCTTGCATCGCGGCGGCGCGCTGGATGCTGATGCCTGTCGCAAGATCGTGGATTTTCTGGTGATGTGCGATTCATTCAACATCCCCATCGTGCTGCTGGTCGATACGCCGGGATTCCAGATCGGCACCGAGGCAGAAAAAGCCGGTGCCCCGGGCAAGATCATGAACTTCATGAATGCGATGACGCTGCTCACCGTGCCGCGTTTGTCGGTGATTCTGCGCAAGAGCTATGGTCGCGCGTATGTGTGCATGGGCGGCGGTCGCCATACCGATGACATCTCCGCCTGGCCGAGCGCGGAAATCAGTTTCATGAGTCCTGAGTTCGCCACTACCATCGTGCACGGCGTGAAGCCGGGCGACCCTGATTTCGAAGCGCGGCTTGCCGATATCGAGCAGGGTTCCGATGTCTGGGGACTGGCCGCGGTCTATGGCGCGCAGGCGGTGATCAGGCCGCAAGAAACGCGTGATTACCTGATCCGCATGCTTGAGGTGTATCAATTGCGCATGACCAAGGGCGTTGGGCAGCATCTTATGCGCACCTGGCCGACCAGTTACTAATAGTGTTGCACAGGGATCATCAAGCCCGCTCGGAGAAAATCGGCATCAATGATTTTCCTGTTGATCAGCAACGGCTTTTATTTTTCCCGGTGCCCTCTGTGCCTTCTGTGGTGAAAGGTTTTTAATGTTTAGCAAAGTTGTTGTTGCCAATCGCGGTGCGGTTGCCGCGCGCGTGCTACGCGCGCTCTACGCCATGGGCATCAAATCGGTGGCGGTGTATTCCGAAGCGGACTACGGCGCGCCTTATCTCGAGATGGCCAGTGAAACCTATGCGATTGGCGCGTCACCGGCCGCCGACAGTTATCTGAATCAGGACACGCTGCTCGCCTTGTTGAAAAAAGCCAACGCCGATGGCTTGCATCCCGGCTATGGCTTTCTCTCCGAGAACGCCGGTTTTGCGCAACGCGTCACCGATGCCGGTGTCAAATTTATCGGCCCATCGCCGCGGTGGATCGAGGCGATGGGCCACAAGACGCGTGCCCGCGATATTGCCGCCGAACACGGCATGCCAATGACCAAGGGCACCGACGTCTTGCCGGCCGAACCCGCGCGTATCCTGGCCGCCGCACGCAGTATTGGTTATCCGGTGCTGGTGAAACCGGCCGGTGGCGGTGGTGGCATCGGCATGCTGCCGGCGAAAGACGAATCGGAATTGCTGGCGGTAGTCGAGCGTTCGCAATCGATGGCGAGCCGCGGCTTCGGCAATGCCGAGGTGTATCTCGAACGCTTGCTTGAAAAGCCGCGCCATATCGAGTTTCAGGTGCTCGGCGATCAGCATGGCAGCGCCGTGCATTTGTTCGAACGTGATTGCTCGGTGCAGCGGCGCAATCAAAAAGTCATCGAGGAGGCCACCGCACCGGCTATCCCGCGCAGCGAGATCGAGGCGATCGCCACACAGGTCACGGCGATGGTGAAGAACATGGGCTATGACAACATCGGCACCGTCGAGATGCTGCGCGGTGCCGACGGCTCGTTTAACTTTCTCGAAATGAACACGCGTCTGCAGGTCGAGCACGGCGTCACCGAAGCAATCACCGGCGTTGATCTGGTGCAGGCGCAGATTCGTAGCGCGGCGGGCGACAAGCTTGCCGACATTCTGCCGGCGAAAATTGAAATCAAGGGCCACGCTATCCAGGCTCGCGTCTATGCCGAAGACCCGAAGAATTTTTTTCCTTCGCCTGGCAAGTTAACGGTGTTCCGCCCGCCGCAGGACCCGACCATACGCGTTGACACCGGCTATGCCGAAGGTCGCGACGTCACGCCGTTTTATGACCCGATGCTGGCCAAGGTAATCGTGCACGCAGCAACACGCGAAGCGGCGATTGATCGTTTGATCGAAGCGCTGACGGCCTTTGATATTCAGGGGCTCAAGAACAATATCCCGGCTGTCCTGACCATCCTGCGCTCCGAGCAATTCCGCGACGGTGCGGTACACACCGGCCTGATCCCCGAAGTCATGACCAAAAAGAAAACCACCTGATGAATCCACAAGCTCTCATTGCCGCAGCGAAAAAAGAACGCCGTACCGCGCTGGATGAAATCGCCGGCAAACAGTTGCTGGCAAGTTTTGGTGTGACGGTGCCGAAGTCGGTGATTGCAAAAACAACGGCTGACGTGGCCACCGCCATTGTCGGCATGCAGGCGCCGTTTGCCTTAAAAGTGATGTCGCCGGAAATTTTGCATAAGAGCGATGCCGGTGGCGTGAAGATTGGTCTTAAGAACGCTGGCGAACTGATCGAGGCGATCACGGTGATGGCCGCCGCCCCGCAGATCAAGGCGGCGCAGGTCGACGGCTGGTTGATCGAGGAAATGGCGCCGGCCGGGCAGGAGGTGGTGGTCGGCGCGGTACGCGATCCAAACTTCGGCCCGCTGGTGATGGTGGGTTTGGGTGGCATCTTCGTCGAGATCCTGGCCGATGTGGCTTTTCGCATTTGTCCGATCACGCGCCTTGATGCGGTCGAGATGCTCGATGAATTGAAGGGCGTGGCCTTGCTCGACGGCGCGCGTGGTCGCGTGCGCGCTTCGCGCGAGGCCATTATCGATGTGCTGCTGAAGGTTGGTGGCGACAACGGCTTGCTCATGCAGCACGCCGATGATTTCACGGAGGCTGATATTAATCCGCTTATCGTTTCCGCCGATGGTGCGGTGGCTGTTGACGCGAGGTTTGTGCTCGCATGAATACCATCGTCGAACGCTTCAACCCCTTATTCAAACCGAAGACCGTTGCCGTTGTCGGTGCCTCGACCAAAGGTGCGGCGCTGCCCAACGTTTTTATCCGCCGCATTCGCGAGCTCGGTTTTACCGGTG
>CAIWNB010000016.1 GCA_903913965.1 uncultured beta proteobacterium
GCGGCGCGCACGATTCGCGCATCAGGGATCGCTGGTAGCAAGGTGCCGATTTTTGCATTGACTGCCTTTACGCAGAATTCCGACCGGGTGCTTGCTGCCGAGAGCGGTATCACCGATTTTCTCTCCAAACCGATCCGCGCCAGAGACATTAACCAGCTGCTGCAGAAGCACCAACTTGGCCAGCAAAAAACCACTAGTCTCGATTTTTCTACCGAAAAGTGATCACTGCGGCATCGGTTCGGTATCGCGGGTTTTGAACCTGCGGCACACCATCACCAGTTGAGTAATTAAGTGCGCAGCTACCCGTTCAAGCGGGCGCAACGAGGTGGTCAGCCGCCCGACACATCGCAGCAACGGCCTCGGGCGCACAGTCGATCAGCCCCCGTGCCGACTGCAAGACCAGACTGGATGTATCGCGCTCAAGCTCGCCGGCGATTTGCGCGAGTCCCAGCGCACCGAACTGCATGCCGAGTCCGCGCATACGATGGGCCTGCCGACGCACTTCGTCGGCGTCTCCGCTGCTGGCTGCCGCAGCCATCGTTTCAGTAATCTTGCTGACATCCCGCACGAACACTTTTACGGCATCACCGAGGTTCTCGATGCCGATCAACTCGACGAGTTCGGCGAGCAAGGAATGATCAATCGTATTGAGCTGGATTTGCATATGAGGATTCAAAGACGATAACTACACAAGTAACAACAACTGCCAACCCTATAACCTGCCTCTGATAGCCGCAAGACATACAACCGCTGCCTAAGGCCCCGCTATTACGCGAGCAATGCAGACCGCTTAGCCGCCACTCAGCGTCCGCTCAACATCCGTTTCAGGACGTCCTCATGGCAACGGCACACAGTGACACCAGGTCGCACAATTTTTCCACACTGTCTTCCTTGCGGATCAATTCGCGCACACCGACGTCGAGCGCCTGGGCCTTCAAATCCTCGTCAATAAAGCCGGAAATCATGACGACCGGCAGATCGGCACGCAAGCTGCGCACCTCACGCGCAACATCAATACCGGACAAGCCCGGCATATTGAAATCGGTCAGCACCAGATCGAAGCCCAGCGGGTCGGCCCGCAACGCCTGCAATGCCTCGTCCTGAACGGTGAAGGTGGTCATCACATAACCCAGACGCTCGAGATAACGACGCATCAGCAAGACCAGCGCCTCGTCATCATCCAGATACAACACACGCAGTCCACCACCGCTCTCGACCGCAGGTAAACCAGCCGCCGGTTTCAATACCGCGCCGCCATCGACAACAACGGGCGCGACGGCCGGCAGATAAATAGTAAAGGTTGCGCCGAGCCCGGGAAGACTCTGCACGGTGATCGCGCCATCGTGACTCAGTATGATGCCGTGCACCACCGACATCCCCAGGCCGGTCCCCTCGCCAACCGGCTTGGTCGTAAAAAAAGGATCGAAGATACGCGCAAGAACGGCGGCATCCATGCCGGGCCCATTGTCGCTGATGGTCATGCAAAGCGCCTGCTGCCCCTGCTTCAAGCCCGATTTACCGGCAAGGTTGGAAAGCTCGGCACTGACGGTCACCTGCCCCAGTCCAATTTCAATCAGACCATCGCGACCACGCATCGCCTGCATTGCATTGGTCGCAATGTTGATCAATATCTGTTTGATCTGGCCTTCATTGGCCAGCACGCACGGCGCGTCCGGCGCACATTGAACGGAGAGGCTAACCTTGGCGGGCAAGGTTGAACGCAACAGGCGCGCGGTCTCTTGCACCACTGGCGCCAAATCCACTACCACACGTTCAATCGCCTCGCGCCGGCTGAAAGACAGTATCTGGCGCACCAGATCACGGCCACGGACGCCCGCCTTGCGGATTTCCTCGACGCTCACCAATGCCGCGGTATTGCCCTCGACATCCTGGCGCACCAACTCGGCATTGCCGAGAATGGTCGCAATGATATTGTTGAAATCATGTGCAATGCCACCGGCCAGCGTGCCGATCGCCGTCATTTTTTGCGCCTCGCGCACCTGCGCCTCAAGTGAGGCATGCTCGGCCTCGATCAGCTTGCTGCGTGAAATGTCGGTAATGGCGCCGATTTGTCCGGCGACTTCACCGTTGGCGGTCAGAAATGGCACCGACTGCCCGAGGACCCAGACAACACTGGCATCCGCCCTCAGGAAGCGGAACTCGAGATTGAACGGCGTACCCGCGCTGACGCTGCGCCGCCAATCTGCCGCCGCCCGCTCGCGGTCATCCGGATGCACGCCTTCCAGCCAGCCATCGCCCAAAGCGCGCGCTTGGGCGAGCCCCGTGATTTCCGTCCAGCGCGCATTCGTAAAGTGGATTTTGCCGGCACGATCCGCTTCGAATACGCCAACCGGAACCGCCGCCAGCAGCGCTTCAAAGCGGTGCTCTTTCTCCGTCACCAGCAAATCGAGCCGGCGGTTCTCGCTGATGATGCGCTTCACATCATCGACACGCAGCGGCTTTTCGAGGAAATCGTTCATGCCGTGCGCGTAGACCTGACTCTGGTCATTGAGTTGACCGAAGGCGCTGACGGCCACAATCGGCACTACCTTGCCGCTCTCGTTGAGGGAACGAATGACCTCCGCCGCACGAAAGCCGTTCATCACCGGCATTTCGATATCCATCATGACGAGATCAAACGGCTCGCTCTCAAAAAGCCGCACCGCTTCCTCGCCATTGCTGGCTAGCCTGACCGTATGCCCGAGCCGTTCGAGCAGCTTGCCGATCACCAGCTGGCTGGACTCAGTATCGTCAGCAACCAGAATCCGCAAGGGATGAGAGGGGTCGTACAAAAGGGGCGACAACCCGGTATACCCGACGGGTGCGCCCCCTACAGTCGACGACCGCGGCTCATCCAAACGTTCTTCAGACACCCTTGCACCCCATTAATCGCGCGTACCAGGCTAGAGTAGACCAGAGTCTCGATTATCCATTCAAACTCAGGGTCGCGCAGCGATTTTCCAAAAAATCAGTCGGCACGTTTAGCGCCAAAACACCGCCGCCTGCCGTGCACGCCTGCATTACCGTTAGAATAACGGCCTGGTTTTGACTTTCTTAACTTGAAAACAGGTTGCCCATGTACCCCAACACGCTGCTCTACATTGACGGGCATTGGTGCCCGGCTGCTTCAGGCCGCACCCTGCCGGTCGTCAATCCCGCCAATCACCAACAAATCGGTACCGTCGCCTACGCAGAAAAGGCCGATCTCGACCGCGCCCTCGAGGCCGCAGACAAGGGTTTCAAGGCGTGGCGCAAAGTCTCCGCCTTCGACCGTTGCAAGATCATGCGCAAGGCCGCCGATCTGTTTCGTGAACGCGTTGAAACCGTGGCCACCTGCATGACCTTCGAACAGGGCAAACCGATCGTCGAAGCACGCATGGAAACCATGGCGGGCGCCGATATCATCGACTGGTTTGCCGAGGAAGGCCGCCGCGCCTATGGCCGGGTCATTCCGGCACGCACCGAAGGCGTCTACCAACTGGTGGTCAAGGAACCGGTCGGGCCGGTGGCAGCCTTCACGCCCTGGAACTTCCCCATCAATCAAGCAGTACGCAAACTCTCAGCGGCGCTGGCTACCGGCTGCTCGGTGATCCTCAAGGCGCCGGAAGAAACCCCCGCCTCGCCAGCCGAACTGGTGCGCTGCTTCGCCGACGCCGGTGTGCCGGCCGGGGTGATTAACCTGATCTACGGCAGCCCGGCGGAAATTTCCGGCTATCTGATCCCGCATCCGGTGATCCGCAAAATCACCTTTACCGGCTCAACACCGGTGGGCAAACAGCTGGCCGCCATGGCCGGTGCGCACATGAAGCGCGTCACCATGGAACTCGGCGGCCACGCCCCGGTGATCGTCTTCGACGACGCAGATGTCGATGCCGCCGCCAAGGCGATGGCCTTTGCAAAATTTCGCAATGCCGGACAGGTCTGTGTCTCACCAACACGCTTTCTGGTGCAGGAAGGCGTCTACAACCGGTTCGTCGAACAGTTTGTCACGCATACCAAAACGCTGAAGGTCGGCGACGGCTTTGATCCGGACACGCGCATGGCGACACTCGCCAACCCGCGGCGTCAGGCCGCCATGGTAGCCAACGTTGAGGACGCGAAAAAACACGGCGGCACGCTGCGCACCGGCGGCTACCCGATTGGCGAGAAGGGTAACTTCTTCGAACCAACCGTCGTCACAGAATTGTCAAACACGGCGATGGCGATGAACACCGAGCCTTTCGGTCCGCTCGCCATCATCAATCCGTTTAAGACCTTTGACGATGCGGTGCAGGAAGCCAACCGCCTGCCCTACGGGCTGGCCGCCTATGCGTGGACCAAATCGGCGAAGACCGCCAACGCAATAGGCGCGCAGATCGAAACCGGCATGGTGACCATCAATCACCTCGGCTTTGCACTGCCGGAAGTACCCTTTGGCGGCGTCAAGGATTCAGGCTACGGTTCCGAGGGTGGCGCCGATGCGACCGAGCCGTATCTGGTCGCGAAGTTCGTCACACAAGCCGGATTGTAAAAAGCCCGACAGGCGCCGCTGCACGACGAGTGCGGCGGCGCCTATATTTTTTTCAGTTTCTGTAGTGAGCGCAGCCGGTTCGGCAGCGGCACGTCGGGATGACTGGTAGGCCAGTCGGTATAGCTGACCTCGCCGACATAAATATCGCCGCGCGTATCAACCGCCACGCCATGCGGCGCGATAAATTTACCCGCCTCCAGCCCCGGCCCGCTCTCGCCACCCAGACGGGCCAGCAGCGCCCCCTGCCGGTCGACGATACTCAACCGCGGGCCGAGGTTGGGCGCCATGCGATTGACTTTCAGCGGCGGCCCGAGTTCGCCGATCAGGAACTGCGACTGTCCCACACCACAGCGGCACAAGCCGCAGGGACGGTGCAGATTATTCCATTGCGTTTCATAGCGACCGTTACCATCAAACACCTGCACGCGGTGATTTTCACGATCGGCCACATACACCCAGCCCTCGGCATCAGTGACGATGTTGTGCACCACATTGAATTGGCCCGGCTCGGTACCGGGCGCGCCCCACGACAGCAATAACTTTCCGTCGGGCGAATATTTGTGCACGCGCGCATTACCGTAGCCGTCGGTGACATAAATGTCGCCGCGCGGCGAGAGGGCGGTATGCGTGCAACGATGAAACGGCAGACCACTCATATAGGGTGCCGGCGTCCCCGGCGTGCCGAGCTCCAGCAACACACGGCCCCCGGTAGTGCATTTGCGCACCATATGCCCACCGTCGTCGGTCAGATACAGCGTGTCATCGACGTCAATATGCAGGCCGTGTGGACGCGGATATTCACCCTCACCCCAGGAGCGCAGAAAGTTGCCATCGCGATCAAACACGATCATCGGATGCGCGCCACGGTTAAAAACGTAGACCTGATCCCGGCTGTCGGTGCCGACCGCGGCAACGTCACGAAACTCCCAGCCATCGGGCAGTTTCGCCCAGTCTTCGATCACCTCGTAACGATGCTCGCCAGCGCCCAAAATGACAGCCATACGCCCCTCCCCGTGCTGTGCTGCGGTTTAGTCTTGCAACAAGCCGTCCGCCCCCTCGCCCGCAATGTGCCGCCGGATATTTTCCAGCACACCGGCAACGTCGACCTTCCAGTAACGCTCCGACGAGCCACCCGCCATATGCGGCGAGAGCACGACGTTCGGCAACTGCAGCAAGGGATTGGACTCCGGCACCGGCTCCATGCGAAACACATCGAGTCCGGCGGCGGCCAGACGATTGTCGCGCAGCGCTTCACACAACGCCTCCTCATCGATCAAACCGCCACGCCCGACGTTGATCACACAAGCGCCCGGCTTCATGCGCGCAATACGCTCGCGACTCAGCATGTTTTCGGTCTGCGCGGTTTGCGGCACCACCAGGATCAGGTAATCAACGGTCTCGATCAGTTCATCGAGCCCCATGTAATGCACGCCGAGTGACTTTTCAACCTGTTCGCTATGACGCCGCCGCTGGTGATAGACAATACGCGGACCAAACGGGCGCACGCGACGCGCGATCTCCGCACCGATATCACCGAGGGCGACGATGCCTACCGTCGATTCAAGCAGGTCGGCAACACCTTCCACCTTGATCCAGTTGCCATGATGCACATTCTGCTGGCCGGTCGATTTGGGCACATACCCGTGCTGCAGATAACGCGCCTCGGCAACGACGCGATGGCATTCGAGCAGGCGGCGTGCACAGGCCAGCATCAAGGCCATCGCATGATCAGCAACGGTGGCGTTACGTATCAGCGAGCGCGTAAAAACCGGCAGCCCTTTTTCGTGCGCTGCCACAAGGTCGATGTCCTTGCAATCGAGTCCGAACTTTTGAATCAGACGCGCACCCGGTGCGGCTTCGATCACCGCACGGCTAACCGGTGCCTTGTAAGCGAGTATCGCATCCGCCTCGCCGGCGACCGCGATGATCCCGGCTTCATCGGGCGCTGTCGGCACGATGATCTTGAACGGTTTACCTTCGGCCATCGCCTCGACCTTGGTGGCGAAGCGGTAATTAATACCGTCTGGAACCAGTACGCGTATCGGATTGCTCATGTTGAATTCCTTTCAATAACCACCTCCGGCGCGGCGGCACTTTTATCACCCGGACTACTCTGCAGAGGACTGCCCAAGAAAAACGCCACCCTCGGGTGGCGTTTGACTGGACAACCAAACGAATCTGTAACGGTCAGGCCTAAACGCGACGACGGTATTCGCCGGTCCGCGTATCGATTTCGATCTTGTCACCGGTTGAACAGAACAACGGCACGTTGACAATAAAACCGGTTTTCAGTTTGGCCGGCTTCAGCACCTTGCCGGAGGTATCACCGCGAACCGCCGGTTCGGTGTATTCAATATCACGCTCGAGCGACTGCGGAATATCCACCGAGATTGGCTTCTCGTTGTAGAAGACGACCTCGCAGGCCATGCCTTCCTCGAGATAGTTCAGCGCGTCACCCATGCTGTCCTTCTCGACTTCATGCTGGTTGTATTCTTCGTCCATGAACACATACATCGGATCGGCGAAGTACGAGAACGTGACTTCCTTGCGATCCAGATTGACGACGTCGAATTTTTCGTCGGCGCGATAAACACCCTCGCTCGGCGCATCGGTCAAAAGATTCCGCATCTTCATTTTCACTACCGATGCATTACGGCCGGATTTTGAAAACTCGGCCTTCTGTACAACCATCGGTTCCTTGCCCAGCATAATGACGTTGCCGGCCCTGATTTCTTGTGCAATTTTCATGTTCTGCCCTGATTGATTGGCGGAAAAGCGCGTTATTCTAGCCGATCTTCGCAGAACTTATCCAGATTCAGCGCAAGGTCACCGTTTTGCAGCAGGCGCCCGGACCACGCCGCCGCATTGGCGCGAATGGAATCGAGACAGGCGGCAAAGCGCGGCCAGGCTGCAGCGCAGGCGGGGTCCTGACGGTTCCACGCATCAAACAAAGCGGCATAAGCCTGCGCCTCAGCTTCACCCAGCGCAGCGCTATAGCGCTGTCGAAACGCCAGCGCTTTGTCGAGATGCGTCGCAGCCTCTTGCGGATAGGCCTGCCAGATCAGTGGACGCGCCGCCAGCTGTGCGCGTACAAAAGACTCTTCACCGCGCACAAAATTCATATCGCACGACCACAACAGACGATCATACTGATCCGGGTCAAGAAAATGCACCGCATGTAGCGTCAAATGGCGATGCTCAACACGGGTCCCCACGGGCACCGACCGCGCCAATATTTTTTCGAGCTGCGCCAAAGCATAGCCTTCGGGCACCACGCAATGCACGCCGCGCGCGTCATCCGCCCAAGCTGAGACCAGCGCCGGTAACGCCGCGTTCTCGTAACAGAACAGTGACACCCACAGACGCCCGTCATCGTCAGCGTCGCAACCCAAGGCACGGCGGAATGCCTGCACCGCGACGGCATCCGCCTGCATCGCCTCACGCGCAGCGGTCAAACCATCTTCAATCAGGACGCCGCCAGTCGCCGCGGTAAAGCCGGGAAAGAAAAAATATTTGGTCAGCGGCAAGCGTGGATGTGGCGAGGGCAAAGTGTGATGTTCATCGACCCAGGCCTCGGCACTCAAATATTCGAGATTGATCCAGACCGGTGCCGGGTGCATCACCGCCATCGCCTCGATGTATTGATCGGGCAGGCGCACGCCGAAACCCTCGATGACTATCTGCGCCGGCCGCACCACAGGAAACTGCGACGTCCAGTGACACACCTCAACGCCATCGATGTTCTGCTCAGCGCGCTCCGTATCGACCCCGGGCCGCAGACGCTTGAAACTGCCGAGATCGTCAACCCATAGACGGACGTCCTGCCCCAGCCCCGTCGTCAGGCGGCGCGCCAACCGCCAACAGAATCCGATGTCACCAAAGTTATCAACGACAGAACAAAATATATCCCAGCAATGGCGCGTGCGAGGGCGGCGGCCGGCATTGGCCAGCTCAGCCACCGGTTGGCGTTGTTTCGTCATAGATCAACGCACTGATTTGATGATGACGCGGCAACGCGGCTGCATCCAGACGCACACAGCGGATGCCGCCGGCGCGCAAAGCGGATTCAATCGCCTGCTGCGCAGCCCCGCCGTCAGCGACCTGCGCGCACAGCACCACCGCCACGAGCTGCAAGCTTTTGTCACAGACAACAAAATCAAGTCGCTGCGCAGCCAGCCTGCGCGTCGCTTGCTCACGCTCAAAGCCGCGTAAAGTCGCCGCCGGCTCGAGCACATCAGCCAGCGTCAATGCGGCAAAAATTTCA
>CAIWNB010000017.1 GCA_903913965.1 uncultured beta proteobacterium
TGGCATCCAGCTTGCCCAGCCGTTGCTGCAAGATACGGCTCCATTGCAAATCGGCACCGAAGAGGCCGCAACCGAGTGCGTCGAGCATCAGCCGCTTGGTGCGGTGACGAACCTCTTCCGGGATTTGGTCATAGTGCAAACCGGCGATGAATTCAGCCACGCCGCGCGTAGTAGGGTTTTCGTGATGATTGGCGCTCAAAACTGGTTCTCCAATGCTGTGATGCTTTATTTGGCCAGACCGATATCGGTGAGGATGGCTTTGGTTTCTTCGTATTCCTGTTTCCAGAATTTCGCCGTGTCGGCGCTATTGCGATAAATGTTTTCGATCTGCGCGCGCTCCAGCTCGCGGCGCCATTCGTCGCTTTTAACGGCGCGGCCGAGCGTCTCGTCCCAGAATGCAACCTGGGCTGCCGTCAAGCCGCGCGGTCCGGCGAGGCCGCGCCAGACTTCGTTGACACTATTGACCCCCAGCTCTTTCCACGTCGGCACCTGAGCCAGCGCGCCGCGCCCGCGCTGCGGCGCAGAGATCGCCAACAAACGCACACGGCCGGCCTGCAGCATTTCCATCACATTGGAGGCCGGTGCCGATTCCAGATCGAGATGACCGCCGATCACCGCCATGGTGCCGTCACCGGCCGAGTTGAACGACACGGTTTTTAATCTCTTCACATCGACCCCGGCGACCTTCATCGCATGGGCAAAGGCAATGTGGGCCGAGTTACCCGGCGCGGTGCCGATCGCCACGCTGAGCGAGGTTGGGTCCTTGCGCAAACGCTCAATCACATCGCGACCGCTCTTCAATGGTGAATCGGCGCGCACGACAACAGCTTCGTATTCCACACCGAGGATGGCCAGCGGCGTGAAATCGGCATAACCGAAGGGCGCGCGACCGGTGATCTGGTTCGATAACAGGGTCGGCGCAATGATCATCACCACGCGCCCGTCCCCCGGCCGCTGGTTCATGAACGACAGGCCCACCGCGCCACCGCCGCCGGGTTTGTTCACCGCCGATAACGGCACCTCAAAGCCGCGTCCTTCGAGCAGCACTTTCAGCAACAAGCGGCCCATCTGATCCTGCGGCCCGCCCGGAGAAACCCCCAGAATGATCTCAACCGCACGATCCGGCTTCCAGGCCGTCTGCGCCTGCACACCTGTTGCGCTCGCCGCTGCGAGGCCCGCCACCAACAACAGCTTGAGCCACCGTTTCAACATACCCATCTAAATGACTCCTTCATTATGTAGCGCTGCGATAGCGGCTGCAGCAAAGCCCAAGCCGCCGAGAATTTCACTCGTGTGTTCGCCAAGCCGGGGTGGTGGCGTTTCAATACTGGGCCCGCCATGCGCCAGCTTGAATGCGCACATCGGTACGGTGAGCGGCCCCTCGACGCCGGGGATAGCCGTGTGCTGATGCAAAATCTTGCGCGTTTTTACCTGCGGATCGGCGAGCGCCTGATCGATCGTGCGCAGCCGCAGCGCCGGCACATGTTGCGATTGCAGATGATCCTCCCACTCCTGCGCGGTCTTCTCCTGCAGAATACCGCGCAGCAACGCTTCATCCTCGACGAAATTTTTCGCCCGCGTTTCATTATCGCCGTCGCCCCGCTCCGGCCGCCCCAGCGCCGTGAAGAGGCGCTTGTTCTGACGCCGGTTACTCGCCGCGAGCATCAGGCCACCCTCTTTGGTGTTGTAAAAATAGCTGCCTGCATAAGAATGTTTGTTGCCGTGCGGCTTGGGCACCTTGCCGGTGGAGAAATAGCCGGTGATATGCGAGGCCTCGAGCATCATCGCCACATCGGCCATCGCGCAATCAATATGCTGCCCCTGCCCGGTCCGCGTGCGCTGGAACAGCGCGCTGGCGATGGCGAAAGCGGCCATGGTGCCGGTGCTGTAGTCAATGACGGGCGCACCGCATTTCACCGGCGCACCGCCAGCCTCACCGGTCATCGACATCACGCCGGAACTCGCCTGCACGGCGTGATCGTAAGCAGTGTGGCTGCGCCGCGGGCCATCTTGACCGAAGGCCGTCATCGAGCAATAGATCAGCCGTGGATTAATTTTTTTCAGATCTTCATAGCCGAGGCCCAAGGCCTCAAACGCACCGGCACGGTAGTTCTCGATCAGCACATCGGCGTCCCCGACCAGGGTCTTCAAAATGTCACGCGCCTTCTCGTGCTTCAGGTTTAATGTGATGGCGCGCTTGTTGGAATTTTGCGTGAGATAGCTGGTGCCCATGTTGCTGCGATTGAGCGGCTTGTTATCGCCAGTGTTACGGCTCTGATCGCAATCGTGCGGATTCTCCACCTTGATGACGTCCGCCCCCAGCACCGCCAACTGATAGGCGGCAAAGGGGCCGGCAAGTACGTGGGTCAGATCAATGACCTTGATGCCTTCGAAAGGGCGCATGCCTGAAATCTCCCGTGAACAAAGTGCGCCGGGCCACGCGGTGCATTGTCGCGCGTGCAACCAACCCGAACCGTAATGGACGGGCCGAAGTATACGTGATGACACCCATGCGATTTTTGATCGCGCCCGGCCGGTGCCTGCCAAAAACGGAATAAACTCGACGGCTTGGAGCCTGTTTGCAGCCCGGCGCAGCCTGCGTCAAAGGAGTTGGAGTCAATGAAGAGCCTGCGTGTAAAGATCCTGCTGACAATCGGCGCGCTGACCTGTGCGGCGGCGCCTGCAGCCGCGCAAAGCTATCCGCAAAAACCCGTGCGCATGATCATGCCGGTCTCAGCCGGCAGTGGTTCTGATGTGATCGGGCGCATCATCGCCACCGGCATGAGCGAACACTTTGGTCAGCAGGTGGTGGTGGACAATCGTGCGGGTGCCGCTGGCAACATCGGTGCCGAAGCCGCCGCGCGCGCAGCGGCCGATGGCTACAACGTGTTGTTTGCCTTTGTCGGTCTCGCCGCCAATGCGGTGCTCTATGAAAACCTGCGTTATGACGTGCTGCGCGACTTTGCGCCGGTCACCCTGCTCGGCTCATCGGCGGCGATCGTGGTGGTGCATCCGTCGCTACCGGTCAAATCCATCGCCGAACTGGTGAAGCTGGCGAAGCAAAAGCCCGGCGCCATCAACTATGCGTCGGGCGGTGCCGGCACCCCCACTTATATTGGCGCCGAACTGTTCAAACGCCAGGCCGGCATCGACCTTTTGCACATACCCTACCGCGCCGGCGGCGAGGCCCTCACCTCGGTGATTGCCGGGGAAACAGGCGTTTATTTCGCGCCACTGGCTTCGACACTGTCCTATTTGAAACAGGGCAGGCTGCGCGCCCTTGCCGTCACCAGCACACGTCGGCTTGGGCTATTGCCGCAATATCCGACTGTCGCCGAACTGGGCTACCCCGATTACGAGTCGGGCTTCTGGCACGGCCTCTTGGTGCCGGCGAAAACACCGCGCGAAATAATCATCCCGCTGCGCAATGCCGCCGTCCAGGTGCTTAATCAACCGGCGGTGGCGCAACGCCTGGTTGAGCTGGGCTACGTCAGCTATGGCACAACACCGGAGGAATTCGGTGTTTACCTGAAAAGCGAAATCAACAAACTGCGCAACCTGCTCAAAGGTTTGAAGCCCAATCCCGATTGATCGGCGGCCACCCGTCGCCGCAGCCGGCGCTGCTTACACAGGATTAACCATGCCTCCCGATACACTCGAAACACGCGACACGCGTTCGGTCATCCACGGCCTGACCAATCTCAAGCGTCACCTTGAAATCGGCCCGACGGTCATCGAGAGCGGACACGGCGTCTGGGTGCGCGACAATCATGGCCGCGAATACATCGAAGCGATGTCGGGCCTGTGGTGCATCGCCCTCGGTTATGGCGACAAACGCCTCGCCGCAGTGGCCGCACGACAAATGGAACAACTCGCGTATTACCCGTTGATCAGCCACAAGAGCCATCCGCAGGCGATCGAACTGGCGGAGAAACTACTGGCGATCGCGCCGGTGCCGATGTCACGCGTATGGTTCGCCAACTCCGGCTCTGAGGCCAATGACTGCGCCATCCGGCTGGCCTGGTATTACTGGAACGCGGTCGGCAAACCGGGCAAACGCAAGGTCATGGCGCATCAGCAGTCCTACCACGGCAACACCATCGCCACCGCCAGCCTCTCGGGCGTGGCCTATAACCATCAGGGTTTCAATCTGCCGCTACCCGGATTTCTGCACGTCGCCTGCCCGCATTACTACCGCGGCGGACAGGCCGGCGAGAGTGAAGCCGCGTATACGCAACGTCTGCTCGCCGCTCTGGAGGCGCGCATCGAAGCCGAAGGCGCCGACACCATCGCCGCTTTTTTTACCGAACCGGTGATCGCCGCCGGCGGCGTGATCATGCCGCCGGCAGGTTATTTCGACGGCCTGCAGAAATTATTAAAGAAGCACGACATCCTGCTGGTCTGCGACGAAGTCGTCACCGGCTTTGCGCGCACCGGCAATATGTTCGGCGCGACCACCATGAATCTGCTGCCCGACATGCTGGTGTGCGCCAAAGCGCTATCGAGCGCCTACATTCCGATCTCGGCGCTGCTGGTGAACGAGCGCATCTTCACGGCGATGGCGCGGCAGAGCGATGAACTCGGCAGCTTCGGCCTGACCATGACCTATTGCGGCCATCCGGTGGCGAGTGCAGTCGCGCGCGAAGCCATCCGCATTTATGAAGAAGAGGATTTCCCGGCACGCGTGCGGCGCCTCGAAGCGCCCTTTCTTGGCGGGCTGCGCGGGCTTGCGACGCATCCGCTGGTGGGCGAAGTGCGTGGGCTTGGTTTACTGGCCGGCGTCGAACTGGTGCGCGACAAGAACACCCGTGAACCGTTCGCAAAAAACCAGAAGATTGGTGCGATCTGTGCCGCGCTCTGCGAAAAGCACGGCCTGATGCTGCGCGCCATCGGCGACACGCTCGCCTTGTGTCCGCCGCTGGTGATCAGCGAAACCGAGATCGAAGAGTTGCTGGCCCGCCTGCGCCTCGCCCTCGACGAAACCGCCGCCACGCTGTCAGCCGGCTAAATGCGCCAGGCGCGCAGCGGGGTGGCAACTCGCCCCAAGGACGTTCTTTACTGCTGCGCCATCCACGCCACGGATTCACGGATCCACGCCCCCACCGCCACACCGGTTTGCTCCGGCGGCATCACTGGCGATAACCGCACCTTCGGCAGCAATTCACGTAGCGCCACCGCCGCCGAATGCGTATGTGCGGCATCATTACCCGACATGATGCAGGCCGGCGCTTGCATCGCCATCACCTGGTCCCCGCTCGCCCCCGACGGCATGGTGTCGTTAAACAGCGTATCGCGGCTGCGTTCCAAAATACGGATGTAATTCGGCAGATCCTGATTGACGAAAGCCTCGGCCAACGCCGGATCGTTGGCGAGCGCCGCCGACCATGGGCCGCCACGCGGATCGCCACGCCAAAACGTTTTGAGCTCTTTGGCACATTCGAGTGCGGCGGCCAGTCCGTGCTCGCGGATATAAGCAATATGACCGTCGAAAAAACTACGGCCCTTGTGCATCCAGCGATAACCGCCCACCGGCCAATGCAAGAGCAGCCCGCGCACGCGTTGCGGTGCACTGTGACCAATCGCCAGCGCCACCGAAACCCCCATACAACCGCCAAGCACATAAGCGCTGTCGATATTCAAATGGTCAAGCAAAGCAGTGGCCTGCTTGACGTAGGCTTCCCAGGTCAAAGGCTCCAGACGACCGCCTGAAGCACCGGCCTCCCGGCGGTCGTAGGCAATGACCTGAAACTGATCGACCAAAGCGTTGAGCGGCAGCAGCTCTTTCCAAGCGCCGCTCGCCGACCAGCGCATGATGGACGAATCAAAGCCGCCGGGGGCCAGCATCAAGAGCGGCGTACCGCTGCCGGTAACCTGGTAGTTTGTTTTGATTCCGTCAAGGGTTGCGTAGGGCATGATGAATTCCTTAAAGATACGTCTTCATTGATTGAATGCGTTTAAACAACCGCCGGCCACAGCCGTACACCGATATGCGGCGAGCCGTGCGCGTGGGTCAGCAAGGGCACGCAGCGTTCGGTCCACTCGATCATTTCCGGATAGAGGCCGGCCATCTCCTTCATCGCCGCCGCGCGCACATCGAACGATTCAAATTCGTACATCACGCCGTGATGCGCCCAACCGGCCACTGAAACCATCTTGCGCAACGCCACGCAACCGGGCAGCTTGGACAGCGCCGGCATGCGCCAGCGCGCATACCAGCCGAGCAGTTCTTCCTCGGCCGCCATATCGTTGCCACAGAAACTGCCCAGCTGTATGCATGGCGCCGGCGCGCCACCGTCCGGGCGCATCGCGATCGACGGGCCGCTGACGCGCGCCTCCTCGGTCATGATGCTGGTGCGAACTTCCTTGCGCAGGGCAAGCATGCGGCGATCCTCTGCGGTCAGGTCAGGATCCACGCAGTTCGCATCCTTGTTAAGAAAAAAGTCGAGCGGCTTGGCAAACACATGCGAACTCTCCGCCCCCAGCATCAGCACAAAATCATTGCCACGCGGCACTGCCGGGTCACGCGTGGGTCGCACACGCGAAGGAATCTCGTATTTTCTGACTTCATAATGCGCCGCCCACAACACGCTGTCGCGCTTCATCAATTTCTGCAGAAACGAACCATGCAGCCACTGCAGGTACTCATCGCGGTGATTCGCGTCGACGTCATACCAGCTGATCAATAGTGATCGGTCCATGAAGTGTTCCTTTGCAAGGTTAATCTCGCGGCATCAGAGAGGGCAGCACCGCACTGCGTTGCGTTGCGTTGCATTGCATCGCAGTTTGCCGAGCGCGAACTTAGCCGCGTCACGCCATGCGTGTCAAGCATTGCCACGTCGTATTCAGGCCGTATTCAAACCGTACTTAATCCTTGGTTAAGCCCAAACCACGCCATACAAGAGCGCAGGATTGACGCGCCCGCTGGCGATGCCCGATTTTTTCCGCGCAGCACATGAGTGCGCCCCCGAATCCCGCCTGCGCAAGGAGAAGTCTGTGTGCTGCGCTTCCCTTTATCGGGCCGGTATAGTATTTTCGCCCCTCGCTTGTCGTCCGCGACCTCTTCCAACCCGTCCGCATAGAAATCTGATGAAAACAAAACCCAGGATTTATCTCGTGCATGCCGCCGCTGTGTCCATCCCACCGGTGGTTGCCAGCTTTCACACCAACTGGCCCGAAGCCCAGGTTGTCAATTTGCTCGAAGACGCGCTGATGACCGACCTCGCCGCAGACGGCAAACTCACCGATGCGATGACAGCACGCTTCGTGCACATCGGCGAATACTGCGTGAAAGCCGGTGCGGATGCGATTCTGTTTTGCTGCTCAGCGTTCGGCCCGGCGATCGAAGAATGCCGCCGCCAGGTTGCCATTCCGGTGTTGAAACCGAATGAAGCAATGTATGAAGAGCTGGTGGCAAAAAACGGCACAGTCAGCCTGCTGGCCACCTTTCAACCGTCGATTCCGTCCATGCTGACGGAAATTGCCGCAGCCGCCAAAGCCGCCGGCACCACCGTCGAGGTGCGCCCACAACTGGTCGAAGGCGCGCTCGATGCCTTGATGAACAACCGGCATGATGAACACAATCGTTTGATCGCCGCTGCAGCCGCCGCCCAACAGGACGGCGCGATGATTGCACTGGCGCAATTCTCGATGGCACCGGCCAAGGTGGTCGCTGCCGGGATGACCAAAACCCCCATCCTCACCACGCCCGACAGTGCGGTGGCCAAACTCAAAATGCTGCTGGCCTGAACAAAATAATGCGGCGCCCTCGGGCGCCGCAGGTCGTCTGGCCACTACCGTTCACTACATTAGTTTTTTCGCGCCAGCCCGATCTTGCGCGCCAGTTCGCGCATTTCCGCGGCATCCTTCTCAGCGTAGCGCGCAAACGCTTCGGTCGGCATGCCCACCGCCTCAAGACCAACATCGTCAAACCGTTTTTTGATCTCGGTATCAGCCAATACCCGCATGCTCTCGCTGTAGAGGCGAGCCACCAACTCGGGTGGCGCTCCCGCCGGCAACCATAGACCGAACCAGCCGACCAGATCGTAATCCTTGAATCCGGCCTCCTGCATGGTCGGCACCTCGGGCAGCATTTTCCAGCGCGTCGCCGCAGTCATCGCCAGCGCCCGCACGCGTCCGCTCTGGATCAATTGCAACGACGTTTGCGTCGGCGCAAAACAGAGGTCTACGTGACCACCGAGCAGATCGCTGGTCGCCGGCCCGGTGCCCTTGTATTGAATATCGAGAATCTGCACGCCGGCGGCGACCTTCATCATCTCGGCGGCAATATACGTAATATTGCCGATCCCGGCCGAGGCATAGTTCAGTTTGCCCGGCCGCGCCCTGGCCAGCGTAATCAGTTCCTTGACGTTCTTCGCCGGAATCGACGGATGAATAATCAGCACCTGGCCAAAATTGCGCGCCACCATGGTCACCGGTGTGAAGTCGCGGATCGCATCAAAGGGCACGTTCTCGTTGAAGGCCGGCGTCGAGGTCTGCGAGCCGGTGTTGAGCAACCACGTATAGCCATCGGGCGGCGACTTGGCGACGAGATCGGCACCGAGCGCTGCACCGCCGCCGCCACGATTGTCGAGCACAATCGGCTGCCCCATCGAGACTGACATCTTCTGCATCAACAAGCGGCCGACCAGATCGACCGGACCACCCGCGGCAAAAGGCACCACCATGCGGATCGATTTAACCGGGTAATTCTTCGGCAACGCCTGCGCCGCCACCGGTGTCACTTGCGCCGCCATGAGCACGCCGCACGCCATCAACGCCTGCGCCACACAGCGCACTTGCAAACTGCCGTTTTGTCGCTCCATGATAATGCCTCCATCCGCGTTGGTTGATCGAATGACACGTCTGCGCGTGCTCATAAAACCATGGCCTCAGCCTGGCAAGGCTGGCCTGCCGCTTACTGCGGTAAAACAGGGCCCGTCGCGGCCATGCTTGAGTCATGACCAACCCGTTCACCGGCCACCATGCCCCAGCTTAAAGAAAAACCGACGGTGGCACCATCGGAATACGCAAGCAGGTCTTTCCACCACCAGCAGTATGGGCGGGCTTCAGTGCCGCGATCGAAGATGCGGAAGCTGGTAGCATTGCACCCGCACCGTGACCACCCGGGCTTTTGTTATAAAGCGGGGAGCTCACCCCGGGTGCAATATCACCCAACCGATAGAATTCATGCAAACCAATCAGCCTGCCCCACCGCCCGCCCTGCGCCTGCGCATACAGCGTAGCGATGGCAAAACCGGCGTCTACACGCAAAACAACGCGGCACGTGCCGGGGTCTTGCTCAAGCGGCTGAATCCGGCCACGCTGTTTTGCTCCGGCCCGATCACGATAGGCACGCTGAATCCCTTCACCCTGCTGAATCCCGACGAAATCTGCTGGATTGAAACCGTCACCGCACTTGAAACGGTGAAATATCCGCAACCGATACTGCAGAGCGTGCAACGGCTGGCCGGGCGCAGCGAATACGAAACCCTGCTGGCACAACAGTGGCCGCTCTGGATCAAACACCATCAACACAAGCCGGGCGATTTGTTTGAGGCCTTTGTCGAGTGTTCGTTTCGTGACGGCGAGCCGGTGTATCTGCATGTCCGCGGTGAAGTTGAAGACGACGATCTGGCCACCGCTATTTTCAAGACGCCGGCCATCATCGCCACCTTCGCCCCCGAAGGCACCCTCTACATCAATCCGAAATGCATCGTGCGCGCACGCGTTTATCACAGCCGCGACCACGTGGTTTATCCGGAAGGCATCTGGGTTGCGGAAGCGGATGAACTCTGAGCACCGCCCGCCTGCCCCCGCAAAACCCCAAGCTGATTAAAAGCACATTCATGAAAAAATATTTCGTCGTACTAATCCTGTTGGCTACAGCAGCCGCTTTGCCCACCTCCGCTGTTGCGCAGACCGCCCATTATCCGAACCGCCCGCTGCGCTTGATCATTCCGTTCAGCCCGGGCGGCGGCTCCGACATCGTCGGCCGGCTTGTTGCGCCCTATTTGACCCAGGCGGCCGGACAGCAAGTGGTGGTCGACAACCGTCCCGGCGGCAACACCGTGATCGGTGCCGGTCTGGTGGCCAATGCCCCCGGCGACGGTTACACACTGCTGTTGGCGAATGCAAATTTCAGCATCAATGCGGCGCTGTTTCAGAAATTGCCGTATGACCCGCTGACCGATTTCGTACCTGTCGCTGCAGTGGCCAATGTTGCCAATGTGTTTGTCGCCCATCCTGCGCTGGGTATAGATTCGATGACCAGTCTGATTGCGCTGGCCAAAACAAAACCTGGCGCGCTCAATTTCGCCTCGCCGGGTGCAGGCACCTCGTCGCATCTGGCGGGTACTCTGTTGCAGGCGGTGGCGCACATCGACTTCGTGACGATTCCTTACAAAGGCGCCGGGCCGGCGATGACCGAACTGGTCGGTGGTCAGGCGCATTTCGCGGTGGCGGCGATGGCCAGCGTACTGCCCTATACCAAGGCCGGACGTTTACGCGCGCTCGCCGTGACAACCGCCAAGCGCTCGACGCTGTTGCCCAATCTGCCGACGGTGGCCGAAGCGGGTTACCCCGGCTACGCCGTCAACAACTGGTTCGGCATCCTCTCCAGCCGCGGCACGCCTGCCGCTGTGGTGCAAAAACTCCACGCACTGGTCGATACCGTCGCCAGCGACAAAGCAGTACACGAAAAAATGGCACTGCAAGGCACCGAACCCTTCAGCACCAGCAATGCCGCGTTTACCGCTTTTGTGCGCGATGAAATCGCCATCTGGAGCAAACTCGCCAAACAATTCAATATCCGCGCGGAATAAAGTATCCGCACGTTCAAACGGAAAATCTGCAATGGAAACGATCGTACAAAAACTGGCCGCCTATGCCAGCGCACTGCGTTTTGAGGATCTGCCGCCCGCCGTGGTCGAGCGCGCAAAGATCTGTCTGCTCGACCTGCTCGGCATTGCGCTGGCCGGCGCACAACGCGAAAACACCGGCATCGCCCGCGCGGTGGCGCGCAGCCTCGGCGCCGGCGGAAACGCCACCGTATGGGGCGCCGGCGACAAACTGCGTGCATCGGAAGCGGTGCTCGCGAATTCGGTGGCCTCGCACTGCATGCTGCAGGACGACTGGTTGCCGCGCAGCCATTCGCATGTCGGCGCGGTAGTTATTCCGACCGTCATGGCGCTGGGCGAAGAAACGCATGCCAGCGGCAAAGAAATCATCACCGCCATCGTCGCCGCTTACGACATCGAGGATCGCATTGGTTCGATGTCGGTGCCCGCCTTCAGCCGCGGCTTTCGTGTCAGCGGTGTTTACAGTTATTTTGCCGCCGCCACGGTGGGCGCAAAATTATTCCAGCTCGATCAAACACAAACCGCCGCCGCCATCGCCTGCGCCGCCAGCATGTGCGGCGGCGTCTTGCAGCCCTGGACCGACGGCAGCATGGAGTGGTCGTTCCAGGAAGGCTTCGGTGCACGCGGCGGCATCCTCGCGGCGACCTTGGCACGTAACGGCCTCGCCGGCTCGCCGAATATTTTCGAAGGGCCCAACGGCGTTAACCGCTGTTTCTCCGGCACGCATGACGGAGCTGAAGAAATCACCGACGGGCTCGGCAGCCTCTTCCGCATCAACGAAACCTGCTACAAGCGTTTCCCCACCGGTGGCGCCAATCAAGGCAGCGCCACCCTCGCCCACAGCCTGCGGCAACGTCACGACTTCGATTACCGCGAGATCCGTGAGGTCGTGCTCGAACTGCCGCGCAACGGTACGCATGAGCGTATGAACTACGCCGGCATCCCCTACGCCGGTCCGTTCACCAGCGTCGATCAATGCCTGATCAGCAAGCCGTTTGCGATTGCGGCCATCCTCAAAACCGGAGACCTCACCGCCGACACGCTGGTCAGCGGTGTCAGCGACCCGGAACTGTGCGCGCTCGCCGGCAAAATCGTGTTGCGTGAAGTCGATGATCTCGCCGGCTGGAATATGCGCCTCTCAATCACGCTCAATCATGGCAAAAGCATCGAGGCTGACAGCAAAGATCTCGATCTCTCACAGGTGCATCTGGGCTGGCAGGATGCCGCCGCCAAATTCCTCAAGGGCGCACGGGGAGTGCTGGGCACAGAACAAGCCGAATTGCTGGTGCGTCACATTGGCGGACTGGAAAGCATCAGCGACATCGCGGCGGTCACTGCGCTCACCGTTGCGCCGGCGAACACCTCCGCGTAAAAAATGTCCCCCGGGCCGCGCCAGCAAAATCCGGAGTTGCGAGGATTTCACGGCTCTTATCCGGCTTTTGGACGTCGCGGCGCCCCGCATACTCTGCCTGACCTCCCTCGATACAGTGTCGGGCGCGGAAGACAGATTTTGCGGAGATTCAAATGCCGGCCGTCCATGAAGCGTACCCAGTCGATACCACAGTTCGATCACAGGTCTCCGCAGCAGCCCCATTGGCGGCGCTTGCCGCAACGCCACCACACGCAGCCAGCGGCTTTGCCGCACAGAGCGCGAGACTGATCATGGAAGCACTGCATACCAACGCCGAACGCGCTGAGCGCCATAACGCAATGGGCAACCAACTGGTGCAGCAAGGCGATCTGGAAGCGGCCGCCGCGGCCTTCCTCTCAGCGGTCACGCTCAAAAGCGACGACGCCAACCTGTGGAACAATCTGGGCTCCGTCAGGCACCGCCAGAAAAATTACGCCGCCGCCGAAAACGATTATCGCAATGCGCTGCGTTACGATGCCGATTTTGCGCCGGCGCTGGGCAACCTCGCTGCGCTGCTGATGGAAACCGGACGCGAAGAAGAGGCGTCACTGCTGACCTGCCGCGCTTTCGTACTGCCGCCGCTCGAAGGCAAATCGAATGAGATGCTCGGCATCGCCTATTACCGTCTCGGTCGTAGCGCCGATGCCGCCGCCTGCTATCGCGCTTGGCTGCGCGAAGAACCAGGCAATCCGATCGCCAAATACCGCCTGATCGCCTGCAGCGGTGAAGATGTGCCCGGGCGCACTCCGGACGCCTTTGTGAAAGTGCTGTTTGACGAGATGGCCGGAAACTTCGACGAAAAACTGGTCGGCAAACTCGCCTATCGCGGCCCGCAGATTGTCGCCGAACTGGTGGCCGGACAGTTGCCAGCCAACGGCAGCTTCGATCTACTCGACGCGGGTTGCGGCACCGGCCTCTGTGCTCCCCTGTTCGCGCCCTATGCGCGCCGACTCACTGGCGTGGATATTTCAGCCGGCATGCTGGCCAGAGCCAGACAACACCCGGAATATGCCGAATTACATGAAGCCGAACTGACCGCTTATCTGCGCGGACAACACCAGGCCTACGACCTGATCGTGATGGCTGACACCATGATTTACTTTGGCGATTTGCGGGAACTCCTGGCCGGTATCCGTCAGGCCCTGCGCCCCGGCGGCCTGTTTGCCTTCACGACCGAACAACCGGTGGCGGAAGCCTGCGGCGACGCAAGCTATCACCTCAAACCGAGCGGACGCTTCGGACACAGCAGCGCCTATCTCGCACGCACTCTCGCCGAGGCCGGGCTTGGCATCAAAATCGAACGCAATGTCACGCTGCGCAGCGAGTTTTGCCAGCCGATCCACGGCATTGGTGTCTTGGCATACGCCAAATAACGCACGCGCCGGCGTAATCCGTCACCGCTGGCGCAGGCGTTACTTCGCCAGACCCAGCTCGACAAAAATCGCTTTCGCCTGGTCGTAGTCGGTTTTCAGAAAACGTGAAAAATCAGCGGCGTTCAGATACTCGCTCTCCCACAGGTTTTGCGCCTGATCGGCACGCCACTCCTCGGTCTTGACGCTACGCGCAAACACGCCGTCCCAGTAAGCGATCTGCGCCGGCGCCAGTTTCGCCGGCCCCACCGCGCCCTGCCAATTGGCAATTACCAGATCCACCCCCTGCTCGCGCAGTGTGGGCACCGCGGCGAGCGGCCCGCCCAGACGACGTGCCGACGAGATACCGATCAAACGCAGCTTGCCGCTTTGCAAATGTGGCAACAGATTGGACGTCACGGTGGCAATTGCATCGACATGGCCGCCCAGCGCCGCCGTCATCAATTCACCGCCCTGAAATATCGCCAGCTTGAGTTTGCGCGGATCCATACCCGCAGTACGGGCGATCTGCGCACACACGATATGTAAATAACTGCCCTGGCTGTTAGTGCCCATGCTCAAGGCGGCGGGATTCGCCCGCAGCAGCTCGACCATCTCGCGCACCGACTTCAGCGGCGAGTCGGTGCGCACGGCGACCCCAATATATTGGTTGCCGAGCAAGGCCAGCGGCGTGTAATCAACGTGAGTAAAAGCAGCGCTGCCGAGGATGTGGTTGGTGAGTATCGTTGGCGAAGAGATCTGAAACCAATGCGCATCACCACTACGGGTAGCGAGGTAATTCCAGGCGATGTTGCCATTGCCACCGACGCGGTTGTTGATGGTGACCGGTACCGTGAGATAACCCTTGCTGGTCCACAAGTTCTGCAGAAACCGGGCGCTTCGATCCTGCGAACTACCAGGCGTCAGCGCCACCACAATCTCTACATTTTTCTCAGGCTTCCAGGCCGTCTGGCCCCGCGCAGGGGACGTCACCAACAGCGCAGCACTTAAAAACGCCAGCAGGATCGACGGCTTCATCGCATTACTCCTTGAACAGGGCGCGCCAATCAAGGCGTCCGTTATGCAGCGGCGGACACCAGAAATAAGCGCCGGTGAGTGGGCGGGTGAAATTAAACAAGGCGTCACTGATGCCGTCATCACAACCGACCATGCGGCAGAGTTGCGCCTCGAAGGCATCAAAGGAGTGACCGAAGGCGACGAACATAAGACCGGCGCGTTCGCCTTCGCTCCACGGCATCGAACGCCGGAGAACAAATGCGCCCGACTCAAAGCTTTCCTGCTCGGTGCGTTTAACGTGCGCTGAAGCCGGCGCGGTATCGATCTCCTTGTTATCACGACGCCGGCGGCCGATCACATGATCCTGCTCGCGCTCGCTCATCGACTCAAAGCGCTGAAAATCATGCAACCACTGTTGCACGGCGACAAACGACGAGCCGTCGAGACCAGGACCTGCCCCCTGCAAAACCGCCGTCGTCTGTGCTTTTTTGCCTCGCGGATTTTCCGTGCCGTCTTCATAGCCGGTGAGGTCGCGCCCACTGCCGTGTCGAAATCCATCGATCGCCGAGTCGAGCGTAAACGCAGGTGCGAGTGCGGCGACGATACGCCGTGACAGCGCCAACAATTCACCACGGTCGTCACCACGCAGCCAGCACCACAAAGCCGCCGGCGTCGAGGGCACGACGAAACTGCGCCCTGAAAAACCCGGGAACTCGCGCATGCCGTCAATCGCACGACGACACTCGGCGATCACCGGCTGGCCAATGGCAACCACACAGTTCCCACCATCAACCAGCGCCGCCAGCGCCAGCAATGGCCGGCGCACCTTGCCGCCATGCTTCAATGAAAAAGTCAGATAACGCGCCGCCGCCGGTACTGGCGCGAGCACTCCGCCTTGCACAGTCATAGAGCCTCCAGAACAATTCAAGCATCGCCTTGAAAGCGGCGATGAAACCGGCGTCCAAGATACCTGATCGCCGCAACCGTTGTGAAGTTTACGCCACGCAGGCTTTGTATAAGGCTTGCGCCAAACCAGCCCGCGCCGAATGCAGTAGACTTGCCGCCTTCCATACCTGCCTGCACAACCAAGGAGACGCCATGCAAGCCTACCCCAATCACACCAAACATCTGCTCGAGCAAGGCAAGCTTGCGACCGGTCTCGGCCTGCGGCAGGCGCGCACCGCCGACATCGCCGCCATCGGCAAAACCGCCGGCTTCGACTGGTTGTTCATCGACATGGAACACAGCTCGCTGGATCTCGATACAGCGGCACAGATGTGCGCCGCTGCGCTGCCGACCGGTATCACGCCCATCGTGCGCGTGCCCGGCAAAGAACATCATCATGCCTCGCGCATGCTCGACAACGGCGCCCAGGGCGTGGTGATTCCCCACGTCAATTCGGTTGAAGAAGCGCAGCGCGCGGTGTCGTATTGCAAATATCCGCCGATCGGACACCGCTCGGTGGCCGGTGCGCAACCGCAATTCCAGTTTCAAAATGTGCCGCTGGCCGACGCCACGCGCATCGTCAATGCGGAGACGCTGGTGATCGTCATGATTGAAACGCCCGAGGCGGTCGAACAGGTCGATGCGATCGCCGCGGTGCCGGGCGTTGACGTGGTGTTGATCGGCACCAACGATCTGTGCGCTGAAATGGGCATCCCGGGACAGTACGCCGATCCGCGCATCGTCGACGCCTACGCCAAAGTCATCGCCGCCTGCCGCAAACACAAGGTGCATCCGGGCATGGGCGGGGTCTACGATCCGCCGCTGATGGAAAAATACATTGGCATGGGGATGCGTTTCATCTTGAGCGGCAGTGACCTGAGTTTTATCCTGGCCGGTGGCCGCGAGCGCACGCGTTTTCTGAACGCCTGCAAACTGTAGTCAACTCAAGAGGGGGCGCCGCAGCCAAACGGGCGCCCCGCAAACCAACGCAATTAACGTAACCCGCCGGGCAGCGTGTTGCGCCGGCTTTAGAGTTCGCCGAGCAGTTGTAGTGCGTTAAGACTGTGTATGCGCTCGCGCTCGTGGTCGGTCAAACCAGGCACACGCTCCAGCGACGCGAGGGGCGCGACGTCTTCCATGTCAAACGGGCAATCGCTGCCGAGCACGACGCGTTCGGCACCAACCGTATCAATCAGGCAGCGCGCCGCCACCGGGTCGTGCGTCAGCGCATCAAACACAAAACGCTGGAGATGTTGACGCGGTGTCACACTGCTGTGCGCCCGCGGTTCCGGGCGCGCATGGTAAGCATGTTCAAGCCGGCCAATCAAATAAGGCAAAAAGCCACCGCCATGCGGCAGGATGAACTTCAGGGTTTTTAATTCATCCAGCGCACCACTCGACATCAAATGTGCCGCCAGCAAACTGGTGTCGAGCGGAAACCCCATACTGCTGATCAGGTAATAACGATCAAGTCCGCCTTTGGGCGAAGGCTGATAGGGGTGAGCCAGCACAAACAAGCCGAGTTGTTCGATGCGTTTGAGCAGTGCGCGAAATTTAGGCTCCGCAATCAACGCGCCTTCGATCGAGGTGCCCAGTTCGATGCCGCGAAAGCAACCCAGCCGGGCAATGCGTTCGAGTTCCGTCATCGCGAGATCAACGTCCTGCAGCGGCAGCGTCGCCATGCCGCGCAAGCGCTGCGGCGCCGCCGCCAGCATGTTCGCAATGCCGTCATTGACGAGTTGTGCGGCGCGCGCGCCCTGCGCTGCCGGCAGCCAATAACAATACGCCGGCGGACCACAAGAAATCACCGCGACGTCAATGCCCATGCGGTCCATCGCCGCGAGCTTGGCGTCGAGATCGTAATAAGCCTTCCGCAGCTTGATGGCGATAACGTCGCGCGCCAAAAACCGTTCACCGTTCTTTATTTCAACGCGCACCCCGTCAAACGCCGCCGGCTCGGCGGCTACCGCATCGAGAAATTCGGGGGGTATGACGTGACTGTGAAAATCAATTTTCATCGCAGCCTCTTCTGCAGCAAACGCGCCGGGCGGCGCTTAATAATCGGGCAATTCCAGTGGCGGCTCGTCCATCACCGCACATTGCTCGCGCAAGGCCAACACCTGATCCTGCCAATAGCGTTGCGTGTTGAACCACGGAAAACTCGCTGGAAACGCGGGGTCGCCCCAGCGCACCGCTAGCCAGCCGGCGTAATGAATCATGCGCAGCGTACGCAGCGCTTCGATCAGGCGTAGCTCGCGCCGATCAAAATCGTGAAATTCGCGGTATCCACGCAGCACATCGGCGAGCTGGATCGCCATCGCCTCGCGGTCACCCGACAACAGCATCCATAAATCCTGCACCGCCGGGCCGCTGCGGCAGTCATCAAAGTCGACGAAGTGCGGGCCGTCGTCGGTCCATAAAATATTGCCGGCGTGGCAATCTCCATGCAGGCGAATGTCCTTGACGCGCCCTGCCTCGGCGTAACAGGCACGCACGCGTTCGAGCGCATCGCGCACAATCGTTTCATACGCAGGCTTCAGATCGGCCGGCACAAAATCATGCTCAAGCACATAGCGCGACGGCGCCTCGCCAAACGAAGCGATATCAATACGCGGACGTTGACGAAACGCTTTGATCGCACCGACCGCATGGATGCGTCCCATAAAACGGCCGATCCATTGCAAGACCTCCGGGCGGTCGAGTTCCGGGGCCCGCCCCGGCCGCCGCGGGAACAGCGCAAAACGGAAACCGCCATGCGTGTGCAGCGTGACGCCCTTGATCGCCAACGGCGCCACCACCGGGATTTCACGCGCCGCGAGTTCCTGCGAATAAGCGTGCTCTTCGAGGATGGCCGCATCGCTCCAGCGTTGCGGACGGTAGAACTTGACCACCAGCATGCCGCCGTCTTCCAGCCACACCTGATAGACGCGGTTCTCATAGCTGTTTAACGCATGCTGGCGCCCGTCGCAGCGATAGCCGCAGGTTTCCACCGCATCCAATATGAGGTCGGGCGTGAGTTTCTGAAAATGAGGGTCTTCCACCAGGTCACCGATAATCGCTAAATACTAAAGGCCGACCTTACCACCAACACGCGCCTATTTAAGAAACGCGGGGGTTAAAAACCGCATGCCGATCGAAAACCAGCGTCCGCCACCGTAATCACCGGCCACGGTGCCGACCGTCGCGTCGATCTGCACGCGATTGGGTACTACCCAATAACGCACACCGCCCTGATAGGAATTGCGGTGATGGTTATCACCATAGGTTTCCACCATCAGATAGGTGCGCGCATTGATGCCGTATTCAGTACCGATGCCATAGGTCATGCCGTCCTGCGGGTTGGCGCCAGCCCGCTGCACGCCGAGATTCGCGTGCACAAACCAGCGGTCGTCGAGCATTGAACGGGTGAACGGAACATAGGCGTAATAATTCGGCACCTGGTCGGCGGCGCCACGCGAACGCACCACGCCACCCACCGCCAGACCATAGGAATAGCCATTGGTTTCGAGCGTTTTAAACAGCGTCTTGCCCTGCATCTGCACGGTGCCTGTGGTGCTGCGCAAACCGAGATCCTCGACCGGCAGTTCGGCCGTACCGAGCGTTAACTCCAGATTGCCCCCCGGGTTGCAGCCGGGTAAGGCCCAGGTCTCCTTGCTGTCGCGATTGAAACGGCGCCAGGTCTCGACCTGACAAGCGCCCTCATCGACGATACGCGCATCATCGACCACCATCGGTCGTGCCGCCTGTGCACTGCCGGCGCCTGCCCAAGCCAGTGCAGTGATCAGGGCGGCAAGCATAGACTTGAGATTTGAACGGAGCGGAATCATCGGAAATGGATTTCCAAAACAAGGCGCGGCGAATTTTACGCCGGAAGAGCCCTGACCCGGTTACAGTTTGGTGAAGCTCTCCCGCCCCTCACCCGGATTCAGTGCCCTGCCGCCAACGGCCACTCGCGCAAGACCGGAAACCATGGCAGACCCAGCGCATTGTTCTCGGCGAGTACACGTGGCGCGGCTTCGATCCGCGTGACGCGACAGGCACCGAGCAATTCCACGATCATCGCCGTGATCGCCGGCAGATCGTCGAGCGGATGCAGGGGCCAGCGAAAACCTTCAACCATTTGATCGTCGAACGGCTGGCTCATCGTCAAGCGTAAATCGCCATTGTCGTGGGTGCTGAGGATCGCCACCGGATCACCACTGGCGGAACGGAAGCGCCGCACCGCATTGCTGGCAAACAGATTGCACGCCGTTTCGAGTTGTGCGGTGCGTCCCGCATACGAGGCACGCAA
>CAIWNB010000018.1 GCA_903913965.1 uncultured beta proteobacterium
ACCTGATCGATCGCTCGAGACCGGCTGCGACCAATCAGCCGGAACGACGCACCGCAGCCACCAATGTTTCGAGGCGTGCGACATCCTGCACCACCAAGGCGCGGGCGTCGCGTGCCACCAGGCCCTGTTTGACCATACGTGAAATTTCGCGTGTCACCTGTTCGCGATAGGTGCTGACCTGTGCGGCAATCTCGGCGTGTTTTGGGGTGGGCTCTATGCGCGAGCGGTTTTTGCTGACGCCGGCCTGGCGTGCGAGCCGCAGTATTTCCGCATGCACACGGTTCTGCACGCCCAGCGTACTGAATTCGAAAATCCGTTCGGTCAGTTCACGCACCGAAGTGACGAGTCGCAGCAGCAGGTGATCGCAGACCGATGGATGGCTGTGTATGAGCTGCATAAAAACCGCCGGACTCATGATCGCCACGAGCGATTCTTTGGCTGCCACAATATCCGCTGAGCGAGCGTAGCCATCGATTGCTGAAAAATCGCCGAACCACTCACCGGCGGGGATGTCACGATAAGTGACCTGTCGTCCGGCGGCGGAAAACGCGGTCGCGCGCACCATGCCAGTGACGATCAGATACACATCGCGGTTACTTGAGTCGCGTGAAATGACCGATTGCCCGGCCAGATAACGATGCCAGCGGCAATCGCGGCCCAGTTGTTCAAGTGCGCTGTCGGAGAGTTGATCCAGGCCCCGTATCCTGCGCAGTCCAAGTATTGACGGTTCGGTATTTTTTGCGCTGGGCATGGCCGATTCCATAGGTTGTCGAAGATATTGTAGGCACGATCGACGGCGCTTGTAAAAATCATTAGTTGACCTATTGGTATACCAACAGTATTCTAAAACCATGTCTCTCAATGAAGAAAAAGTCCGACGGACATCTCTTGTTGGCAAACCAGATAAATCTGGTGAGGATGGGGGGCATTACAAGAAACTTAAGCTGATGATCCTTGATGGGGCATTTGCTGCGGGTGAACCACTTGTTGAGCGTGCCTTGGCCGACTTACTGGGAGTCAGTCGAACTCCGGTTCGTGAGGCTATTTTCAGGCTAGAGCGGGAGGGGTTGGTCCGCATGGTCGAGGGCAGGGGGGCGTTTGTCGCCGCCTATACCATCGAAGACATGATTGAGATTTACCAGATTAGGGAAGGCCTGGAACCTCTTGCGGCGAGCTTGAGTTGCCTGCATCTGACGGCTCACGATCTTGATCATCACGAGCAACAACTGGCAATTTACCGCGCACGGCCCGCATTGCGGCAGGAAGATCCTGGAGCGTGGAGGCGTTTGGGCCGTGATTTTCATAATCTTTTTATCCGTGCCTCGGGTAATGCTCGTCTCATCCGTGCGCTTGAGGGTATGCAAAATCAAGTTGAGTTATTCAGGGGGCTGGGCCGCAATATCAGCCCACGCGATGATCTAAAAAGCGCGGTTGATGAACACTGGGATATCTTGCATGCACTGCGTGCACGCAATCCGCGGCGTGCGGAAAAGGCGGTGCGTAGTCATTTGCAAAATGGGTTGCGCAGCAGGCTCGAAGCGCTGCACGGCCAGAGACGTTGAATTGTTAATCAAAGATTTATGTTCCGGAGAACTTCATGGCAGAGTCAGTTGGTGAAAATAAGGTTTGGGAATCGATACCCGTGGGGGACGATCTCGGTTCCCTGGATTACGTTCTGACCGAACAGATGGTTGCCGATTATCGGCGCGTAGTGGACAACCCCTACGCCGCCTATCCTACGGTGGCGGCACGGCACCCGGCGAATCTGTTTTACCGCAAGTACGCTGCCGTGATGCGCGTGCCTAACATGGGGCACGATTGCGAGTACTACAATCCACCTGTTGTAGGTAAACGGATCACCATAAGTGGGCGCATTGCCGATAAGTACATCCGCCGCGGCAATCCCTACATCATCGTTGAGGCGGTCGCGGTCGATGAAGATGGGCGCCTTCTTGAGAAAAGCCGGCTGGTTGGTCACGCGCGCGAAGTCGGCAAGGAAGCGGCGCATGAAACCATTGCGAAGAAATGGGGTGCGTGATGGCGGTGGTATTTAAGACGGGCGACCAGTTGCAGCCGGTGACACATGAAGTTACCAACGAAAAAATGATCGAGTTTGAAAAATGTGTCTGGGATCGCGGACGTAATTCGCACAGTGATATTAATGCCGCGAAAGCCGACGGTATTCACCGAACAATCGCTTCGGGACAGAACCAAATGGCCTTTCTGCATGAGTTGATGGAGCTTAATTTTGGCGACGCCTGGGTTTACGGCGGAAAGATTTCAGTGCGTTACATCCACCCCGTTTATGCCGGCGACCATCTTACTGCGACTGGCCTGGTCACCTCGATCGGTGAGTTCGATGGCAAGCCCCGCGTCGAATTGCAGCTTTGGTGTGAGAATCAAGATGGTCGCAAGACATCAGCGGGAACAGCGAGTGCTGCACAACCGTCATCTATGCGCAGTTGGGTGAAAAAGAATAGCGAAGGAGCAGAAAAATGACTGAAGGCGCTTTGGATGGCGTGCGTGTGATCGAGTTGACGCACGCATGGGCGGGACCCTACTGTGCGATGATGCTGGGCGACATGGGGGCTGAAGTCATCAAGATTGAAAACCCAAAACAAAAAACCGAGGCGCGAGGTGGTTTTCCGTATGTCGCCAATGAAAGCGTCATCTTCATGATGCTTCATCGCAACAAGAAATCGGTTACGTTGGACCTCAAAAATTCTCAAGGCAAGAAAATTTTCCTTGAACTTGTTAAGACGGCGGATATCCTTATCCAGAATTTTCGTCCGGGACTGATGAAGAAGCTTGGTCTTACCTACGACGAACTAAAGTTGATTAATCCAGCGCTTGTCTATGCCTCGCTGTCGGGCTATGGCAATACAGGACCGAAGACATCGTATCCCGGAGTCAATATGATCGCGCTGGCCGAATCCGGCCTTGCGGCAACCACCATCATTGACGATCTGCCGCCAGTGCCGATGGGTTATGCGCTGTGTGACGTGGTGGCGTCGATGTGGGCGAGTCATGGCATTCAGTCGGCCTATATCAGGCGCCTTAAAACCGGCAGAGGCCAGCATGTCGATATGTCGCTGCTGGAGGCAGGGCTGTCGCTCATGGTGAGCCCGGTAGCGCAGCATTTTCATGTCAAAGGTGACTGGGTCGCACAGACCGGGCGTAATGATAGTAATGCGCCCTCAGGTTTCTTCAAGTGCTCTGATGGGCAATATTTGACGGTGTTTGCCAGTTACCCTGCGTTGTGGGACCGATTTGTCGAGGTGATGGATCTCAAACATTTGCCTGCTGATCCGCGATTTTCGACACGCGACGCCCGTACACTAAACGCCGAGGCGCTGCATGACCTCATTGCGCCGATCTACGCCACCAAGTCTTGTGATCACTGGGTCGATCTCTTGGTCAAAGCTGGAGTGCCGGCCGCACCGGTCAATACCGTAGGCCGCATGATTGAAGACCCGCAGGTCATCGCGCGCGAAATGATCGTTAAGCAGCAGCACCCGACCGCGGGTGAGATTAGTGTGATTGGCGTTCCAGTCAAGTTGTCAGAGACGCCTGGCAGCGTACGCACTCCAGCGCCTCTGCTGGGGCAGCACACTGTCGAGATTCTCGGCGCGTTGGGCTACGGCGCGCAGATCGAAGCGCTCAAAAAAGACGGCGTTGTCTAAGATCGCTGGCGTGAAGCGGCTTGAAGCATAACAATCGCGGCCTGCACCCGTTGCCTACCGATCGGAGGAACACTTGTTCATAAACCGTCATATTTCATTTTTCGCTGCCACGATTCTTGTTTCGACCGTACACGCGCAGCCCTATCCGGCCAAACCAGTGACGCTTGTGGTGCCCGCGCCAGCCGGCGGCCCCACCGACATCATTGGCCGCCTGGTTGGGCAGATACTAGTGCCGCAGCTTGGCCAGAACGTTGTCATCGACAATCGCAGCGGCGCGGGTAACACCTTAGGTACCGATTACGTTGCAAAATCGAAACCCGACGGTTACACCCTGACCGTCGGTAGTCCGAGCTCGCACTCGATCGCGCCCAGCCTTTATAAAAATCTGCCGTACGATCCGGCGCTCGACTTTACGCCGGTGGTGCTGTTGGCGACGTCACCGACGGTACTGGTGATACATCCATCTCTGCCCGTGCGAAATTTGAAGGAATTTATCGCTCTGGCTAAACCTAAGCCCGGTGTACTCAATTTCGGTTCCGGCGGCAACGGCACAACATCGCACCTGACCGGAGAATATTTCAATATGGCCGCTGGTTTGAAAATCGTCCACATCCCGTACAAGGGTAGTGGTCCGGCGACCACCGACTTGTTGGCGGGCCAGATACAAATGATGTTTCATGGTCTGCATCTGTCGCTGCCTTACATCAAGAGTGGCAGATTGCGTAGCCTCGGTCTCACCAGCCCGAGGCGTTCGCCACTGATGCCAGACTTGCCTACCATCAGTGAAGCGGGCCTCAAGGGTTTTGAGGTCAACACCTGGTACGGGATTCTCGGCCCGGCCGGCCTCCCTAAAGACGTAGTTGTGCGGTTGCACAGCGCGATTCTCAAGGGCATCGAAAACCCGGCAATGCGAGAGCGTATGATCGATCAGGGCCTGGACATTGTCGGCAGTACACCGGAACAGTTCGCCAAAGTGATTGCTGAAGAAAAAGAAAAATGGGCGAAGGTCGTGCAGCAATCCGGCGCGCGCATTGATTAAGCGGAGTCGTCATGAAAATTACCGAAGTAAAAGCAGTCGCTCTGTCATTTCGCCTCGAAAATGCGCCGCGCCGCGGTTCGGGACAGCCAGTCAAGAAGGATATGGTGGTCGTGCGAGTGCGTACGGAGGACGGCATTGTCGGTTACGGCGAGTCCCATCATGCGCTGGCGCCGACGGTGGTCGCCGATATCGTTAATCAGAATCTGGCGCCTATCGTGGTCGGTGAGAGTGCGCTGGCGGTCGAGGACATCTGGCAGAAGATCTACCAGAAGCAGGGGCAGACGCACGGGCCTGGTTGGGCACTCTATAAGGCGATGTCGGGAGTCGATATTGCGTTATGGGATGCCCGTGGTAAGGCGCTCCAGCAGCCGGTTTACCGGCTGCTTGGGGGCAGCAGGAAGAAGGTTCGAGCCTATGCCGGTGGCGTTTGTCTGGGTTATCAGCCGCCGCCGCAGCTGCTTGTGGAGGCGCAGGGTTTCGTCGCGCAGGGTTATACAGCACTGAAGCTGCGCCTCGGCGACAGCGTCGAGCGCGACATCGAGCGCGTTCGACATATTCGCAAGCACCTCGGCGACAGTATCGACATCATGGTCGACGTCAATACGCGCTACAACTATCTGGATTGCCAGCGTGCGCTCGCCGCTCTCGAGGATTGCCGAGTGTTCTGGCTGGAGGAGCCGTTTACGCCAGACAACATTAACGATTACGCAAAGATCAATGCGTCGACGCGGATTCCGCTGGCGGGCGGTGAAAATCACTTTACCCGTTACCAGGCGCGGCAATTGCTGGAAACGGGCGCTGTCGACATTATCCAGCCAGATCCGTGCAAGAGCGGCGGTATTACAGAGTGCAAGAAGATTGCGGATCTTGCCTCGGCTTATCGGCGTGGGTTCGCACCGCACACGGGCATGAGTGGCATCGATGGAGCCGCCTGCCTGCATCTTTTGTGCGCAACTTCGAATGCACTCGTTTACGAGGCCGACTGCGCAGCCTTCAATCCGTTTCGTGATCAACTTGTATCCGGAGGGCCGATACTCGTCGATGGGCATGTCGAGCCTAATGACAGGCCCGGGCTCGGCGTCGAGGTCGACGAGTCGCTGTTTGCGAGCATGCCCGCGATTGCCGGGCCTTGCTATATATAAAACTAGGGAGAGTTATCATGCTGGCACGACAACAGAGGTTTAGGAGGGGCGGTTCATTAAGCGCTGTTGCGCTGATGTTCGTGGGCGTAGTTGCGTTGCTAGGGGTTGACGCATCCGCCGCGGACAACGTGAAATCGGCGGCGTTGGGCGATTACCCGAATCGCTATATCGAGCTTACGATCCCGTTTGCGCCGGGCGGCGGAGTCGATCTGTTTGGGCGCACGGTTGCGCAAATGCTTAACGACCAGAAGCTTGTCAGCAAACCCATACAGGTGGTGAATAAGCCCGGCGCCGGCGGTTCGCTTGGGATGACGCTGATGGTTCAACGCAAGGGCGACCCGCATAACCTGCTTGGGATTGCGATCCATGCCATCGTTACCCCGTTAACCCTTGGCGCCGGTTATTCCTACAAGGATATGACGCCAGTCGCCAAGGTGTTCTCGGAATATGAAATGATGGTGGTGCGTACGGAATCTCCCCTGAAGAGCTTGAAGGATGTGGAGGCGGCGTTGCGCAAGGATCCGGGCAGTCTCACCATTGGTGGCGCTTCACTGGGTAATTCCGACCACATCACTGTTGCCCTCTTCGCGAAATCGATTGGCGTCGATCCAACAAAGATTAACTATATTCCTTACTCCGGAGGTGAGTCGAATCCGGCGATTATTGGCGGTCACGTTGATGTCGGCATGGGTGGACTTGATCTGATTAGCCACGTTGAGTCTGGGCGCATGCGGGTACTGGCCATCAGCTCGCCAAAACGACTTGGCAGCCGGTTTCAGAAGCTACCTACGTTTGTTGAGCAGGGTTATGACGTAGTCAATGAAAACTGGCGCGGTCTGTTTGGTCCGCCAGAGATGCCGCCAGCTGTCGTCCAATACTGGCGTGACGCGCTTGGGAAGATGGTACAAAGTGCCGCTTGGAAGGCTGAGCTCGAAAAAAATCAATGGGTGAATACCTTCGAAACCGAAAGCTTTCGCTCATCGCTCGATCGCGAAAGTCAGGTCTACAGCGCCTTGCTTAAACAGTTGGGCTTGGCGAAGTAGTTGTAATGCTGTGGGGCGAGCGCCCAGGCCGCTCAATCCCGCAGTGTGCTTTCTGCGTAAGGCTAAGCCAGCACCGGCGGCAGTTCCTTGGTCAATGCTCCGCGTTCCGCAGTGGCTTTGCCGTGCAATGCAAAGCCAAGCAGTTTGCTGTCTGCCGCTTTAAACAATGCTTTCAGACCCTCTGCGTCTGAGGTGATTTCCCACGCACCGCTTGCCCCTGCGGCTGGTGGTGACACGATCGTCGGCCAGGCAGGTGTTTTGACCAGCACCGGCATCGCGGGGTAACTGACCGGCGTTGCTTTGCCTGCCAGCGTTGCCGCGAGCGCGCGTGCCGAGGTCATCAGCGGCATGACATAAGGCAGTAAGAGGTCTTCGATTTCGATGCAATCGCCAAGCGCATAGACGTCGGGGGCGCTGGTTTCATGCAGGCGGTTGATGACGATGCCGCGCCGCGTTTGAATGCCTGCCGCTTGCGCGAGCATGGTGCGCGGGCGCAGTCCAACGGCCGATAGCACGACGTTGGTATCGAGCACCGTTGCATTGGCCAGTGTGACCTTGAGCTTGTCTCCCGCCTGATCGATCGAGGTCACGCTGGTTTCAAGATGCCAGGTCACGCCGAGGGCCGCGAGTTTTTGTTGCAACAGGGCGCCGCTCTCGGACGGCAGCAGCCGCGCCAGCGGCCAGGCGGCGATATCAATGACATGCACCGTGTGGCCGCCGCTGGTGAGGTCGTTGGCGAACTCGCTGCCGATCAAACCGGCACCGATCAGCGCAACCGTCGTTTGTTCCTTCAACGCAGCGCGGAAGTTTGCATATTCGTCGAGATCATTGACTGTCATCACCGCCCCTGCGGCGTTGCCTTCAATCGGCAGGCGGATCTGTTCTGCGCCCAGCGCGATAACCAGTTTCGAATAGGCGAGGATTTCACCATTGATGCTAAGGGTATGCGCCGCCGTATCGATCGCAGTGACGCTGGTTTTAGCGCGTACCGTTGCATTGAGTTGGGCCGCCATTTGTTCAGCCGAGCTCATGGCAATGCTCTGCGGTGTTTTGCCAGAACCAAAAGCCGACGACAGCATGGGCTTTGAGTAAAACGAACCACTGTCGGCGCTGATGATGGTCAGCGGCGTGGTTTGATCGAGCTTGCGCAACTCGCGCGCGACGTTATAACCGGCGAGCCCGCTGCCGAGGATGACGATGGGATGCATGGTGTGGCTTTCAGCAGATTAAGAAAACGCCGGCGTGATAGCCAGCTGTGAATGTGACGTATTTTAACAAGTGCGCAGCAGCGGCCGTGGTTGTGGTGCTCGCCCCTTAAGCACTACAGATTAGAGTGCCTGGCAGGCTGAAGCAGTATTCGCCAACAGCCCTTCATCCCGCAATCGGGTGTGCGTTGGGCAATAGCGTAACGCCGGGTAGTTTGCAGGCGAGGATGGCGCGCCGCAGCGCTTCGACCGCGGCCGGTCGCGGAAAGCTGGCCCGCCAGACCAGCGCAATACGCCGGCTGGGCGAGGGCGCGGTGAACGGTCGCGTCACGACCAGCGGACTTGAGGATGACCGTGACTCGGCCGCCGTCGAGGGCAATACGGTGACGCCCACGCCAGAGGCGACCATCTGGCGGATGGTTTCGAGCGAACTGCCCTCGAGCGCTTGCTGCAGGTGGCTCGATTTGGCTTTGGTGGCACGTGCGCAGGTTTGTAACACCTGCTCGCGAAAACAGTTGCCGGCGCCCAGCAGCAACAGGGTTTCGTTGCAGAGCTGGTCGGCAGCGATGGTTTTTTTGCTGTGCCACGCATGTTTGGTTGGCATAACGACGCGAAACGGTTCGTCGTAGACCTCTTGCGTGAGGAGGCCCGGTTCGGCGTAAGGCAGCGAGAGTACGATGACGTCGATGTCGCCGCTTTTCAGCATGGCGCCGAGTTTTACCGTGTAGTTTTCCTGCAGCAGCAGCGGCATTTTAGGCGCCGCTTTGTGCATCAAGGGGATGAGCTGCGGGAATAGGTAGGGGCCGATGGTGTAGATGGCACCAACGCGCAACGGCGTGGCCAGCTGGTCTTTGCCGGCGGAGGCGATTTCCTTGATCACCGCGGATTGCTCCAGCACGCGCTGCGCTTGCTCGACGATACGCGCGCCCAGCGGCGTGACGGTCACATCGTTGCTGTTGCGTTCGAACAGCGCGATGCCGAGTTCCTCTTCAAGCTTTTTTACGGCCACCGATAACGTCGGCTGGCTGACGAAGCATTTCTCCGCAGCGCGGCCGAAATGCCGTTCGCGGGCGACGGCGATGATGTAGCGAAGTTCGGTCAGGGTCATGTGGCAATTATGCACGAGGCCGACACGCACTTGCGGTAAATGCTGCTGCGCGACGACCACAATGGGTTTTATTGGGCCTTGATTGAACCTTCTTTGACCACGCGTTCCCACTTTTTCATGTCTGCCACCATATAGGCGCGAAATTCCGCTGGCGTCATTCTCAACACGGTGGCGCCGTCTGCGTCAAATTGCTTCTGAACTTCGGGGCGGTTTTGCACGGCGCTGACTTCCCTGTGTAGACGCTCGACGATGCTCGTGGGTGTGTTGAGGGGGGCGAGCAGGGCAAACCAGTTGACAGTCTCGTAACCGGCGACGCCGGCTTCGGAGATTGACGGCACATCAGGCAGAATGGCGTTGCGCTTAAGAGAACCCACTCCGAGCGCGCGCAGCTTGCCGGCGCGCACCTGCGACACGGTAGCCAACAGTCCGCCAAAAAAAAGGTTGGTATGGCCTGACATGACATCGAGCATGGCGGGTCCGGCGCCTTTGAAGGGCACGTGGACCATGTCGACTTTTGCCGTGAATTTGAATAATTCCCCCGCTAGATGCGTAACACTGCCGACGCCAGCTGAGGCATAGAACAGTCTGCCTGGCTGCGCTTTTGCGAGTGCGACCAGATCGGATACTGATTGAACGGGCAGGGTAGGGTTGACTGCCAGCACGACCGGACTCGCAGCAATGGCTGCGACGGCCGCGAAGGAGTCGATGGGGTGATAACGGCCCTTGAGATCATAAAGCCATGGATTGACCGTGTGTGCCAGTGACACCAACAGCAGTGTATAGCCGTCGGGAGATGCGTTGGCTGCAAGCTCGGAGCCGATGACCCCCCCCGCGCCGGCCCGGTTATCGACGATGACCTGGGTGCCCACTCGTTCGCCAAGCGCGGCCGCAACGACGCGCCCGGTTACGTCGCTGCCACCGCCCGGTGGAAACGGCACGATCATGCGAATCGGCTTGGTGGGGTAGTTTTGTGCGTCAGCAGAAAGTGAAAACAGGGTTGCCATCGCGAACGCAAACGCCGCAGCTATGTGAGGCAGGGCGGAAAGTCGCGGTGCCTTCGCGTGGGTTGCTATACGCGTTATGGCGCAGCTCCCTCGGCTAAATATCATTCCACATCTCTTGTGCGGTTTCGACTAGCAGGCGCAGTTTTGCGAACTGCTGTTCCGCCGTCATGACTGTATTGCCGACGTTGCCGGAAAACCCGCATTGCGGACTCAGGCAGAGCCGGTCCATGGAAATATGGGCCGACGCTTCCTTGATCCGGTTCTTTAGCGCGTCTTTATCTTCGAGCGCAGGTGATTTTGTCGTGATCAGTCCGAGCACGACTGTTTTGTCATCGGGCATCAGTTTGAGTGCCTCGAGCGGGCCGGCGCGCGGACTGTCGAACTCAAGAAAATAGAACTGTGCCTTCAGCCGCCGGAATAACTGGTCAGCCATGAATTCATAACCGGCATCGGCCTGCCAGAAGCCTTTGCGATTGCCACGGCACACGTGGATGCCCACGGCCATACCCGGTGGTGCACATGAGAGCACGGCGTTAATCACCTCGACGTAGGTTTCGACGAGCTTGTGCCAGTCATCGCCGCGGCGTTCGATGATGGCACGGATTTCAGGGTCGCCGAATTTCACCAGAGATGTTTCATCGACCTGCAGGTAGCGGCAGCCTGCGTTGTAGAGGGCCGCGAACTCATGGCGATAGACTTCGATGACGTCGCTCCAGAATTGATCGAGCGAACTGTAGGCTTCGCGCAGGATGGCGTCGCTGCCCCCCATGAAATGCAACACGATAGGCGAAGGCACCGTCATCTTCGGTGTGCGCGCGGTGATCGATTTAACGAACGCCAGGTGTTCGGCGAAGATCGGCACGGTCCATTTGAGGGGTTTGTGTATGACCAGTTTTTCGATCGGTATTGTTTCGCCGCGCTCGTTGCGATGAAAAAAATCGCCTGGCTCCGCTGTGAGGCCACCCGACCCCAGTGCCTTGCGGAAAAAATCGACGATATAACTCTGGCGCCGGAATTCGCCGTCGCTGATCGACTGCAGGCCCGCTGCTTCCTGTTGTGCCACGACTTCGCGAATCGCTGCGTCTTCAATCTTCGTTAGTTCAGCAACGGAGATCAGCTTTTTTTTCATTTGCGCGCGCGCTTCGATCAGGTGCGCGGGCCGCAACAGGCT
>CAIWNB010000019.1 GCA_903913965.1 uncultured beta proteobacterium
GACGGTATCGCCACGGTCAAACTCGACCGCGCCGACAAACTCAACGCCTTGACCGCCGAGATGTATGAAGGTCTCGCCGATGCGTTTGCTGAATTGACCTTCGATGATGAAGTACGTGCCGTCATCCTCACCGGCGCCGGTCGCGCGTTTTGCGCCGGCAGCGACGTTGGCAAGATGGGCAGCTATGACGTCATCACCGGGCGCAAACGCACTTCAACACACCAGCGCATGATCAAGAATCTGCACACCTGCGAAAAACCGGTGATCGCAGCGATCCGCGGTCCGGTCGCCGGCATCGGTGCGAGTCTGGCGCTGGCCTGCGATTTGATCATCGCCTCGGAAACCGCCTATCTTCTGATGGCGTTCAAGAACGTCGGCATCCCGCCCGATGGCGGCGCGGTTTACTTTTTGGCGCAGCATGTCGGCATTGCCAAGGCCAAGGAACTCGTCTACACCGCGCGCCGCCTGCCGGCTGCCGAAGCGAAGGATCTCGGCATCGTCATGAAGGTGGTTGCCGATGCCGAACTCGAAGCCGAGACGCTGAAATTCGCACAGGAAATCGCCGGCTCGGCGACCTATGCGCTGCGCATGGCCAAGCGCATGTTCCAGTCGATCTATACGCCGACCTTGGAACAGTTGTTGGAAATTGAAAACCTCGCCGTTTGTACGGCGCGGCTGACCCACGACCACGAGGAAGGCATCAAAGCCTTCAAGGAAAAGCGGCCGCCTAAATTCGAAGGCCGCTAAACCAACCTTCGTTATCACGTCATGACGCCGCGCCACGTGTGCGCGGCGCGCAAGGAATCCCGTGCCACTCATCGAACGCAAAGGCAAACCGGCGCTGCATTACCGCGTCGACGATTTCACCGACCCATGGAAGAATGCGCCAACCATTTTGCTGCAGCACGGTTTCGGTCGCTCATCGCAATTCTGGTACAGCTGGGTGCCCTACCTCTCGCGCTTCTACAAAGTGGTGCGCCCCGATCTGCGCGGACTCGGCCTCTCACCGGTCGATTTCAACCCCGCCACCGACATCACGGTTGAAAACTATCTCGACGACATGACCGCGCTGCTCGACGCGCTGGGTCTGGAGTCGGTGCATTACTGCGGGGAATCCTTCGGCGGCATACTTGGCATGGTGCTGGCGGCGGAACACCCGGCGCGCGTGCGCACGTTGTCGCTGGTTTCAGCGCCGGTCAGTCTCAATCAAAAACACCAGGAAACCTTCGCCGTCGGCTTCAAGTCACGCGAAGACGCGCTGCGTTCGATCGGCGCGGTGAAGTGGGCCGCACTCACCAACGGCACGACGCGTTTCCCGCCGGGCACCGACCCCGGCCTGCTCGACTGGTACGCCAACGAAATGGGCAAGTCGGATGTTGAAGTGATGTGCGGCCTCTACGGCCTGCTGCGGCACGCCAGCGCTTTATCATTTCTGCCGAAAATCAAGGCGCCGGTGCTGGGCCTGTATCCGACCGGCGGCCCGATCACCAGCCGCGAACAGGAAGAACAACTCGCAGCCGGCATTCCGCAGATGAAATTTGTGCATGTGCCGACGGCGTTTCATTCGGTGCTGACGCTGTTGCCGGCAACCTGCGCCACCCAGGTGCTGCATTTTGCTGCGGCACATGACGGCACCGCCTGCCGCGAACAATAAATCCTCCAGGAGCCATCGGATGAAACGCACACTGCCTATACTGGTCGCGCTAAGCTGCCTGAGCTCAATTTGCGCACACGCCGCCGAACGCGGCATCGAGCGCTATCCGGAAAAACCGATCCGCTTCATCGTGCCGTTCCCACCGGGCGCACTCAACGATTATCTGGGCCGTCTGCTCGCCACCAAGTTCACTGAAAACTGGGGCAAGCAAATGGTGGTCGACAACCGCGCCGGCGGCAGCACCATCATTGGCACCGAGATGGCAGCGAAGTCGCCCCCCGACGGCTATACGCTGTTGCTGTGCTCAGTGGCGCTGGCGGTCAATCAAACGCTGTTTCCAAAACTGCCTTACAACACCGACAAGGATTTGGCTTTCGTCTCGATGATCGCAGCCACCCCTTATCTGGTGGTGGTGCAACCCTCGCTGCCGGTCAAAACCCTGCAGGATCTCGTCGCGCTGGCCAAAGCCAAACCGGGCCAGCTTAACTATGGCTCCACCGGTAACGGCGGCACCTCCAACCTGATGGGCGAAATGTTGAAAACCATGGCGAAAATCGACATGGTGCACATCCCCTACAAAGGCCTCGCACCGGCACTCACCGACATGATGGGCGGTCAGATCAATGTCGCCTTTGGCGGTTACTCGACGGTTGGCGAACTGTGGAAATCGGGCCGCGTGCGCGCCATTGCCGTGACCAGCGCGAAACGCTCGCCCTATACGCCGGATCTGCCAACCATCGCCGAGTCGGGCTACCCCGGCTATGAAGCCACGCCATGGTGGGGCCTCGCGGTTGCCGCTGGCACGCCCAAACCCATCGTCGCCAAACTCAATACCGAAGTCCATCGCATCATGAAGTCGCCGGACGTCACAGAGCAGATGAAGTCGCGCGCAATCGAAGTCTGGGTAAGCACGCCGGAAGAACTCGCCGCGTATTACCAGAAGGAAGTACTGCGCTGGGCGTCGGTGGTCAAAACCTCCCAAATCAAAGCCGAATAAAACGATGTCGAATTCCGCACGCCGCTCGCCGCCTTGGCCGCGAGTGACCCTCGAACAAGCGCTGGAAAACGCCGCAGCGCGCTGGCCCGCGGCTGAAGCACTCGTTATCTCCGGACAACGCCTGACCTACCGCGAACTGCGCGACGCCGCGCAGGCGGTCGCCGCGGCCTTGCGCGCCGCCGGCATCGTCGCCGGTGACCACGTCGCCGTCTGCATGGGCAACGCCGTCGAGTGGGTGCAATTCTTTTACGGCGCAGCGATTGTCGGTGCAGTCACGGTGCCGGTAAACACGCGCTTCAAGACCGAAGAACTTGCTTACTGTTTGAAACAGGCGGACGTCAAACTGCTGTTCACTGTCGATCGTTTTCTGAAAATTGATTTCATCGAGATGCTGCGTGAAATCTGCCCGGCAATCGACGCCGGGCTGCCGGATGCGGCCCTCCCAGGGCTCACCTCCATCGTCGTGCTCGGCGACCAGCTGCCGGCCGGCGCCACTGGTTTTACGCAGTGGCTGGCACGTGGCGCCGCGCTTGCCGCGCCCGCCGGCCGGCCGGTGTCAGCGGACGACGTGCTGCTGATTCAATACACCTCGGGCACCACCTCGTACCCGAAGGGCGTGATGCTCACGCATGACAACATGCTGCGTAACGCCGCTTATGTGGCGCCGCGCTTCGACTGCAAAGCGGGCGACCGTTATTACAGTGCGCGGCCGTTTTATCACGTCGCCGGCACGACCTTGTCGATGCTGGCTGCGCTGAGCTGCGGCGCGACGCTGCTGTCATCGCCACATTTCGAGCCAGGCGAAGCCTTGCGCCTGATGGCGACCGAGCGCTGCACCATCACCTCGGGCAACGACACCATGTTCCTGATGATGTGTAACCACCCCGATTTCGACCGTTACGCGGTGAAATTGAAAAGTGGCTGGGCCTCGGCCGGTGCTGAGGCCTCGCGGCAGATCATCGAGCGCATGGAAATGCACGGGCTCTGCCACGCCTACGGCCTCTCGGAGGCCTCGCCCAATGTGTGCATGTCCTGGTACGACGACGATCAGGAAAAACGCATCGGCGGCTGGGCGCACATCCTCGACGAAGTCGAGGTGGAAATCCGCGACCCCGAAAGCGGCCGCGCGCAGCCGCCCGGTCAGCCGGGGGAAATCCTGGTACGCGGCGTCAGCGTGATGAAGGGCTATTACAAAATGCAAGAGCAGACCGCCAGGACCATCGATGCCGACGGCTGGCTGCACAGCGGTGATCTGGGTGTGATGGATGCCGACGGCCGTCTGCGCTTTCTGACTCGCTTAAAAGACGTGTTCCGTGTCGGCGGCGAAAACGTCGCCCCGGCCGAGGTCGAAGATGTGCTCAACCGCCACCCGCAGATCAAGCAGGCGCAGGTGATTGGCGTGCCCGACCCGCGTCTGACGGAAGTGCCTGCGGCATACATAATTCTGCGCGAAGGCGAAACGGCCTCGCCGGATGATATTATTGCGTGGAGCCGGGAACGCATGGCCAATTTCCGCGTACCGCGATACGTCAGAATCGTCGAGACGTTCGAAAACATCGGCATGACGGGCAGCGCCAAGGTGCAGAAGAACAAACTGCGGGCGCAGGCCTTGATTGATTTCGGTCTGGAACAAAAATAATAGCTGGCCACCAAGAGCACAGAGAGTCGCGAAAAAATGGCTTTAGCGGTATCGAGTATCACCGGCCGC
>CAIWNB010000020.1 GCA_903913965.1 uncultured beta proteobacterium
CCGGCGGTTGAAGGTTTTATCCGGCAGATACTCGGCTGGCGCGAATACGTGCGCGGGATTTATTGGACCCACATGCCAGGCTATGCGAGCCGCAACGCATTTGAAAAGCACGAACCGTTGCCGGAGTTTTACTGGAGCGGCAACACCGGGATGGCCTGCCTGCGTGACGCCATACAACAAACGCTACAGCACGGCTATGCGCACCACATCCAGCGCCTGATGGTGACTGGCTTGTATGCGCTGCTGCTCGGTGTCGAGCCGGCGCAGGTGCACCAGTGGTATCTGGGCGTTTATGTGGATGCGGTCGAGTGGGTGGAGCTGCCCAACACCCTCGGCATGAGCCAGTTTGCCGACGGCGGTCTGATGGCGAGCAAGCCGTATATCGCCAGTGGCAAATACATCGACCGCATGAGTAATCATTGCAAAGGCTGCCGCTATAACCCGGCACTCTCGACCGGTGAGCGCGCATGCCCGTTCACCACTTTGTATTGGGATTACCTGATCAGGCACGCGGATACGCTGGCGAAAAACCCGCGCATGCTGATGCAGCTTAAAAATGCCAGCCGCCTGACGGCCGATGAGCGCGCGGCAATCTCCGGTCAGGCAACAGCACTGAGGCAAACCGCGGCGGCCGGCGTCGTAGCGACAAACAATGCTTGAACCTTGGCGCCTGAATGGGTACGCTCCTCGATTGACTCTTCCAACACGTGGCGACCATGACTAACGAACTCCGCATCATGACTTCGGGCGCTTTCACTGCCGCCCATCTGCAACTGATTCCTGCGATCGAAAAGCTCACCGGCAAAAAGGTCGTCACCGTGACCACCTCGGTCGGCACCGGAGAGACCTCGATTGCCAGCCGCTTGAAGCGCGGCGAAGTGGCTGATGTGGTGATCGTTGCCGATGATCTGCAGCAGCAGTTCATCGCCGACCAGCTGGTGTTGGATGCGGGGCACCGCAGGATCGCTTCCTCGATGATTGGCATCGCGGTGCGCGCCGGCCAGCCCAAGCCGGATGTCAGTACTGCCGAAGCCTTCAAACTTTTCATGCTCGCGGCGAAGTATGTGGCTTATTCGGCGAGCGTTAGTGGCAAATATCTGACCACGGAAATTTATCCGCGCCTCGGCATTGCCGATGAAATGATGCCCAAGAGTCATCTCATCACCGGTGGGGTGCGCACCGGCGCGGTGGTGGCACGCGGCGAGGCTGACGTTTGCTGCCAGCAGATCAGCGAGATGCTGCCCGTTGAAGGGATCGCCCACATCACGCCGCTGCCTCCTGAGTTGCAGAAGGTGTCCTTCTTTGCGGCGGGTGTCGGTGTCAACAGCGCGGACAAAGCGACGGCGCAACAGCTGATCGATTTTCTGGCCTCACCTGCGGCGGCCGCGGCGATCAGGCAGAGTGGTCTGGAACCGGTGTGAGCGCCGGATACGATTGCCTGTTTGTTGCGTTGCGGATTGGACATTAAATGGCCGAACCCATGAGCGGTAATGATGAAGAGTCCAGGGGCGAACCTCAGGAAGAGTCTAAGGAAGAGCCTAAGGAAGAGCCTTTCAATGGCCGGATGATGGCGTTGTCGGTGGTGGCGCGGCTGTTGTGCGTGTTGTTGGGCTCGATGGTGATTTTTCGCTTTTTCTTCGACTGGACCTTCATGCCAACCATGCTGGCCGGGGCCTGCGCTTTCGTGGCGGCGGTGATCCCGCCGTCGCGGCGCGGCGGCAATGACCGCCGTTCCCTGGCGATCGTGCTGTTGGCGGTGCTTGGTTTATTGTTTCAAGCCGCTGATATCGCTGTCTATTACGCGCAAAACGACTACAACGGCAAACATTACTGGTGGTCGGGCTCTTACGCCTATTTCGCCGGCTTATTCCTGATGGCCGTTTACGGCCTGCTGACCTGGCGGTCCAGTCGCCGGCGCTAAAGCCCGTTGGGCAACCCACAAATGGCGTGGGCAAGACCAAACAACCCCGGTCGCGATAGAATGGGGGGTGCTGGATTTTGAGCGTAGCCTCCTTGTCCTTTTTGTGCCGTGTCAGGGAGAGCCGCAATTGGCGTCTGCAGCCGCTCTCCGACCGCTGGTGATTTTTATTATTTGAATGTAGTTTTTTAAGGCGGGTATCGGAAATGAGCGACAAAATCGTTGAAAACATCAAGGCCGGCAAGTATGACCGCCATGAACTGGAAAATCTGTACGCCAATGCCGAGCGGCTCGGTCGCAGCGAAGTGCAGTTGCCCGCCAAGGAAGCGTTGAAGGAACTGAATTCGCGCGCCTACGCGAAACTGTTCGTAAAGCCGATCCGCGACAAGGTGCAGAAACTCATCGCAGATATCGTTGAAACCGAGGGCTGGGCCAAGTGGGAAGACAATACGGTCGTCAACGGTATCCGCGCCGGTGCGCCGATGACCAACGGCCAGGAACTGGCGGAATATTGTTTTTCCTACCGGCATCCGAACTGGAAGACGACCTCTTCATTCGCGGTGTTTCAGCATGACGAAGAAAGCGACGTCCAATACAAGGTGAAATCGCGCAAAGGCGGTCAAAGCCTGGTCAGCAGCAAAGAAGAAGCGATGTCGTTATTTCGCACCGCTATCGAGGTTTGAGTTCGGGCCGGTTTTAAACCCGTGACCCTGCCTTGATATGACTGCCGACCCGCATCAAATCACGGACCTCGCTAGGCTCGAAGGCATCTACGGTGCGCCGAGCGGCGCGGCGGTGGAAAAAGAACTCGATTACCTGCATCCGCATTATCGTCTGCTCATTGCGAAGTCGCCGTTCGTGGTGCTTGCCACTGGCGGCCCTGACGGCCTCGACACCTCCCCGCGCGGCGATGCGCCGGGCTTTGTGCAGGTGCAAGACGACAAAACGCTGCTGCTGCCCGACCGCAAGGGCAACAATCGGATCGATAGTCTGCGCAACATCCTCGCCGATCCGCAGGTCGCGCTGCTCTTTATGATCCCCGGTGTCGGTGAAACGCTGCGCGTCAACGGACGCGCATCGATTACCACCGCGCCGGAAGTGCTCGAACGTTTTCGCGTCGAGGATGCGCTGCCGCGCTCGGTGATTGTGGTCAAAGTCGATACCGTATTCTTTCAGTGTTCGCGTGCGTTGTGGCGCTCGAAGCTGTGGGAACCCGCTGCGCAGATCGAGCGCAGCAGTCTGCCGAGCCTGGGCACGATGGTGCAGGACATCAGCCGTGACAAGATCAAGGCCGTTGATTACGACCACAATTTGTATCCCCGTTTGAAGTCGACGCTGTACTGATTTTTGTGGGCGCGCCGGCGCCCTTGGTCGATCCGTTCGTTTTAGTCCCCGCCGCAAAGCCTGAAACAGCCGTTGAAATTCGCGCCTGTTTGTCGCCTTTGCCATCACTTCCAGCCGGCATACTGCCGTGCATTTCCGACAGGAGGTGCACGCATGAAGCTGATCCAGACTGTTTTATTCCTGGTGTTGACCGCTGTTACGGTGTCGGCACAGGCTAATGGGAATGCCTGGTGTGCCGACGCGTTTGAAACGGCGCAACAGGAAAAATCGACCACTGCTGCCACGCCCGCCCTGCGCGTGGTCAACGCGGGTGGCCGTGTGTATTTTCACTCGGCGCCCGATGAGCGTTGCCGGTTGAAAGGCGTGTTTGTCGTACCCAACGACCGACTGGAAGTCTTTGCCGATCATGGCGCGTATACCGAAGTGATTTACTGGCATCCGGTGACCGGTGCAGGTACCGCAGGCTGGGTGCCCAGCGCGCGTCTGGCCGAGATGCGCCAGATGCTGGGTTACACCACCGCGCGCTGAGACGGTTTTTTTCGCTCTCCTCGGGCGAGACAGCGCGAGCTTGAGGGCGAGCTGTTTGCGCTCACCAGGACAATGTCATTGCATCGCGACTCTTGACGCGACCTGTGTGCGGGCGGATGCTTGCGCGTTTTCAACGTGCCGTCCACGCCACAGGAGTCTCGAAGATGCAAACCAATGCAGATGATTTGCGAGCATGGCGACGGTCGGTAGTTGCTCTTCTGCCGCTCACACTAACGCTGCCGGGCTGCGTCTCCAGCGGCCTCGCACAGGCGCAGGATTATCCTTTACGTACCGTGCGTATCGTCACCGCCGAAGCCGGTGGTAGCAACGACATTGCCTCGCGCATCATTGCGCAGCCGCTGGGCGTAGCGCTGGGTCAGCAGTTCATTGTCGAAAACATGGGGGCGGCCAGCGGTGTGATCGCCGCGCAGACGGTGGCCAAGGCGGCCCCCGATGGCTATACGCTGATTTTGTATGGCGCGAGTTTGTGGTTGCTGCCGTTTTTTCGGGACAACGTGCCGTTTGATCTGGCGCGTGATTTCGCTGCGGTGAGCTGGACCAATCGCGGCCCCAATCTGCTGGTGGTGCATCCTTCGGTGCCGGTCAAAACCGTGCACGAACTGATCGTGCTGGCACGGGCGCGGCCGGGCGCCTTGAACTATGGTTCGAGTTCGCTCGGTGCGGCCAATCATCTGGCGGCGGAGTTGTTCAAATCGATGGCGCGCGTTGATATCACGCATATCCCCTATAAGGGCACAGCGCCCGCCCTCAACGACGTCATCGGCGGCCAATTACAGGTGATGTTTCCCAATGCGCCGTCGGCCGGTCCGCATGTGCGCTCGGGCAAGCTACGCGGGCTGGCGATCACCAGTGCGCAACGCTCGCCCCTGTATCCGGAGTTGCCGACGGTCGCCGCCACCGGTTTGCCGGGTTTCGAGGCGGTGTCGATTTACGGCGTCTTCGCACCGGCCAAAACACCGGCGGCGATCATCAACAAACTGAATCTTGAAATCGGCCGCGTGTTGTTGCGCAGCGAGGTGCGCGAGCGCTTTGCCGGCATCGGCGTTGAAACCGTCGGCGGCACGCCGGCGGAGTTTGCCGCGGAGGTCCAGCGCGAGACGCTCAAATGGGGCAAGCTGATCCGCGACGCCGGTATACGCGCTGAATAAATCGGTCTGCAGCGGCGGCAACACAGCCGGCGAGTCTGATACCCTCGCTCTCCGGTTTGATCTGAAAAACGCAATCAAGGAGCAAGGCATGCAACAGCAAGACATCAAAATCCAATCGCGCGACGGCGGTGCATTCGACTGCTATGTGGCCATCCCTGACGCCGCGGTGAAAGCGCCGGGCATCGTCATCGCCTCGGCTGTGCAGGGCGTGGATCAGGACATCCGCGGACTGGCAGATGCCTTTGCCGCGCAAGGCGTGTTTGCCGCTGCCCCCGATCTGTTCTGGCGCACCATCCCGGGCATCCTGCCGCATGGCGATCCGCGTTGTTCGGAACGCGCCAAGCCGCGTCTCGAGCGCATCAAGGCCGGTGAGGCGGATATGTCCGATACGCTGGCTTATCTCGGCACGCTGCCGGGCTTTAACGGCCGCGCCATGGCGGCGGGCTTTTGCTATGGCGGCCCGTACGCCATCGTCGGCCCCAAGCGCCTGGGTTTTGCCGCCGGCTTGTCCTGCCATGGCTCGCAAATGGGCGAGTATCTCGCCGACATGGAAGGTGTGACGCAGCCGATGTGTTTCATCTGGGGTGATCAGGATCATCAGCTGCCGGCCGCACTGTCCGACAAATATCGCGACGTGGCGGCACGCATGAGTAACGCCGAACTGCATATTTTTCCGGGTGTGCAACACGCCTATATGATTCGTGGCAACGCCAAGGCCTTTGATCAGAAGACCTATGATTTCTCGATGCAGCGTGCGTTTGCGATGCTGGACGCTCTACGTGGTTGAGCGTAGTTGAGCGTGGCTGATGGCGGCTGAGCTGAGCGGCGAGGCGCGATGTCGTTGGTTTTGCGGCGTGCGCCTGCCTCAACCGGTTGATCCGCGCGAGGCGATTGCACGCCTCGCCGCCAGCCGCCCCGGCTAAGCACATCGTGCGCAGTGGTATGATCGAACGTCCCCCGCGAATGTAATGACGGGGGTTGTCCTGTCATTCATGTCAACACGATGATGCCGATCGAAAACGATTTTTTCCCGTCTTTTTCCGGGGCGGAGTTTGCGCGCCGCCGCGAGGCAGTGCGCGCCGGTATGCGCCAGCAGGGGCTCGACTGTCTCGTCATCTACGGTTCGCATACTTATGCCGGTACTGACACCGGTGCGGTCAATGTGGTCTATCTCGCCAACTACGCGGCGATCAATCACAGCTATCTGGTCTTTCCGGCGGTCGGTGAACCGACGCTGATCATTAACAATGCGAACCATCTCAACAACGCGCGCGAAATCGCCGCGGTGGAGGATGTGCGTTCAGGCGGCATCAATCTGATCGATGGCTTGGTGGCGCGGCTGCAGGAATTAAAGCTCGAGCGCGCGCAGATCGGCATCGTCGGGCCGTTGCCGACGTGGTGGACGCATACCATCCCGGTCGAACATAGCGATCAGCTCACCGCGGCTTTTCCGCATATGCAGCGGCGGACGGTGACCGCGTGGTTCGAGAGTGTGCGCATTATCAAGAGCAGCGAAGAAATCGCGCTGATGGAAAAAGCCGGTGCGCTCACCGACGAGGCCTTCAACGAACTGCTGCAGGCGACGCGACCGGGTGTGCGTCACAGTGAGTTGCGCTGGCTGATTGAAGCGGTGGCGGCACGTGCGCACGGCAAATTTCCCTTCGGCCATATCAGCTCGACGCCGATGAGTGATCCGCAACAGATTTATCCCGACTTTTATCCGACCCATCGCGCAGTGCAGGCCGGTGATATCGCACAGACTGAACTGGCGCTGGGCTTCGGGCTGTATTTCGGCAAGGTGTGGGGCAGCTATTTTGTCGGTGAACCGACCGCTGAATACCGCCGCCTGTTTGAACTCGGTGCGCGCGTGCATGATGAAGCCATCGCCGCGCTCAAGCCGGGCATGAGCGGCGCCGATGTCAATCGCTGGATCGAGCGTTTCAAAAACGAAGGCTATGTCGCCGCCAATGCTGCGCCACTGGTCAACGGTTGGAGCACTTACAACCACGCGCCGCACTTCGGTGCCATCGACGGTACGCCCGACGGCAAAAAACGCGCTTATCCGAAAGACCACGATTTTGTGTTGCAGGAAGGGCATTGCATCGGTATTCGCACGTTTCCGATCGCGGCCGACGGCAAGACCGCAGTGTGGATGGGTACTTCCTGCGTGATGACGGCGCAGGGTTTGCGCAAACTGCACGCCTGTGCGGTCAACAAGATCAACGTTGTGGCGGCATGAGGCGGCGCCTCAGGGCGTCGTAAAAATTCAAGGGGGAATGATGAGCGTAGTGGTTTCTTACGACGAGATTGATCTCACCAAGATCAAACCGAACAAGGGTGGCAACGGCGCGCCGGCTTCCACTAATTATGTATTTTTCCGGGCTTCGAAAGAGGATCCTGTCGCACCGACGGCATTTCTCGCGCAGTATCCGCCCGACGAACATTCAAGCGCGCACTATCATGCCGTTGATCAGTTTCAGATCCTCGTCAAGGGCAGCGGTGACCTCGGGCGGCACAGCGTTAAACCCTATTACCTGCATTTCTCGCGCGCGTATACGCCTTACGGGCCTTTGCACTCTGACGCTGTGACCGGCTGGACCTTCATGACATTGCGTGCGCGCTTTGATGCCGGAGCGCAGCGCTTGTCGGACAAGCTCGAGGTGCTCAAAGCGATTCCACATCGCAGGCCGTGGCAGGTCACCACGCAGGCGGTGTTCCCGCCGGAGAGTGGTGCGGTGAGCTATCAACCAATGCCCGAAGTCAGCGACGACAACGGCCTCTCGGCTTGTGCTTTCACGATGGCACCGCAGGGCCGTGCCACCGCGCCGTCGGCCGCCGATAGTGATGGCCTTTATATCGTCGCCCTGCACGGCAGCCTGCTCTACGGTGGCATTGAAAAGCAGGCGATGACGGTGGTGTTCGTCAAACCCGATGAGCCGGCCTTTGAGATGGTGGCCGGGGCGGATGGCTGTCAGGGGTTGATTCTCAAATTCCCGCGCGTGACGCCGATGGTTGCGCAACTAAAACCCGCCGTTACCGCGGCTGGCTATAAAAAATGGCAATGCGTGTTGTGCGCGTTTTTTTATGACGAAGCGCTCGGCATGCCCGAAGAAGGCATACCGGCGGGCACGCGCTGGGCCGATGTGCCCGAGACCTGGAACTGTCCCGATTGCGCCGCCAGCAAGAGCGACTTTGAGATGGTCGAGGTTTAAAACCTGTTCCGCAGGCGGCGCCACAGTCCGTCTGTTTGTTCTGACATTTTTCAGGAATCCCTATGCATCAAAAAAATCCAAAACGGATCGGACTGGCCATCGTCGGCGCCGGTCGTATCGGTCTTGCGCGCGGTGAAATCGCAGCGCGTTATCCGCAGGTCGACTGGATCGGCGTTGCCGACATCGACCCCGCGCGCGCCAAACTGGTCGCCGAGAAACTCAACGCCGATTTTTACACCACCGATTACCGCGAACTGTTAAAGCGTCCCGAGGCCACCGCCGCGCTGATTTCGACTGTTGGCCATTTGCACGTCGAACCGACGCTGGCGGCGCTGGAGAATCCGAACAAGCTGGCGCTCTTGATCGAGAAGCCGATTGCCAACGAACTGGCGCAGTCAGAGCGGGTGCTGCAGCAGATTCGTGCCGCCGGCAATGATGCTCTGATCGGTTATACGCAGCGTTTTCGTCACCGCTGGATCGTCGCCAAGGACAAGGTTGCACGCGGCAGTCTGGGTGAAATCTCGACCGTCAGCTCGCGTGCGTTTTTGAACCGGCTGGTCGCGCTGAACAATTACAAACGCGATTCCGATCCCGCGCTTAATTCACCGATGGTGATCTCCGGCACACACGCACTCGATATCGTGATGTGGATGATGGAGGGCAAGACGCCGGTCGAATTGTGGGCGCGCTCGACCGACAAGGCGCTGGGCCCGTTGTGCAAGGGCACCGACGCGACGGTGGGTACCATGGTGTTTAGCGATGGCACGCTCTACAACAGCGTGGTGAGTTGGGCGCTGCCGATTTCGTGGCCGGGTGCCGTCTATGGTCTGGAGGTTGGTATCGTCGGCGCCGAAGGCGTGTTGACCATTGACGACACACACCGCGACATGGTGCTCGCCACCAGCGCTGCGCAGGGCATGGGCTATGTCGCCGACGGTAGCCGTCTGGTGGATTTTGTTGGCAGCACGCCGGCCGGGGATGTTGCGCTGGGTGAATTGCGCGGGCCGCTGCACGAAGAAACACAATCATGGCTGACGCGTTTGTCGATGGGCACCAAAACACTGCACGCCACCGCCGAGGAAGGACACCACCGCCTGATGCTGGCCAAGGCCTATGACTTGTCTTCGCGGCTGAAGGCGCCGGTGAGTTTGCCCATCACACCCGACGACGAGCAGCGTGCTGCGCACGGCAAAGGACAGTAAAACAATGAGCAATGAGGCAGGCAAGGCGGCCGATGATTTGAGGCCCGAGGCGGTGCTGGCGCGTGCGGCCCGTGCGCGCGGCGATCTGTTTCCCGAGTGGACGCGGGTCGCGCACACGATTCCGAAGACCTATCACCTGATCAATGAGACTGGCAGCTACCTGCACCAGTATCACGGTCAGGCAGATGATCCCGACAAACTTTCGGCGCAGATGCGCGAGCTGATCGCGATACCGGCGCTGTGCGCCAAGGGCGATATGCGGCACACGCCCAACCATATCCGGCGCTGTTACCGGCTCGGTATGACCGACCGTGTGCTGTTCGAGGCTGCCACGGCGTATGCGACGGTGGCCGGTTGGGCCTCGACCATTCTGCAGTTGTCACTGGCGATCGCCGAGGCGAACAGTCCGCAGTATGCGTTTGGCGCCATGCCCGCTGGCGGAGCGCCTGCTGAATTGACGCCGTTTCGCGAATTGAGCCTTGGCCGTACGCGTAAGAGTAATCATGCTGAATCGCTGGCGGCAACGCCGGAATGGCGTTATGCCGCGGAGATCGATCCCGAGCTGGCGCGCCGTGCTGCGGCGTTCATCGATCACTGTTTGCTGAACGACAACACTGAAGAGGCGCTGCTCGGCGCCGGCCCGCGTGAACTCATCGTGATTGCCGCCCTGTGCACGCGCGGCGAGGTGGAGGCCGCTGCTGTGCATATCCGTCGCGCCTACGATTACGGCCTGAGCAAAAAGAATGTGCTCGAAGCCATTTGTAGTGTGATCCCGATGACCGGCATGATGAGCGCACAGATCGGCCTGCGCGCCATGCAGCAGGCGGATACGCTGTCTGCATGACCGGCATTGCATACAACCGGTTGACGAGAAACAAACCAAACAGCTTGCGCTTGGCCGGCAAGCAGTCAGGAAGCCCCCATGTATCTGCATGAACACGATGCGAAAGAATTACTGGCGCGCTACGGCGTGCCGGTGCCTGCCGGTTGTATCGTCGGCATGGATGCAGCCCTGCCTGAAGTGCTGCCATCGGCCGGACCGTGGGTGGTCAAAGGCCAGATCAGTGCCGGCGGTCGCGGCAAGGCCGGCATTATCAAAAAAGTCGCCACGCGAGAAGAACTCGATGCCGGTGTGCGATCGATCCTCGGCCGTGTGGTCAAAGGCCGGCGCGTCGAGCGCGTGCGTGTCGAAGCCTGTGTCGAGAGCAGCGCCGAACTGTATATCAGCATGTTGCTCGATGCCGAGGCCGGCGGCGTGCGCGTGATTGTGTCGTTACGCGGCGGCATGGAGATCGAAGCAGTAGCGGCGACCGAGATCCGTAGCGAAGTCGTGCGCCTCGATACGATCGCGATTGCCGATTGCGTGGTGCGACTGGCGATGGGGTATGCACCGGCGGCGGCGCAGGCGCTGCGTGAGGCGGGGGCGCAACTCGCCAACGCTTTTGTCGCCGCTGAATTGCGCCTGATTGAAATCAATCCGATGTTCCTGCGCGCCGATGGCAGCTGGGTGGCGGGGGATGCCAAGGTGGTGGCTGACGAGGGCGCGCTTGAGCGCCAGCCGGCGCTGCGTACGCTGGTTGAGACGCAGGCGGCGCATTATGTCGAGTCGGCGGTTAAGCTCGAACACGGCTTTGATTACGTGGTGGTCGATCCGGCCGGCGAGATTGGTTTGCTCACCACCGGCGCGGGGTTGTCGATGATGCTGATCGACGAGCTGCGCGCAAATCATCTCAAGCCGTATAACTTTCTCGATGTGCGCACCGGCGGCTTTCGCGGCGATCCGACGCGGCTCGTCAACGTGCTCAAATGGATCAGCGCAGGCCCCAAGGTGCGGATCGTACTGGTGAATATTTTTGCCGGCATCACCGATCTCGGTGAGTTCTCGCGCCTGCTGGTGGAAGCGATGGGTCGTGTGCCCGGCTTCAAACTGCCGGTGGTGGCGCGACTGGCCGGCAACGGGCTGGCGGCGGCGCGCGAGGTGTTCGCCGGCGCCGGCATTGCGCTCTACACAGATTTGGATGAGGCGGTGGCCGAAGTGCGGCGCCGTCTGGAGGTGGCGTGATGTTTCCGCGGATTGATGGCAGCACCAAAGTAATCGTCACCGGTATCACCGGCCGTGCCGGCCGTCAGCACAGCCGCATCATGCGTGAATACGGCACCAACATCGTCGGCGGTGTCTCGCCCAAGGCGGAGGTCAAAGAGGTTGATGGCGTGCCGGTGTTCGTCAACGCCGTCGAGGCGGTGCGCGAGACCGGTGCGGTGGCTTGTGTGGCGCTGGTCGGTGCGATGCAACTGCTCGACGCGGTCAAGGATGCGGTGACCGCCGGCATCAAGCTGCTGGTCACGCCCACCGAGGGCATGCCGGTGCATGATGCGGTGGAGGCGCTTGAGCTGACGCGCGCCGCCGGCGTGTTGTGGATAGGCGCATCGACGCCGGGGATGGCAGTGCCGGGTGCCGCCAAGCTGGGTTTTCTGCCGCATGATTCACTACTGCCCGGTCCGCTTGGCTTGATGTCGAAGTCCGGCACGCTTTCGTATGAAGCCGGTTATCGCCTGGCGCAGGCCGGCATCGGTCAATCGGTATGGGTCGGCGTGGGCGGGGATCCGGTCAAAGGCACGCGCTATGCCGAACTCGTGCCCTTCTATGCGCAGGATGAGCGCACCGAGGGCCTGCTTATCATTGGTGAAATCGGCGGCCATGAAGAGGAGGATTTCGCCCGCGTCCTGATCGAACAGCGTTTCAGTAAACCAGTATTCGCGCTGATCGCCGGGCGCAGCGCGCCCGAGGGCGTCACCATGGGACACGCCGGCGCGCTGGTGCATGGCAACCATGGCA
>CAIWNB010000021.1 GCA_903913965.1 uncultured beta proteobacterium
CAAAGCCATACGGCCGATCCTCGCGGGCGAAGAAGTCACGCATGACTATTCAACTTTTCTCGGCGCGGATGATGTCTGGACCATGCCTTGCAACTGCGGCGAGGCGGCTTGTCGCAAGCGCGTGCGCAATGTGGCGAAGCTGCCGCCGGCAACAGTGCGGCGGTACCGGCGCCTGGGCATTATTCCTGACTTCATCATGGCGACGCGGCGCGGCTAGCTTTTTCGGCTGCTGGAGATTTGTCATTGGATGGGGCTTGATCGGGCGGCCAGCGCCCCCATATCAAGTTGTGCTCGCAAAATCGGCTGGCACTCGACCTGCGACTGCCGGCAAAGAATTGTTCTCGTGGGTGCGTCTATTGGCCACATCCAATTGTGATTAACCGAACCTGGAAAGTGTTATATGACATCCTTATTTGAAAAATCAATGCTGGCGACCTTGCCGTTGCAAAACCGTTTCGTGATGTCGCCGCTGACCCGTTGTCGCGCGCTTGGCAACGTACCCACTGATTTGATGGTTGAGTATTACACGCAGCGCGCGAGCGCCGGTTTGATCATCAGTGAGGGCACATCGCCGTCGGCCAACGGCATCGGCTATGCGCGTATTCCCGGCATTTATTCGGCCGCACAAATCGCGGGCTGGAGCAAGGTGACGGCCGCAGTGCATGGCCAGGGCGCGAAAATGTTTATGCAGATCATGCATTGCGGACGTATCGGACATTCGCTGAACGTGCCCGCCGGCGGGCAGATCCTCGCACCGTCTGCCCTTGCAGCCGGGGGGGAGATGTGGACCGACAGCTCGGGCATGCAGCCCAATGCGATGCCGGCAGCGATGACCGAGGCGCAGATCAAATCGACGGTGGCCGAGTATGCACAGGGCGCAAAAAATGCGCTGGACGCCGGCTTCGACGGCGTTGAGTTGCACGCTGCCAACGGTTACCTATTGGAGCAGTTCATTCGTCCGACCTCGAATCAGCGCACCGATGCTTATGGCGGCTCGATCGAAAACCGCGCGCGCTTTGTGCTCGAGGTGGTCGACGCGGTGGTCAAGGCCGTAGGCAAGGACAAGGTCGGTATTCGTTTGTCACCCTTTGGTGTGTTCAACGATATGCCGGTTTATCCCGAGTTGGCAGACGAATACGCCTATCTGGCCGAACAGCTCAACGCACGCGGACTGGTCTACATACACTTGGTTGATCATTCGCCGATGGGGGCGCCGGCGGTGCCCGATTCGATCAAGGCGATGTTCCGCAAGACCTTCAAGGGGGCGTTGATTTTGTCCGGTGGTTATGACGCTGTGCGCGCCGACAAGGACATCGCCGATGGTCGTTGTGATTTGGTGGCGTTTGGCCGGCCGTTTCTCGCCAATCCTGATTTTATTGCGCGTTCGAAAGCGGGCGCTGCGATGAATGCCCCCGATATGGATAGCTTTTATACCGCAGACGCCAAGGGCTATACCGACTATCCGCTGCTAGGGTAAGGCGCCAGGCCCCGCAAGGCCAGACCGCAGCCGCACTGTTGTGGCGGCTCGCGGTGAAGCGGTTTTGGGCTATATATTTGGCGACGTTTACGCTACGCTGTGGTCACACATCACGCCGGTTTCTGCCGGTTCAGTTAACGGAGGACGGCATGACATTACTGACGCCCAGGCTGTGGGCCCTGTTGATTACAGCAGCTGCAGTTGTGCTTTTTTCAAATGGACTGGGGGCGCAGACGTGGCCGGCACGGCCGGTACGCATCATCGTACCGTTCGCGCCCGGCGGCGGTGTTGATACCGTGTCGCGTTTGCTGGCGCAGAAGCTCACCGAACAAACCGGCGGCGCCTTTGTTGTCGAAAACCGCGCCGGTGGCGGCGGGTTGGTGGGGGCTGATCTGGTGGCGAAGGCTGCGCCTGATGGCTATACGCTGCTGACGTCGGCGCCCGAGTTTTCGATTAACCCGAGTGTGAAAAAGAAAATGCCCTTCGATGCGTTGAAGGATTTTGTCTTTGTCTCCCAGCTGACCTCAGGGCAGTTTCTGCTGGCTGCACATCCTTCCGTGCCGGTGAAATCGGTGCGCGAGTTGATCGCGCTGGCCAAGCAACGCCCGGACCGCCTGAACTATGGCTCGTCGGGAACCGGCAGCATTAATCATCTGGCCGGCGAATTGTTGCAGTCGATGACCGGCATCCGCTGGGGGCACGTTCCGTTCAAGGGGTCGGGGCCTACGCTGATTGGTCTGATGGGCGGCGAAATCGACTTTTCGTTCGGCAGCACCACCTCGCTGGTGGATCAAGTACGCGCGGGCCGCGTGCGTGGCGTGGCCGTCACCGGATCGCAGCGTTATGCCGAATTGCCGAATGTGCCAACGATCGCCGAGTCTGGCGTGCCCGGCTACAACGTCACCGGCTGGTACGGGTTGTATGCGCCGGCGGCGACGCCCATGGAGATTGTGCGCAAACTACATGCCGAGACGACGCGCGGTTTCAACAGTCCGGAAATGCGCGAGAGATTGGTCAAAGCGGGCAACGACCCGGTGGTGAGTACGCCCGAAGCGTTTGATGCCTTTGTGCGGGTCGAGATTGCCAAATGGGCGAAGGTCGTCAAGGACGCGCGGCTGACGCTCGAATAATCGGCGTCAGGACGCAGCCGCCTCGGCGCTGCGGATTTTGACGGCGCGATCGATGGCGCCGCTGTCCCATTCGGGCGCAATCATCGAAATAAAATC
>CAIWNB010000022.1 GCA_903913965.1 uncultured beta proteobacterium
CACCTTTACGCACAAGGGCAAGCAATATGTCGCAGTGCTGTCGGGTCGCGGTGGCAGCAATGCCGGACGTTTCGTCAATAACAGCGTGCCCGCAGGTGGTTCGGTGTGGGCCTTTATGCTGAAAGAAGATTAGAAAGCTGCCCAAAGAAGGCAGCGCTAAATACTCCCTTGCCCCGCGATCGCGGGGCAAGGGATGCAGATCGGTAGACCGCAACAAAGTTCTGGTTTACGAACGTTTTACTCTTCCGGGGAGGAAAGTCATGAAACACCTGATCGCCGCGCTTTTGTGCGGCTGTTTTACGCTGGCCAATGCGCAAACCGCGCAGGAGCTGCTGACCGACGGTAAAAACACCGAGAACATTACGACCTACGGCATGGGCTATGACATGAAGCGTTATAGCCCGCTCAAGCAGATCAATACCTCCAACGTGAAGCGCCTGGTTCCGGTGTGGAGCATGAGCATGGCCAACGATCTGGGCGAGCAGGCGCAGCCGATGATTTACAACGGCGTGATGTATGTGACCAACGTCAAGTGGACCTTCGCCATCGATGTCGCCACCGGCAAGCAAATCTGGCGCACGCCGGTTGACTACGATCCGGGCACGCCGCGTGTGGTGTGCTGCGGTGTCTCTAACAAGGGGCCGGCGATCTTTAACGGCAAGCTCTACCGCGTGACGCTAGACGCACATGTGCTGGCCCTCGACATGAAAACCGGCAAGCAGTTGTGGAAAAACAAATTCGCCGAGTGGAAAGAAGGCTACTCATCGATCGTCGCGCCGCTCGTTGCCAATGGCGTGTTGATCACCGGCATGTCGGGCGCGGAGTTCGGTGTGCGCGGTTTTCTCGACGGCTGGGATCTGGAAACCGGTAAAGCGTTGTGGCGGCGTTACACCATCCCGGGACCGGGCGAGCCGGGTTCCGAGACTTGGCCGACTGAAGTCGATGCTTACAAGCGCGGCGGCGGCTCGACCTGGGTTACCGGTTCCTACGACCCGGAACTGGATTTGACTTACTGGGGCACCGGCAACGCAGCGCCGTGGAACACGCGTTATCGCGGCAAGGACAGTCTCTATTCGGCGAGTGTCGTCGCCATCCGTCCGAAGACCGGTGAAATTGTCTGGCACTATCAGTTCACGCCTGACGATTCATTCGACTATGACGGTGTGAACGAAAACGTGATCGCCGACATCAACATCGACGGCGCGCTGCGCAAGGTGATCCTGCACGCCGACCGCAACGGTTTCTTCTACGTCATAGACCGCGCCAATGGCAAACTGTTACGCGCCTTTCCGTTTGGCAAAGTTAACTGGGCGACGCATGTCGACCTGAAGACCGGGCGTCCGGTGGAAACCGATGTGCGGGCGCGTTTGATCGCTGGCGAAGAGGTTGAGTTGTGGCCGGCCTTCGGTGTGAAGAACTGGGCGCAGATGTCGTTCAATCCGAAGAGCGGCATGGTCTACATGAATACCATCAACTTCCCGCAATTCTTCAAATTGGTGCCCACCGAATATAAGGCCGGGATGCGTTATACCGGTGCCGAGAGTCGTCCTTCTCCACGTGCGCCCGGTGATGATGCCGAGGGCTTTCAGCTGGCGCTCGATCCGCTCACCGGCAAGGTCAAGTGGCAGAACAAGCTCACCGACTATGTTTCGCAGGCGGGGATGTTGTCGACCGAAGGCGGGCTGGTGTTTACCGGCCGCATGACCGGCGAATTCGAAGCACTCGACGAAGCCACCGGCAAGTTGTTATGGAAATTCCAAACTGGTTCGGGTGTCAATGCGCCGCCGGTGACCTATACCCACAAGGGCCGTCAGTACATCACTGTGCTGTCGGGGCTGGCCGGCGATTCACGCGGCCGCAAGGCGGCGCCGACTGTGCCGGCAGGTGGTGCGGTGTGGACGTTCGCGTTGTTGCCCGAATAATCAGATTGTTTACGAGGGGAGAGACATGAAAAAAATACTCGCATTGTTGTTGATGGCTTGCTGCGCGGCGGTGCAGGCGCAGACGGCGGATGAATTGCTCAATGAGGGCAAGAACACGGAAAACGTAACCTTGCTCGGCACCGGTTACGACCTGAAGATGTTCAGTCCGCTCAAGCAGATCAACAAGTCGAACATCAAGCGTTTGGTGCCGCTCTGGACCTTCAGTCTCTCCAACGACATGGGCGAGTTGTCGCAGCCGACCATCTATAACGGCGTGATGTATGTGGTGAACGGTAACTGGACCTTCGCCATCGACGTCGGTACCGGTCGCCAGATCTGGCGCACGCCGGTGAACTATGATCGTGGCGCGCTGCGCATGACCACCGGTGGCGCTTATATGCGCGGTGCAGCGACCATCTATAACGGCAAACTGTTCCGCCAGACCATCGACGGCCATGTCCTCGCGCTCGACATGAAGACCGGCAAGGAACTCTGGAAAACGAAATTCGGCGAGTGGAAGGAAAGTTACGCCGGCATCGTTGCACCAGCCATCGTCAACGGCGTGCTGATTTCCGGTATGGCTGGTGGCGACCGCACCGCGCGTGGTTTTGTCGACGGCTATGACCCGGAAACCGGTAAACGCCTGTGGCGCACCTGGACCGTGCCGGAACCCGGCCAGAAAGGTTCCGAGACCTGGCCGAACAAGGATATGCCCGATGCGTGGAAATACGGCGGTGCGGCGACCTGGCAGCCCGGTTCCTACGATCCGCAGCTCGATCTCTTTTACATCGGCACTGGCAATCCGGAGCCCTACAACCCGAAATATCGCGCCAGCATGGACAGCCTGTATGCCGCATCGATACTGGCGATCCGGCCGAAGACCGGCGAACTGGTCTGGCATTACCAGTATGTGCCAAACGATACCTTCGACTTTGACGGTACCGCGGAGAGCATCCTTGCCGACGTGCAGATCGACGGCAAGCCGCGCAAGGTGCTGTTCAACGTCAACAAGAACGGCTTTCTCTACGTGCTTGATCGCACCAATGGCCAGCTGATCTCGGC
>CAIWNB010000023.1 GCA_903913965.1 uncultured beta proteobacterium
CCGATGTCCGGCGTGGTCAGGGAATTGAAGGTCAAGATTGGCGACAAGGTTTCGGAAGGTGTGCTGGTCATGACCCTCGAAACGGTTGCGGTTGCAGCCTCCACGGAAGCCGCAGCGACCAAACCGGCGTCTTCGCCTTCGCCTTCGCCTGTTACCCCAGTGCCGGCCAAACCGGCGGCGCCGGCGGCTGCCACGCCCGTTGCGCCGCGCACGGTTGTCGCGGCGCAGGCACCGCTGCCGATGATTGATGAAGCCGCGGCGCGCATGGCGCACGCCGGCCCTTCGGTGCGTCGTTTTGCCCGCGAATTGGGCGTCGATATTTCCAAGGTGGCGGCAAGCGGGCCGAAGAACCGTATCCTGCGCGAGGACGTGCAGGCTTATGTGAAAGCGGCACTTGCGCGGCCAGCTGGCGGCAGTGGCCTCGGCTTTAATCTGCCGCCGATGACGCCGGTCGATTTTTCAAAATTTGGCCCTGTTGAAACGCAAGCCCTGTCACGTATCAAGAAATTATCGGGCGCATTCCTGCATCGCAACTGGCTGTCGATTCCGCATATCACGCAGAACGATGAAGCCGACATCACCGAACTCGAGGCCTTCCGTAAGAGTCAGGCTGATGAAGCGCTTGCCGCGGGTGTGAAGTTCACGCTGCTGGGTTTTCTGATCAAGGCAGTGGTAGTGGCTTTGAAGGAATCCCCGCATTTCAACGCATCGCTGTCACCTGATGGCGAGAGCCTGGTACTTAAGCAGTATTTTCATATCGGTGTGGCCGTCGATACGCCCAACGGATTGGTGGTCCCGGTGATACGCGACGCCGATAAAAAAGGCCTGCGCGAAATTGCCAAGGAGTTGGGCGAGGTCAGCACGCGTATGCGCAATGGCAAGATCAATCCGGCCGATTTGCAGGGCGGCTGTTTTTCGATCTCCAGTCTGGGCGGTTTGGGCGGCACACATTTCACCCCCATCATCAACGCACCGGAAGTCGCCATCCTCGGTGTTGGCAAGGCGACGATGCGTCCTGTGTGGGATGGCAAACAGTTTGTGCCGCGCCTGATGCTGCCGTTGTCACTCTCGTACGATCATCGCGTCATCGATGGGGCTCAGGGCGCGCGCTTTATTTCATTCCTGGGTAGTGTGCTGTCTGATATCCGACGTCTGGCTCTATGAGGCGTAACTCAGGCCTAGTCTCAGGCGTTGAATTCTTCCTTGCCGCTTGCCTCACGGAATGATCTGACGCATGGCGATCGCTCCCATCGGTATATTCGGCGGCACCTTTGATCCGGTACACTTTGGTCATCTGCGTCTCGCGCAGGAACTCGGCGAGTCGTTGCGTCTGGCCGAGGTCCGCATTATCCCGGGCGGCACACCGCCGCATCGCGCCGCACCGCAGGTTACGGCGGAACAGCGGCTGGAAATGGTGCGACTGGCGGCCGCCGGCAATACTCTGCTCAGCGTCGATGATCGCGAAGTGCGCCGTAGCGGACCGGGTTATACCGTCGATACCCTGACCGAGTTGCGACAGAGCGTGGGCGCCGCGCGGCCGCTCTGCCTGTTACTCGGGGCTGACGCTTTTCTCGAACTGGCAACCTGGCATCGCTGGCACGACTTGTTCAGTCTGGCCCATCTGGTGATTGCGCATCGCCCGGGCTTTCCGCCCGACTCGTGGCTTGCACGCATGCCAGAGCCACTGGCGCGCGAATATTCGGCGCGTTTGTTGCGCCAACCCTTCGGCGTGCATTTGTCGCCCGCCGGCGGCATCGTCACACAGTCGATTGCCGCACTCGATATATCGGCTTCCATGATTCGCGATTCACTCGCGCGCGGTGTCAGCCCGCGTTATTTGCTGCCCGATCCCGTTCTCGACTATATTCGTCGCAATAACTTATATGTTACGCAGGAGGTGAATGAAAGCCGCTAAGACAGTCAAGCAGGACAAGTTGCTGAAGGCCGCAGTTGAAGCGCTCGAAGAGATTAAAGGGCGCGATATCGTTGTCATGGACGTGCGGAAAATGACCGCATTGTTTGATCACGTGATTGTGGTCAGCGGTGAGTCGACGCGTCAGAACAAGGCGCTTGCCAACAGCGTTCAGGTCAAGCTCAAGGCGCTCGGCGCGAACCTCATCGGCGTCGAAGGCGTCGACCCTGGAGAGTGGATCTTGGTTGATCTTGGCCAGATCGTGGTGCATGTCATGCAGCCGGCGGTACGCCAGCACTACAAACTCGAGGAGCTGTGGGGCGGTACCTTGCCCGCGCCGCGTGCCGCTGGGTTGTCCGCGGCGGTCTAGGGTCGGCCCAGGATCCCCGACGGGTTCCTGCATTCCTTTCATAATGCCGCGCACATGAAGTTTTTCATCGTTGCGGTCGGTCATAAAATGCCGGCTTGGATCAGTGCCGGCTTCAACGAGTACGTCCAGCGTATGCCGCGCGAGTCTCGTATCGAGCTGGTTGAAATCAAGCCGGCCACCCGCGGTGCCGACAAAAGCGTCGAAAAGTGGATGGCACAGGAGGCGGGGCGTATTACCGCTGCGCTGCCGGCGCGCTGTGTCAGGGTGGTGCTGGATGAACGCGGTAAGTCATTGACCACGGTTGATCTGGCCAAACGCATTGAACGCTGGCGGCAGGACGGCGGCGATGTTGCTTTTATCATCGGTGGCGCCGATGGCACGGCCGCAGAAGTCAGGCGTGATGCTGATTTGTTGCTTGGGCTGTCTGCATTCACCCTGCCGCACGGCTTGTGCCGCGTAATGCTGGCCGAGCAACTCTATCGTGCAGTATCACTGCTGGCCGGTCATCCATATCATCGGGAATGAGGTTTGAGCGACGATGCCTAAAGTATCACGCAAGCCCGACACTACCGGTGCCACTTCCTTGGCGATGGTGGCATCGCGTTTCTACCTTGCTTCACGTAGTCCGCGGCGGCGCGAATTACTCGCGCAGGCTGGCTACTCGTACGCTGAATTGCCGGCCGGCGCGGCGGACGTTGACGAAACCCCGCGTGCCGGCGAGATCGCGGCTGATTATGTACTGCGACTTGCGCGCGAGAAAGCCGTGGCCGGACGTAGAGCTGTCACGGGTGCGGCATTCGCCGTTCTGCCGGTGCTGACGGCCGATACGACGGTTGTTCTCGACGGCGCGATTTTTGGCAAGCCTGACGACGCATTGCATGCTTGCGACATGTTGTCTCAATTGGCCGGCCGTACGCATCAGGTCTTGACCGCAGTGGCGCTGGCCGATGGCGCCGGAGTGAACACGCGGCTGTCGGTCTCTACGGTAGAATTCCGCGCAATCACGCCCGCTGAGATCAAATCCTATGTGGCGAGCGGTGAGCCGCTCGACAAGGCCGGTGCTTACGCAGTGCAGGGGCGCGCAGCAATCTTTATTAAGACTATCAGCGGCAGTTATTCCGGCATTATGGGATTGCCGTTGTTTGAGACAGCAGAATTACTCGGCACTCTGGGTATTACCCCGGACTGAAACCAGGCAGGGCACCGTGAGCGAAGAAATTCTTATCAACATCACGCCGCAGGAAACGCGGGTCGCTGTCATACAACAGGGCGTTGTGCAGGAGGTGCAGATCGAGCGCACCTCGGCGCGTGGCTGGGTCGGCAACATCTACATGGGACGGGTGGTACGCGTGCTGCCGGGCATGCAGTCGGCGTTTGTTGATATCGGCGGGGCGCGTGCCGCGTTTTTGCATGTTGCAGACTTGTGGGGGCAGCGCCAGGAAGGTATCGAAGCCAAACCGATTGAGCGTTTGCTGGCCGAGGGTCAGAACATCATGGTGCAGGTGATCAAGGATCCGATCGGCACCAAGGGGGCGCGGTTGTCGACGCAGATCAGTCTCGCCGGGCGTTTACTGGTTTATCTGCCGCAGGAATCGCATATCGGTATTTCGCAGCGTATCGAAGACGAGGAAGAGCGGCTGCATTTGCGCGACAAGCTGCAGCAATTGTTGCCCCCCGATGTCGGCGGCGGCTTCATCATTCGCACCATGGCGGAAACCGCCAGTGACCGCGAGCTGACCACTGATATCGATTATTTGCAAAAGTTGTGGCGTGATATCCAGGACAAGGCGAAGAGCGCGGCACCCGCGGCTGCGCTCTATCAGGACCTGAACCTTGGGTTGCGCGTGGCCCGGGATTTCGTCAACGACGACACCGCACGGATCTTGATCGACTCGCGTGAGACTTTTCAAAAAGTCCAGGCGTTTGCCCAAGAGTTCACGCCTAATGTGTTGCCACGCCTTGAGCATTACGCAGGTGAGCGCCCGCTATTTGATCTCTATAGCGTGGAGGACGAGATTGAGAAAGCGCTGGCCCGCCGCGTCGATTTGAAATCAGGCGGCTACCTGATCATCGATCAGACCGAGGCGTTGACCACTGTTGATGTCAATACCGGCGGTTTTGTCGGTGGTCGCAATTTCGACGACACGATCTTCAAAACCAACCTTGAGGCGGCACTGGTGGCGGCCCGCCAGCTGCGACTGCGCAATCTCGGCGGCATCATCATTGTCGATTTCATTGATATGGACAACGAGGAGCACAAGAACGCGGTGCTCAACGAGTTTCGCAAGGCGCTGGCGCGTGATCGTACGCGCATGACCGTCAACGGTTTTACGCAGTTGGGTCTGGTTGAAATGACACGCAAACGTACGCGCGAAAGTCTTGCCCATGTGCTGTGCGAGCCCTGTCCGGTATGCGAAGGGCGTGGCGAACTGAAGACTGCGCAGACGGTTTGTTACAAGATTTTGCGTGAGTTGTTGCGTGAAGCCCGCCAGTTCGATGCGCGTGAATTTCGTATTCTCGCTTCGCAATTCGTCATCGATATGTTTCTCGACGAGGAATCGCAGAGTCTTGCAATGTTGTCGGATTTCATCGGCAAGCCGGTGTCCCTGCAAGTTGAATCCCAGTACAGTCAGGAACAGTTTGACATCGTACTGATGTAGCGGCTGCGGCGTCGCCCTTGCGGGGCCGCGTAACCGCATTCGCTAGACGAGGGCCGATTGTTCTGTTTCGCCGGCGGGCGCGTGAATGGTGGCAGGGGCTCCGTCTTCAAGACTGGCATGGATGCGCGCAAGAACGCCTTGTTGTTGTTCCAGGGCCCCTCGCTGGGCCTGGAGTTCCTTGATGCGGGCTTCAGCCGAGCCGATGTTGTCACGAATCTTTTTAAAATTTTCCAATCGTTTGGACAGAACGGTTTCGTGCTCCTTGATTTGCAGATTCAGTGGATTAAGCGCCGACTTGAGCCAGGCTTCGACATCAAGGCGGGTCATTTCAAAAACCCCGCGTGCTTCGCCGACCAGCCCGTCATAAAACTTTTGCACCACGAAGTGTTTGTATTTAGCGACATTGACCGGATCGTGGCAAAACTGTTTGGCGGTGGCCTGTAGGCCCGTCATCGTAAGCGTATGTTTTTCCAGGTTGAGTGGTGGTGGGTTGAGCCTGGCAAAGCCGAATTTCTCGTGGAAGTGGGCGTAGGTCATGTCGACCAGGCCCTTGATCTGATTTGAGTAGTTGAGAATCTTGCTCGAGACCAGGGTGAAGTGAGCGAATAGTAGCTGTATGCTTTTCCAGAGGCCTGCAGTGGTCCATGCGCCTTCGATGAATTCGCGGTCCTTGTTCAGCAGGGCCTCGATCGAATTTTCGCCGAGCTGCTTGAGCAGGGTTACGCCCTGTCCGGTGACGGTGTTGTAAGTGGCACGAAAAGCTTGCACGGTAGCCTGGTAATTTTTTCGGTCCGCTTCCAGTCGTGCCACCATCGCTTGGGCCATGCTGCGGTTTTTGCCCGACATTGCGGCCAGGTCTTTGAGTTCGGTCGCACTCGCAGTGAGTTGATTGGCCACCGTCGTTATTGAGGCCTCGACCATAGAGCCAATTTCGCGTTGCACGGCGGCCCGCATGATTTCCTGCTTGGCCGGGATGATATCGGAGGCGAGCAGGTATTCGAGTTGTTCAATGCCGCTTTTTGCGAGCAGATCGTCGTCGTTGCGTACTCGCGCAAGCAGTGCTTTTTGCGCAGACACTGCCATGACGTGCGAGCGTGGCACTGACAGCAGGCCGGAAGTAGCTTCGACCTGCCGTTGTACATCAGCGGCAATTTGCTCGGGTGTTTTTAAGTCGTCCCACATCAGGTCGATCTTGTTGAGCACAGCGATGCGTCGCGTGGCTGCTGGTTGTACGTATTTTTGCCACACCTCGAGGTCTGATTTGGTGACACCCGTATCGATGGCGAGCAAAAAGAGGATCGCGTGCGCGTTCGGGATCATCGACAGCGTCAACTCAGGTTCAGTGCCCAAGGCATTTAGGCCGGGAGTATCGAGCACTACGAGTCCGCTTTTAAGCAGCGGGTGGGGATAGCTGATAATGGCATGCCGCCACGCTGGAATCTCGATCATGCCGTCTTTGATGGCCATGGTGGCGGACATCGGGTCGTTTTCGTCCCACAAACCAAGGGATTTGGCTTCTTCTAGGGAGACTGATTTGACTTCAACCAAATGCTGCATGGCACTGGTCATTTCATCGCGCGAGTCGACGTCGAGCTTGACCTTGATCCACTCGACCCCTTGGCGCTTGAGTGCGCTGACACTCTCCTGTCGTTTGCGTGTTTCGATCGGTAACAAACGGATATAAGGCGTCTCCGCGGGGTCGTAAAAAATTTCCGTCGGACACATCGTGGTCCGCCCGACATTCGACGGCAAAAGGCGCTGTTTGAAGTCCGAGAAGAACATCGCATTGATCAACTCGGTTTTACCGCGCGAAAACTCCGCCAGAAAGGCGAGCGTCATTCGATCATTGCGCAGACTTTCGATCAGATCGTAAATACGCAGGGATTGCTGAATGTCGGCGTATCCGTTGGCGTCGAGCCATGATTTATAGGACTCGATCCCGGCAATCATCTGGGTCCGCCACACTTGATAGTGGGCGACCTCCTGTTCGAGCTGGCTCGTCATCCGCTTCGGTATCTTGGCAGGCGCAGCACAGGAGGGGAGGGCGGCCTTATGAAAAACCGCTATTTATCCATGGCTTATGCGCAACAGTTAACATCATACATCGGATTCGCTTAAACGCAAACCAAGGCGATGATGCGCAGTTGACGCG
>CAIWNB010000024.1 GCA_903913965.1 uncultured beta proteobacterium
ACAAAGCGAGATCACGGTGCGCGTGGTGCTCAATCGCGGGGATAAGGAGGTCACAATGTGGACCTGCGATCTCTCGCATGATTACGTCAGCATCAACGCCGATTACCGATCATAGGCTTCGCATCTGGTGCGGTTTATTTACTCCTATGAGGGGCGAGCGCAGTACTGCTGATTACGGCGCATCGACCCAACCGAAATTTTTTATTTGAACGTCAAAAAATCATGAGTCCGACCGAGAAAATGTTTGAACGCGCCGAGAGCGTCCTGGTGCGCCTGGAAAAATTACTTCCTGCCGAATCCGTGCCGACCGAATGGAAGAAATCAATCGCCTTTCGTTGGCGCAAGCGTAACGGGCAGGGCGCCATTCAGAGCGTGAATCACGTGCACAAGATCAGTCTTGCCGATCTGCGCGGCATTGACCGGCAAAAAAAAATCGTCGAGCAAAACACCCGCCAGTTCGTGGAAGGTTATCCGGCCAACAATGTGTTGCTGACCGGGTCGCGTGGAACCGGTAAGTCGTCGCTGATTAAGGCGTTGCTGAACAAGTTTGCCGCACGCGGATTGCGCGTTATTGAAGTTGAAAAGCAGGATCTTATCGATTTGCCTGATATCGTCGAGCAGATCGCAGCGCGTCCCGAACGTTTCATTCTGTATTGCGATGATCTTTCTTTTGAGGCAGACGAGCCCGGATACAAGGCGCTGAAGGTGGTGCTTGATGGTTCGGTTGCCGCCGCCTCTGAAAACTGTCTGGTCTATGCGACTTCCAACCGGCGTCATCTAATGCCGGATTACATGTCGGATAACCTCGAGGCCAAGCCGGTCGGAGACGATATCCACCCTGGCGAGACGGTCGAGGAGAAGGTCTCGTTGTCCGAGCGTTTCGGTGTGTGGGTTTCTTTTTATCCTTTCGATCAGGACGAATATCTGCAAATCGTTGCGCAGTGGCTGGGTTATTTTAAGGTCGCCGGTGCCAACGGCGAAGCCGTGCGTCATGCCGCGCTGCAATGGGCTTTGCAGCGTGGCTCGCGTAGCGGTCGGGTTGCGTGGCAGTTTGCGCGCGACTGGGCGGGCCGCGCGCACGCCGCTCGTGGCAAGTAAATCAGCGACGCGTTGAAATCGTGACGGCGCGCAAGCGCATAGAAGTGGCTGCCGCCGTGATCGAAAACGCTCGTGGCGAGTTTCTTCTTGCCCAGCGTCCTGCAGGCAAAGTTTACGCGGGCTATTGGGAGTTTCCCGGCGGCAAGGTCGAGCCCGGCGAAACTGCGTGCGATGCACTCAAGCGCGAGCTGCATGAAGAGCTCGGGCTGGACGTAGAGACCGCCTACCCCTGGCTGACGCGCAAGTTTGATTATGAGCATGCAGACGTGTGCCTGCGTTTTTTTCGTGTGCTGGCCTGGCGTGGTGAGCCGCAGGGACGCGAGCAGCAGCAGTTTGCCTGGCAGACGGTGGGTGGTATCAATGTGGCCCCTGTCTTGCCAGCCAACGGACCCATTCTGCGGGCACTTGAGCTGCCACATGTCTACGGACTGAGCTGCGCTTCAGAGTGCGGGGGCGACGCTTTTCTAGGCAAACTGCAAGCCGCATTGTCGGCAGGATTACGTCTGATACAAGTGCGGGAAAAGGCTATGGAAGCCGATGCCCTGGTGAAATTTACCAGCGAAGTCGTGGCCTTGGCACGCCGCCACGGCGCGAGAGTGCTGCTCAATGGGCCGGTATCGATAGCGGACGCAGCGGGTGCTGATGGCGTCCATATGAGCTCATCGACACTGATGTCAGTTTCGCGACGGCCTGACGTTGCATGGTGCGGCGCATCCTGCCACAACGCGGCTGAACTTGAGCATGCACGCGAACTGGGCTGCGATTTTGTCGTGCTGGGGCCTCTGGCGGAAACGCTTAGTCATCCCGGTGTGACACCCATGGGATGGGAAAAATTTTCCGCGCTCATTTGCGATTATTCGCTACCGGTTTATGCCCTGGGCGGCATGCAGAAAGATGATTTACTGCCGGCATGGCGGCAGGGCGCTCATGGCATTGCCATGATGCGAGGCGCGTGGAATTTGTGATGTGATGCCCGCCGGCCAGACAGTCAGCGTCTAGTTTAGCGGTGGCCGTGACGTGTCTTCCGCGTTCTCCAGATCATCAACCGGATCAGCAAGGGGGACGCGGTAACTCTCGTTTGCCCATGCCCCGAGATCAATCAGTCGGCAGCGTTCCGAGCAGAATGGGCGGAAACGATTGGAGGGATCCCACTGCGCGGGTTTGCCGCATTGAGGGCAATTCACCATGCGAACCTTCATGGTCGTGCCGGTTCAGAGATTGCAGAAGGTCAGTTCGAAATCGACGTCGGATTCGATGACCTTTGCACGCTGCCCGCCGTCATGCAGGGTGAAGCGGATATTCAGCGCATATTTGTTGGCGCTGATTTCAGGAACGCATTGATAGTCACGGCGCAAACGCAGGCGCAGCATTTGTGCAACGCGCCCCGCCATCATTTGCTGGTATACGCCCTGCACCGCAGTTTGTTTTGAGACCTTGCCGCTTTCGCGCAATAGACGCAGCATGATCGCGATGCCATCGCGGATAGGCAGAAAAGGTGCGAGCCAACCTTCCAGATCATGCCGGTGCAAGTCAGCACTTTGATGCAGCCAATAATGATACGACGGCACATCAAATTCGCACACACCGCCAGGTATGTTGGTGCGTTGTTTGATGCTCATCAGCCACTCGTTTTCTCGCAGTTCCTGCCCGATCTTTCCGGACATCTGTAACAGGCGGGAGGACACACGATCAATCTCCCACAGAATGCCGTCGAGGGCCTCCTCGGAAATTTCTGGATTGTCACGTAGTGCTTCGAGCGAATGTTTTTGTCGCTCGAGCTCTTGCAATAAATCCGATTTAAGATCAGCCCGGCTGGCGACCTCGAGAATTTCAAATATTGATAACAGCGCGACGTGATGTTCCTGCGCATCTGCCTTCGCTGTGAAATAAGCCACTCGCTCGTACAGGTCTTCGAGACGCAGCAATGTGCGTATCCGCTCGCTCAACGGGTATTCGTAGCTGATCACGGCGAGGACGGATAACCGGGGAAGTGATTGATACGGCCAATTGTTCTACAAAACCGTCGAAAAATAAAGACTTCAGTGCGGTTTTTTAGGCTTTTTCGCAAATCCACCAATACCTCAAGCCTTTTCCGCGAGGCGCAGGTAATGGCGATGAATCTCGAGGGTGCGGTTTCGCAGGGTTGCGAGGTCGCCATCATTGACGATCACATCGTCCGCGCGGGCAAGTCTTGCTGCCCTGTTTGCTTGACTGGCCATGATGTTGCGGATCGTTTCTTCCGGTAGCCGGTTGCGTTCGCGGACGCGTTCCATTTGTGCCGTTTCGCTGCAATCGACCACCAGGGTGCGCTTGACGAGTCCCTGATAAGCGCCGGTTTCCACCAGCAGTGGTACCACCAGCACCGTGTAGCTGCCGCACGCAGCCTCCATTGCCGCGTCCACTGCCGTCCGTATCATCGGGTGCAGAATGGCCTCCAGCTTTTTGCGTGCGGTAGTGTCGGAAAACACATGCTCCCGCATACGCTCACGGTCGAGCGCGCCATCGGCGCGTAGAAATTCGCTGCCAAACTGCCGTCCGATTTCGACGGCCCCCGCTTCTCCGGGAGCGGTCAATCGGTGTGCGATAGCGTCGGTGTCGATGACGTCAGCGCCGAGTTCGGCGAGGATATCGGCGACAGTGCTTTTGCCGCTGCCGATTCCACCGGTCAGGGCGATAACGAGGGGCATGGGGTCAGAAGCTTTGCAGGTAATACTTGACGATGGCATCGCCCCAGAATATGGCGATAAGTCCGCCCAGAACGAGATAGGGACCGAATGGGATCGGGCTACCGCGTTCGTGGCGTGCGCACGCAATCAGGCTGATACCGATGATAGCGCCGACCAAAGACGACAGCATGATGACGACCGGCAGCATTTTCCAGCCCAGCCAAGCACCGATTGCCGCCAACAATTTGAAGTCGCCGTAGCCCATCCCCTCCTTACCAGTGGCGAATTTGAAGCCCCAGAACACGCTCCACAAGGAAAGATACCCGGCGATGGCACCGATTACCGCCGACTGAAGGTCGACAAACCCCCCGTTGATATTAACGATCAGGCCCAGCCATAGCAGGGGCAGCGTAATGTCGTCAGGCAGGTAGAAAGTATCGAGATCGATAAAGGCCAGCGCGATCATCGCCCATACAAAAAGGAGGGCGGCGGCGGTGTTCCAGCTAAAGCCAAAGTGCACAGCGACAAATCCGGATAGAACGGCAGTCAGCATCTCAACCAGCGGGTAGCGTGGCGAAATGCGCTCGCCGCAGCCAGCGCATTTGCCACGTAGCAGGAAATAACTGAGGACAGGGACATTCTCCATTGCCGTAATCGCATGTGCGCAGACCGGGCATTGCGAGCGTGGCACCATGAGGTTGTAGCGCGGTTCGGGCGGCGCAGTTTGCCCGCCGGACTCCGCGACCTCGATACGCCACTGGCGCTCGATCATTTTGGGCATGCGGTGGATCACCACGTTGAGAAAGCTGCCAATGGCGAGCGAGAGCAGGGTGACCGCCACCGCGAACAGCACGGGGTTGTTTTGCAGTAACTGGATTATGGACATCAGCGATTACCCGTTTCCGGCATTAAAGTGTTGAAAGGCCGTATTGGGGCCCGGTACTCTGGTTTGGCAGAAGCGAGGTGCTGCTTTGCACCGCTTCAAACTGCCTGACCCATTTTAAAGATAGGCAGATACATCGCGACAACCATGCCGCCGATGAGCGTGCCGAGAACGACCATGATCAACGGTTCCATCAGGCTGGAGAGCGCCTCAACCGCGTCATCGACTTCAGCCTCGAAAAAATCGGCTACTTTGCTGAGCATGCCGTCAAGCGAACCAGCCTCCTCGCCAATCGCGACCATTTGCAAAACCATGTTTGGGAACAGGTCGACGTTTTGCATTGACACGACAAGGCTGGAGCCGGTGGAAACCTCACTTTGAATTTTCTTGGTGGCGACAAAATATTCGTGGTTGCCAGCGGCGCCGGCAACCGAATCGAGCGCTTCAACCAGAGGAACGCCGGCTGCAAACATGGTCGCCAGTGTGCGCGTCCAGCGCGCAATGGTGGCTTTGCGCACCAGATCGCCGAAGATGGGCGCCCGCAGCATGACCCTGTCCATCAGGATTTGCACGGCCTTCGAGCGTTTCCATGCGTAGAGAAATCCGTAAATGCCGCCGCCGACGATGCTGAAAATCAGGTACCAGTATTTGACGAAGAAATCGGAGATGGCCATGACAACGAGTGTCGGTCCGGGCAGGTCCGCGCCGAAGCTCGCGAATACCGTCTTGAACGCCGGGATCACGAAAATCATGATGATGGCGGTGATGATGAATGCCACGGCGATAATAGCGATCGGGTAAAACAGGGCAGATTTGATTTTTCCCTTGATCGCCTGCGTTTTTTCCTTGTAGGTGGCCAGACGGTCCAGCAGGCTGTCCAGAATACCGGCTTGTTCGCCTGCGCCGATCAGGTTGCAAAACAACGTGTCGAAATACAGGGGATGTTTTTCAAATGCCTGTTTCAGGCTGGAACCGCTTTCAACCTCGGTTTTGATCGCCATCAGCAGTTTTTGTACCGCTGCGTTGCTGTGACCCTTACCGACGATATCAAAGGCTTGCAGCAGGGGTACGCCAGCCTTCAACATGGTCGCCAGTTGGCGTGTAAAAAGCGTGATGTCTTTGTCGGTGATCGAACCGCCGCGGCCCGCCGTTAATTTTTTGACGCGGTTGACCTTGATGCCTTGGCGGCGCAATTGCGCGTTGACAACGGCTTCTCCGCCAGCCTTCATTTCACCGCGAACTGTCTTGCCCGCCCGGTCCGTGCCGGTCCATGAATAGACGAATTCCTTAACGTCTTTTTTCTGGGTAGCGGTGGCCATGGTGATTCTCCGGTAGCGTTTTAAAACAACGCGCTAACTTATTGGTTAAATGAGGATTCCATTATGATGCCCTGCCGATCTTACTTTGTAAAGAAAAAGGCTGGCCCGATTACAGGCGTGTCTGCGGCACGGCTGTAATTTTTTCAAGCGGTGCAAGGCTGATCGCTTTGATCACACGATCCTGCGTCTGTATGATTTTCATTCGATGGCCGGCGATTTCAAGGCTGGTACCGGGCTCTGGGATTTCGCGCAAGTGTTCCAGCACCAGACCGTTGAGGGTTTTGGGGCCGTCTAGTGGAAAGCGAAAACCCAGCTTGCGGTTGAGTTCGCGCAGCAGGCTGCCCCCTTCGACCAGATGGCTGCCGTCGGTTTGCGGATGAAAACGGCCAGGTTGCAGCGGCGAGTGCGTGGCGAATTCCCCGATTAATTCCTCGACGATGTCGTCCAGCGTCAGCATGCCCATCAGCTCGCCATACTCATCGACGACGAAACAGAGCCGGTCCTGGTGTTCCTGAAACTGCTGCAATTGCGTGAATAGTGGCGTGCCCGACGGCGCAAAGTACGGGGCTCGCATGAGACCGCGTAGTTGTTCGGCCAATACCGCATTATCGCGGCTCAGGCCTAGCGCCTTGCGCACCAGGACGACGCCAATGATGTTGTCTGGTTGTCCCTGATAGACCGGTATTCGCCTGTGGTAGGCGGTTGCAAGCTGGGTGCGCAAGGTGGCCGGTGAGGCATCGATATCAATGGCTTCGATCTGGCTGCGCGGCGTCATCACGTCGTCGACGCAGATTTGTTCCAGGTCGAACAGGTTTAGCAGGATGCTCTGGTGTTTTTTCGGGATGTAGTTACCGGCCTCGAGCACGAGAGTGCGCAGCTCCTCGGGCGTCATCTTGGTATTGGCGGCGTCCGCTGGCTTCAAGCGCAGCATCCAGAGCAGGCTTTGCACGAACAAATTGACGAACCACACCACCGGATAGAGCAGGCGCAGCAGTGGTTTCAGCACGAAGGCGATTGGCAGGGCGATAGCCTCTGCATAGGCGGCACCGACCACCTTGGGGGTGATTTCAGAAAATACCAGGATCAAAAAGGTAACGGCCAGCGTGCCAATGGCGAGTGCGATCTCGTCATCGCCAAACAAGCGCACGGTAATCACGCTGACCAGCACCGCGGCGGCTGCATTGACAAGGTTGTTACCAAGCAGAATTACGCCAAGCAGGCGGTCGGTTTGCGCCAGCAGATCGGAGGCAAGGCGGGCGCCACGGTTGCCGGTACGCAGCAGGGCTTTCAACCGGTAACGGTTCAAAGCCATCATGCTGGTTTCTGCGATCGAGAAGAAGCCCGACAAGAGCAACAGGATGCCGAGCACAACAAACTGTACCGATAAAGGAATCTCGTCCATCAGGGCTTAACGACGCGAAGAATGCGCCGGTATGGACCGGGCAGGCCGTGGCTCAGGCATTGTTGTTTATATTCTGCCGAGAATGATTTCGAGTACGAATTTGCTGCCGACATAGGCAAGCACTAGCGACATGAAGCCGGTCAGCGTCCAGCGCACGGCGATCCTGCCGCGCCAGCCATAGAGCTGTCGGCCGCCAAGCAGTGCGGCAAAAATCAGCCAGGAGAGTATGCCAAAGACGGTTTTGTGATTAAACCGCATGGCCTTGCCGAACAAGTCTTCCGAGTAGAGGATTCCTGTGGCCAGTGTCAGCGTGAGCAGCACGAAGCCGGCCCACAGGATGCGGAATAGCAGCGTTTCCATGGTCAGTAAGGCGGGTAATTGTTGCAGGGCTGTCGGCAGTCGGCCGCTATGCAGCCGGTTTTCGATAACCGCCATCAGGAGCACGTGCATTGATGCAATGGTAAACAGGCTGTAGGCCAGCAGCGCGATCATCAGATGCACTTGAAACACTGGCAGCTCGGTATTTGGCAGGGCGCGCGTAGACGGGAACAGGGCCGGCAAAAATGCGCAGAGCGCCGCCACTGGCATCACCAGAGCCTGCAGGCCTTCGATGCGGTAAAACAGGTTCCCTGTCCAGTAGATGGCGACTGTTAGCCAGACGATGGCGGATATTGCGTTGCCAACACCGAGGTGGATACCGTCGGCTGCCAGAACCGAGTTTGCCAGTAGAATGCCATGGAGCAGCAGCGGGGTGAGCACCATAAGATGCTCGAACACCCTCGGGCGATCGACTTGCATGCCGTCATTTTTAGCGCTGTTACGCCAACGCGTGCGCCAGAAATAGGCGGCAAGCACCGCGTACAGTGTGGAGACGATCGGATAAAATATAAAACTGGATGCATTCATCCTGCAGCAGTTTACACCAGAGTATTCACGGCGCGCCTGCCGCGAAAAATACAGGGATCAGCATGTTCGAAAATTTGACCGGCCGCCTCTCGCAGGTGGTCAAGACGCTGCGTGGTGAAGCGCGCCTGACCGAAACGAATACCCAGGATGCCCTGCGCGAAGTGCGCGTCGCATTGCTGGAGGCTGATGTTGCGTTGCCGGTGGTGCGGGATTTTATCGCACGCGTCCGCGAACGTGCCCTCGGGCAGGACGTGGTTGGCAGCTTGACGCCCGGCCAGGCCTTGGTCGGCGTGGTCCACCGGGAGCTGGTTAACCTGATGGGGGAGGCAGCCAGCGGGCTGAATCTGGCTACCACGCCGCCGGCGGTAATCCTGATGGCGGGCCTGCAGGGCTCTGGCAAGACCACATCGACCGGCAAACTGGCAAAAATGCTGCGCGAGCAGCAGCGCAAGAAAGTTCTGCTGGTCAGTTGCGACATCTACCGTCCTGCGGCAATCGAGCAGCTGAAGACATTGGCGGCACAGGTCGAGGTGGATTTCTTTGCGTCTGATGCCGCACAAAAGCCTGCTGACATTGCGAGTGCTGCGGTCGCGTTCGCGCGTACTCATCACCATGACGTTTTGATTGTTGATACGGCCGGCCGCCTCGCCATTGATGACGCGATGATGGCTGAGATTCGCGAGCTGCATGGCTTGCTCAAGCCGATTGAAACCTTGTTCGTGGTGGACGCCATGCAGGGTCAGGACGCGGTCAATGTGGCGAAGGCTTTTGCTGACGCGCTGCCGTTGACCGGCGTGGTGCTGACCAAGCTCGACGGCGACGCCCGTGGCGGCGCCGCGCTTTCCGTTCGCCAGGTGACCGGGGCGCCGATCAAGTTTGCCGGTATCGGTGAAAAACTCGATGGCCTGGAAGCTTTTCATCCAGAGCGCATGGCCTCTCGCATTCTCGGCATGGGCGATGTGCTCTCGTTGATCGAAGATGTTCACCGTTCGGTTGATCGTGATGAGGCGGAAAAATTCGCGCGCAAGCTGAAGTCAGGCAAGGGTTTCGATCTTGAGGATTTCAAGCAGCAGGTCGGACAAATGAAAAAGATGGGCGGCGTTGCGGCACTCATCGACAAGTTGCCGGGCCAGCTCGCACAGGCCGCCGGTAATGCGCAGATGGATGACGGGCAATTACGCCGCATCGAGGGGATTATCAATTCAATGACGCCGCGTGAGCGCAGCAAGCCTGAACTGCTGAAGGCTTCGCGCAAGCGCCGCATCGCGACGGGGGCGGGCGTCAGCGTGCAGGAGGTTAACCGCTTGCTCGCGCAGTTCGAACAAACGCAGAAAATGATGAAGATGATGGCCAAGGGCGGGATGGCCAAGATGATGAGATCCATGAAGGGGATGCTGCCCGGCATGCGCTGACACAGGCGTGGTTGTTGGCGCTTTTGAAATTAATTGCTGAATCAGCGGGATATGAAACGGGCGGCCTTGGCGGGCATCTCGGCCAAAAAGCCCGTTTGTTCTTGCGTCGGCCGTGAAAGGTAGCGTAAAATCGCGCCCTTTCCGCATTTTCGGGGTCGGTAACATGGTTGTGATTAGACTGGCACGCGGCGGCGCCAAGAAGCGGCCGTTTTTTAATCTGGTGGTAGCCGATTCCAAACGCGCCCGCGATGGCCGTTTCATCGAGCGTATCGGTTTTTATAATCCGAAGGCGCCTGAAGGTCAGGAATCGTTTCGGTATCAGGCTGATCGGTTGACGTACTGGCAGGGCAAGGGTGCGCAGATTAGCGACACCGCAGCGCGCCTTGTCAAACAATTCGGTGCCAAGCAAGCTGCCTGACGAACTGGTGGTCATGGGGCGGGTAACCGTTCCCTACGGTGTTCGGGGCTGGATCAAAATCCACACCCTCACCAGCGATCCGGAAAGTTTGAGCGATTACCCTGTTTGGCGTATCGGCCGCAACGGTTCTTGGCGTGAAGTCCGGGCAGTTGCCAGCAGAATGCAGGGCAGCTCGCTCGTAGCGCAGCTCGAAGGGATTGATGACCGTGAAGCAGCAGCCTCGCTGCGGGGTTCTGATATCGCAGTGCTGCGATCAGAGTTGCCGCCGGCAGAAGAAGGCGAGTTTTACTGGGCCGATTTGATCGGTCTGGTGGTAGTAAATATTGAACAATACGAATTCGGGCGGGTTGTCCGGATTTTGCAAACCGGCGCCAACGATGTGTTGGTCGTGTCGGGTGGTGGCAGGGATGGCGAAACGTTAATCCCCTTCATCGCCAATGTGATCAAGCAGGTTGATCTAAAGTCGGGCAGGATGGTAGTGGACTGGGGCGAGGATTACTGATGCTTCAGTTTGACGTGGTAACGCTGTTTCCGCCGATGTTCGAGGCGGTGACCGAGGCCGGAATCACAGGCCGGGCGCGTGACCGCGGGATATTCGGTCTGGTGGCTTGGAACCCGCGTGATTTTGCGCGAAACAGCTACCGCACCGTGGACGACCGGCCATATGGCGGTGGTCCGGGCATGGTGATGATGGCGGAGCCGCTGGATCGTGCAGTATCGGCGGCGCGGCAGCGACAGGCGAGCACGGGCGTGAAGAAGCCGCGCGTGATCTATATGTCACCGCAGGGCAGGCCGTTGAATCATGCGCTGGTGATGGAGTTGTCGGCTGAGCAGGGTCTGGTGTTGCTGGCGGGTCGGTATGAAGGTGTTGACGAGCGTGCGATTGCGCGTAGCGTTGATGGAGAAGTGTCGATTGGCGATTACGTGTTGTCGGGCGGTGAACTGGCCGCGATGGTGCTAATTGATTGCATCGTGCGACAACTGCCCGGTGCACTGGGAGATACGCAGTCGGCGGTTCAGGAGTCGTTTGTTGGAGGGTTGTTGGATTGCCCCCAATACACGCGGCCGGAGCAGTATGAAGGATTAGCGGTGCCGGCGGTTTTGATGTCGGGTAATCATGCCGACATTGGGCGCTGGCGTTTGAAGCAGTCGTTGGGACGTACCTGGCAGAGAAGGCCGGAGTTACTGGAACAACGTGGGATGAGTGTGGACGAGTGCGGTTTGCTCGAAGAATTCAAGCAAGAATTGAGTGGAGTGTGAACATGGATCTGATCCAGCAGCTGGAAAAAGAAGAAGTCGCGCGTCTTGCGAAGAAAATTCCGGATTTCAAGACCGGCGATACCGTGGTGGTTAATGTCAACGTGGTCGAAGGCGAGCGCAAACGCGTGCAGGCTTTTGAGGGCGTGGTGATTGCCAAGCGTAATCGCGGACTCAATTCCGCTTTTACGGTGCGCAAAATGTCTTCGGGTGAGGGTGTTGAGCGTACCTTCCAAAGCTATTCTCCGTTGATCGCCTCTGTTGAAGTCAAGCGCCGCGGCGATGTGCGTCGCGCCAAGCTTTATTACTTGCGTCAGCGTTCCGGCAAGGCAGCTCGCATCAAGGAACGCCTTGATTATGTGGCGCGGGAGATTTTGCCGCCGGTTGAAGCTGCGCCGAAGCCGCAGGCTGAAGCACAGTAATTGCATCCATGGGTGCTAGAGAAGGCGGCGCGAGCCGCCTTTTTTATTGACCCGGGTATTTTTGTTGTTAACGAAACTAAAATAGCCGGATGCGTACTCTGTCATTGGCAGTTTTTCTGCTCTTGTTCCCATTGAGCGTTTTCGCCCAAGGCGTGCCTGGCGATTTTGAGCTTGCGCAGCGCTTTGCTGATAGCGGCGCCTGGAAGGCGGCGTTGGCCCGTGTCGAGGCGCAGCAGCCCGTCACTGTATCCGCGCCGCGCTGGGCGGATTGGGAGCAACTGCGTTGCAATTTGATGTTCCGGCTGAGCCAGCCTGATGCGCTGGCCAAACGCATAACGGAAATACCCTCAGGTGCGCCGCCGGTTACGCTGCGGTTTTGTTTGTTGCAGGGTGCGCGCGCGGCCATCGTTGCTGCGCAAGGGCAGGCCGCACGTGAATTCCTCAGCCAGTTTTTTTGGCGCAACGATGTTCCGGCAGAGGAGTTGCGGCAGGCCCGCCTGCTTGTCATTGATGCTTATCTTGCCGATGACCGAACGCGCGAAGCCTATCTGCTGATGTTGCGTTATCAGCAAGATTACAAGCCCTTGGATCGTGACACGGCTGCGCGTTTCGTCGAAGGTCTGCTGGCCGGTGGTATGGATAAGGAGGCCGTCAACTGGATGGCCCAACTGGACGACGCGGGTCCGGTCAAATTGCTTCTACGTTTACAAACCGGTTTATTGACGCCCGACGCAGCAGTTGAGCAGGCGCGAGTAGCACTCGCTAAACGCAACGCTCCGCCCGTCTATTGGGATGTGATGCAATTCGCCGCCACGACCCAGCGCAACAACTTGTTGCGGGTGGAAGCCATGGAACACCGATTGCATCTGGCGTCCCCCAAGTCCGCGTCAGTAAGCGCCGCCCTCGCCGAAGATTTGTGGCGCACCTATGCTCTAGCCGCACAGGAACTCGCCAACCAGGAAAAACTGCTTGTTGGGGATGACAGTGCCTGGTCGGATTTCGGGGCGCGGCGTGCCGCAGCCAGTGCCACGGCCGGCCGTGCGATTTTTGCCTTTTTGGCAATGAACAGTAAAGTGCCAGCCACTCGCGCCAATGCCCAATTGCAGCTGGTCTATTCGTTGCAAAGCTCCAAGCTGTCTATGACCGCATTGCGGCTGTTTGCCGATGCGTTACGTTTCCAGGTCAAGGATATTGATACCCAGGCGCGTTATCTACTCGGCGCGATAGCGGCAGAGAACAACCGGCAGGAACTGGCGGCACGTTATTGGAGCGGGTTAGATGCGCCGCCCCAACTCGATGCGGATGAATGGAGCCTGCGCCTGTCGCAATCTCTCGCCGCTGCGGGTCTGGTCCCCGCCAGTGCCGACATCCTGCGCGCGATGCTCACTGGTAAGAAAACATTGTCAGTTGCCCTGATGCGACGCGCAATGGCGGTGGTCGTCGAAATTCAGGAGGCCGGACAAACTAAAAGCGCCGACATCCTTTACCGCACCCTGCTGCCGCTCGCCGCCAGCCGCGAACGCCGCGAGTTGCTTTACGCCTTGGGTCGCGGCGCCGAGACTGCCGCAGACCATGCGCGTGCCGCCGACCATTTTCTCGAAGCGGCTTTGACGTTAGATCAACCTGTCCCCGATGCCCTTGCCGTCAACGCGCGTCTGAGTGCCGGGACAAATTTTGCCCGCGCCGGTTTCAGGGGGGATGCACGCAGTCAATTCGACTGGTTGTTGAACAACATCAAGGATGCCGAAATGCTGGAAAAAACCAGGCGTGAGCTGCAGAAACTGTAAGGGTCCCGCGCTCCTGTCAATGGTCGCATGAGACCTGGACAATCACGGTTGACGCCCGTTTCCGACGACGTGTAGTATCTCCGCAGTTCCAATCTGCAGAAATTTCCCCCTAAAGCGCAGGGGTTCCCCAGGCATTTACCAGGAGTTGTCATGATTCATTTCGTATTGCATGACCCCAAAGATACGGTTGCGGTGGTCGTGGTGGAGGGTGTGAAGGCGGGACAGGCTCTGACCGGCTGGATCATGGACGAGGACCGCACCATTTCGCTCAACGCCGAGCAGGATATTCCGATTGGTCACAAACTCGCGCTCAAAGACATCAAGAACGGCGAGACCATCATCAAGTATGGCATTGACATCGGCAAATCAGTTGCAGATATCAAGGCAGGTGCCCACGCCCACGTACATAACATTAAGACCAAGCGCTGGTAAGTCGGGCGCTGTCTTTTGTGCTCGCGCTGAATTCCTGACGCAACGGAAATTCGTATCTAACGCACCGTTTTGCCGGTTTCCTTGCAGGTTCCCGCCGCGACTGAAGACCAAATACTCGCCCGTAGAGGCTCAATAAAATTTTGGAGAAATCATGATTTCCAGCAATACAACCTTCTGGGGTTATCGCCGTGAGAACGGCCGCGCTGGCGTGCGCAATCACGTCATCATCCTGCCGGTAGACGATCTGTCCAATGCGGCCTGTGAAGCTGTGGCGCATAACATCAAAGGCACGATGGCGATCCCGCATCCCTACGGCCGCCTGCAGTTTGGCGCCGACCTCGAGTTGCATTTTAGAACGCTGATTGGCACTGGCTGCAATCCGAACGTTGCTGCAGTGGTTGTCATTGGGATTGAAGATCAATGGACCCAGGACATCGTCAAGGCGATCGCCAAGACCGGCAAACCGGTCATCGGTTTCGGCATCGAATTACATGGTGATCACGACACCATCATGCGCGCTTCGAAAGTCGCCAAGGAATACGTGCAATGGGCGTCCGAACTGCAGCGCGTTGAATGTCCGATCAGCGACCTGTGGGTATCCACCAAGTGTGGCGAGTCTGATACCACCTCGGGTTGCGGCGCGAATCCGACTGTTGGCAACGCCTTCGATAAGCTTGAGCCGCTCGGTGTCACTATGGTGTTCGGTGAAACCACGGAAATCACCGGTGGTGAGCACATCGTCGCGGCACGTTGTGAGACGCCGGAGGTGCGCGACCAGTTCATGGCGATGTTTAACCGCTATCAGGAAGTTGTCGAACGTCACAAAACCAGCGATTTGTCGGATTCGCAGCCGACCAAGGGCAACATCGCCGGCGGCCTGACGACGATCGAAGAAAAAGCGCTTGGCAACATTCAGAAAATCGGCAAGAAGTGCAAGGTTGTCGGTTGCCTCGATAAGGCGGAAATGCCGACCAAGCCCGGCCTGTGGTTCATGGATTCATCCTCGGCGGCCGCCGAGATGGTCACACTGTGTGCTGCTTCCGGATATGTCGTTCATTTCTTCCCGACCGGTCAGGGCAACGTAATCGGTAATCCGATCATTCCCGTCATCAAGCTGTGCGCAAATCCGCGTACTGTGCGTACGATGTCAGAGCACATTGATCACGACTGTTCGGGTTTGCTACAGCGGGAGAAAAATCTTGACCAGACTGGTGAAGAATTGATTGAAGTCATGCTGCGCACCTGCAACGGCCGTCTGACCGCCGCCGAGGCGCTCGGTCATCGCGAGTTTGTGCTGACGCGTTTGTACGAAAGCGCTTGATTCCGTGAGAGGTAAAGGGTGAACGGGTGAAAGGGTGAGGGGCGAGGTGGAAAAGCGCGCTGGTGACGCAGCCTGCCTCTCCCCGCGCATGAAGCCCGAGGCGGGCCAAACACCCCAAATACCCCAAACGGATAGTCTCAGCGTGCGCGTCTGGCGCGGCGCTGAAGAAGGTGCATACCAAACCTACGAGGTGCCGCGACTCGAGGCCCAAACGGTGCTGGACGTTGTCACTTACATCCAGCGTGTCATCGACCCCTCCGTGTCGTACCGCTTTTCCTGCCGTGTTGGCGTGTGCGGTTCCTGTGCCATGAACGTCAACGGCCAGGCGCGCTGGACCTGCCGCACCCATGTGGAGAAGGTGGTGGTCGAT
>CAIWNB010000025.1 GCA_903913965.1 uncultured beta proteobacterium
CGCTTTTAACATCTGAGCGTTATTAATCAATGTTGAGCGGAGGATTTGATGAAAGTTGCGATTAGTGCGGTAGCCGCAGGCCTTGCGCTAGCGATGGCGCTGCCGGTGCAGGCGGATCAGGGCGATTGGCTGGCGCGCGGCCGCCTGTTGCAGATACGGCCCAGTGTCAGTTCTACCACCGGTACGCTTGGCGTTAGCAATGAGGTCGTGCCTGAACTCGATTTCACCTACTTTTTAACCAATAACATTGCCGCTGAGTTGATTTTGGGAACCAGTCGTCATACGGTGACCGCCTCCGGCGCTTCGCTCGGCAAGGTCTCGTTGCTACCACCGACCCTGACGCTGCAATATCATTTTTCGCCCAAGGAAACCTTGCGCCCCTACGTGGGGCTGGGCGTCAACTACACGCGTTTTTACAGTGCCAGTCTTTATTTGGGCGCGACGCCGTTGAATGTTGATAACAGCAGTTTTGGTGGTTCATTGCAGGCGGGTTTTGACTACGCACTCGACAAGAAGTGGTTCCTCAACTTTGACGTCAAAAAGATTTACATCAAGACCGATGTGACGAACGCTACCACTGGCGCTTTTGTCTCCCAGCTTAAAATTGATCCGGTGGTGGTGGGGATTGGTGTAGGCTTGAAGTTCTAGCGTATACCAAGGACGCCTAATGGCGTTGGCAAGGACGGACAAGCGCGAGCCTGCCGCACGGCGGATTCGCGCCAATGAATGTTTCCACTGTGGATTGCCGGTGCCTGCCGGCAGTTCATGGTGTACGGTCGTCGATGGCACGGCGCAAGCGATGTGCTGCGCCGGTTGTGCCGCCGTGGCACAAACCATCATCGACAACGGCCTGGTCTCCTATTATTCCCAGCGTAGTGCCTTGCCGGACCGCGACAACACGGTGCCGCAGTCTTTGCGCGACCTCGATGTCTACGACGCACCGGGGATATCTGATACGCAACAGCCGGGCACCGACACCTCACTGCAGGAGGGGGCGCTTATCATCGAAGGGATCAGTTGTGCCGCTTGTGTGTGGCTGATCGAACAGCGCGTGATGCGTGTTCCCGGTGTGCATCATATCGACATCAACTTCACTTCCTTACGCGCGCGTGTGCGCTGGGACCCGCGACAGATCCGGCAGAGCGCAATTATTGCAGCCATCGGTGCGGTGGGCTATCGCGCCTACCCGTATGTCCGCGAGCAGGCCGAACGTGCGCGTCAGCGCGAGCGTAATTTTGCTCTCGGTCGTTTGTTTGTCGCCGGCTTTGGCATGATGCAGGTGATGATGTATTTGATTCCGGTCTATCTCGCCGATGGCGATATGACGGCCGACGTCGAACAATTGATGCGGCTGGCGAGTTTTATTCTGACCGTACCAGTGGTGTTGTTTTCTGCAACGCCATTCTTTTTGGGGGCGTGGCGTGATCTGCGACATGGCAGGGCGGGTATGGATGTGCCGGTGGCCCTCGGCATCGGCGCCGCCTTTGCCGCCAGCATGCTCGCAACTCTGCGCGGCAGCGGTGCAGTCTACTTTGATTCGGTCACGATGTTTGTCTTCTTGCTCCTTGCCGCGCGCTATTTTGAAATGATCGCGCGCACGCGTTCCTTGGCGATGCAGGAGCAGTTGGCGATAAGGGCGCCGGTGTACGCCGAACGCCTCACACAATGGCCTGCCGTCCACGCTGAAAAAGTGGCCGCGCGTGCCCTGCGTGCGGGTGATCATGTGCGCATTGCTGTCGGTGCCACGGTGCCTGCCGACGGCGTGCTGGTCGACGGGGTGGGTGAGCTCGACGAAGCGCTGCTGACAGGCGAGGCGCGGCCGCAGCTGCGGCATGCCGGTGATGTGTTGACGGGCGGCTCTTTCAATCTCGGTAATCCATTGGTCATGCGCGTGACTGGCGCCGGCGAAGCGACGCGCCTGGCGGCGATTCTACGTCTGGCTGAACGCGCCGCCGCTGAGCGTCCGCGGCTGGCGCGGGTCGCTGATGCGGTGGCGAAATATTTTGTTGCCGCATTGTTGCTGATCGCCGGTGTGGTGGCGTTGGTTTGGTCCGTGATTGATCCGTCGCATGCGCTGGCGGTGACGGTGGCAGTGCTGGTGGTGAGTTGTCCGTGTGCGCTCTCACTTGCGACACCCGCTGCGCTCGGGGCTGCGAGTGGTCGTTTGCATAAAGAGGGGGTGTTGATCACGCGCGGCAACGCCATCGAAGGCCTCGCCACGGCAACCGACGTGGTATTCGATAAAACCGGAACACTCACCAACGGACAGATGCAGTTGAGCAGCGTCATCACTCTTGGTGCGCTCGATCGTGCAGATACCCTGGCTTGTGCGGCAGCGCTGGAGACTGGTGCGGCGCATCCGGTGGCGCGTGTCTTTACCGGGGCTAGCACCGCGTCGCCACGTGTTGCAAGCGGACTCAGTCATGTCGCCGGCGGCGGCGTTGAAGGTGAAATTGACGGCCGTCGTATGCGCATCGGTACGCCGGCGTTTGTCGCTGCTCTGGTCGGGCGTCCGCTGCCCGTGTCATTGACGGCGGTGGCTGCCGACAGTACGGTGGTGATGTTGGGCGACGAAGGCGGCTGGCTGGCACAGTTCACACTCGCTGATCATGTTCGCAGTGGGGCAGCGGCACTCATCGCAGATTTAAAGCGCAGCGGCTTGCGGGTGCACCTCGTATCCGGTGATCGTGTCGCCAGTGTTCATTATGTGGCGCGCGAAATCGGTATCGAACAGGTGCTGGCGGCGGCGCTGCCGGCGGACAAACTCGATTACGTGCAACGCTTGCAGAATGCCGGTGGAGTGGTGGTGATGGTGGGCGATGGCGTTAATGATGCCGCCGGATTGGGTGCTGCCCAGGTCTCGGTGGCGATGGGGGGCGGTGCCGAGGTGGCGGCGGGCAACAGCGATGTGGTGCTGCTGGGCGGTCGTATCGAGGCGCTGCAGCCGGCTTTTGCCGGGGCGCGTCGTGCGTTGCAGGTGATCCGGCAAAACCTGTTCTGGGCGTTTGGTTATAACGCGCTGGCGATTCCGCTGGCCGCCTGTGGCCTGGTGACGCCTCTGCTGGCGGGGATCGGTATGGCGGCGAGTTCTGCCCTGGTGATTGCCAATGCACTACGCTTGTTGCGCGGGGGGACTCCTGTGGAGAGCTCATCAAGGTCCACCGTTGCGGTGATGGGATAGGACAGAGGGATAGAAGTCTATGGAGATCGTATTTTTGCTGGTCCCTGTCAGCCTTGGCTTTGCCTTTTTGATCGGCGCCATTTTCTGGTTTTCCCTCAAAAGCGGGCAGTTCGATGATCTTGATGGACCGGCCCACCGCGTTTTGATGGACGACGATAGGCCGCAACCCCCGCAATAATGCCTGTGGCGGTAGAGATTTTGCTGGGTATTTGATTTGGATCAAGTGTTGGCGTCCGCGGTCTGCCTAACATCAGCCATGCATTTTCGGGAGACAGGCTGATGAGCGAACAATCCACATACAACTACCGTGTGGTGCGGCAGTTTTCTATCATGACAGTGGTGTGGGGCATCGTCGGCATGCTCGTCGGTGTCATCATTGCCGCCCAACTGATCTGGCCGGATCTTAACTTCGGCCCTTGGTTTACCTACGGTCGCTTGCGTCCGCTGCATACGAACGCGGTGATTTTTGCGTTTGGCGGCTGCGCCTTGTTTGCCACCTCGTATTACGTGGTACAGCGAACCTGCCATGCGCGCTTGTTCTCCAACGCCCTGGCAGCATTTACTTTTTGGGGCTGGCAACTGGTCATCGTGCTCGCCGCAGTGACGCTGCCACTTGGTTTCACCAGCGGTAAAGAGTATGCCGAACTCGAGTGGCCGATCGACATCCTGATTACCCTGGTCTGGGTGTCTTATGCGGTGGTGTTTTTCGGCACCATCATGAAACGCAAGATTCCACACATTTATGTCGCCAACTGGTTTTTCGGTGCCTTCATCATCACGGTTGCGGTATTGCACCTGGTCAACAGCGCGGCGATTCCGGTTTCGTTGACGAAATCCTACTCCGCCTATGCCGGGGTGCAGGACGCGATGATTCAGTGGTGGTACGGGCATAACGCGGTGGGTTTCTTCCTCACCGCGGGCTTTCTCGGCATCATGTATTACTTCATTCCGAAGCAGGCTGGACGTCCCGTTTACTCCTATCGCCTGTCAGTGGTGCACTTCTGGGCGCTGATTTTCACCTATATGTGGGCGGGCCCGCACCATCTGCATTACACCGCACTGCCGGACTGGGCGCAGTCGATCGGCATGCTGTTCTCGCTGATTCTGCTCGCGCCGTCCTGGGGCGGCATGATTAACGGCATCATGACGTTATCGGGTGCGTGGCACAAACTGCGTTCTGATCCGATCCTGAAATTTCTTATCACCTCGCTGTCCTTTTACGGCATGTCGACCTTCGAAGGCCCGATGATGTCGATCAAGACGGTTAATGCGCTGTCGCACTACACCGACTGGACGATCGGTCACGTGCATTCGGGTGCGCTGGGCTGGGTGGCGATGGTATCGATCGGCGCCATCTATTACCTGATTCCGCGCTTGTTCGGTCGTATCGAAATGCACAGTGTGAAGCTGATCAATGTGCACTTCTGGGCGTCCACCATCGGCGTCGTGTTGTATATCTCGGCATTGTGGATCGCCGGTGTCATGCAGGGCCTGATGTGGCGTGCAGTGAATGCCGACGGCACGCTGACCTACAGCTTTGCCGAGGCGGTGAAAGCGACGTATCCGTACCACATGGTGCGCTTGCTGGGCGGTGTCATCTTCCTCGCCGGCATGTTGCTCATGGCTTACAACGTGTGGAAGACGATCGCCGGTCAGCGCGCAGTCGATGATGCGAAGATTCCCGCAGTCTCGCTGGCGCACGCCTGATTCTGGAGCCGAATAAATGACAATCAAACACGATGCTATAGAACGTAACGTAGGGCTGATGATTCCGCTGATCGTGCTCGCCATCGCCTTTGGCGGGCTGGTCGAAATCGTACCGTTGTATTTTCAGCGTTCGACCACACAGCCGATCGAGGGGCTCAAGCCGTATACCGCGTTGCAGCTCGCCGGACGTGATATTTATATCCGCGAAGGCTGTGGCAATTGCCATTCGCAGATGGTGCGTCCGTTTCGTGCCGAGACCGAACGTTACGGGCACTATTCGGTGGCCGGTGAATTTGTTTATGACCATCCGTTTCTCTGGGGTTCGAAACGCACCGGCCCGGATTTGCATCGCGTTGGCGGTCGTTATTCGGATGAATGGCATCGCATCCATCTGAACAATCCGCGCGATGTGGTGCCCGAATCCAATATGCCGGCTTATCCCTTCCTGACCAACGCCCAGCTCGAACCCGAACAGCTGCCACTCAAGATGACGGCGCTGCGCAAGGTCGGCGTGCCCTACACCGACGAGGATATCGCCGGTGCTGCCGAGGCCGTCAAAGGTAAAACCGAGCAGCAGGCGGTGATCGCCTATCTGCAGGGTCTTGGCTTGTTGCTAAAGAACGTGAGGTAACGGCGATGAATTACAGCGATCTGAGCAGCGTAATGACGGTCGTCATGATGGCGGTGTTTGTCGGCATCGTGTTGTGGGCGTGGAGTGGCAAGCGGCACGCGGATTTCGAGGCGGCTGCGCGGGTGCCGCTCGAGGATGATTTGCCGGCGGAACAAATCCGGCGTCAGGCGGGGCACTGAGGGAGAATCATGAGCGACTTTACCAATGAGTTCTGGAGCCTTTACATTGCGGTGATCACCGTCGTCAGCATGATTGCGTGCGGCGTGTTGCTCTACACCTTCAGTAGCACCCGTGGCACGGGCGCTGAGGGTGAAACAACCGGCCACACCTGGGATGGTGATCTGAGTGAAAGCAATAACCCGCTGCCGCGCTGGTGGATGTGGATGTTCTTCATCACCATTCTCTTCGGGCTTGTGTATTTAGTACTCTATCCGGGGCTGGGCAGCTATGGCGGTCTCTTCGGCTGGAGTTCCAAGGGGCAATACGACGCCGAGCAGCAGCAGGCTCTGCAGCAGTACAAGCCTGTGTTCGATAACTACCTGAGTCAGGACATCCAGACCGTGGCGGCGAATCCCGAGGCGCTGGCCATCGGCGGGCGCTTGTTCCAGACCTATTGCGCGCAATGCCATCAGTCGGATGCACGCGGGGGCAAGGGTTTTCCCAATCTCGGCGACGATATCTGGATCTGGGGCGGTGAACCGGAGACGATCAAGACGTCGATTCGTGACGGCCGTACCGGCGTGATGCCGCCGATGGGCGCTGTGGTCGGCGGACCGGAGGATATCAAGGACACCGCCAACTACGTGCGCTCGCTGTCCGGGCTTGAGCACGATGCGGCGCGTGCCGAGAAAGGCAAGGTCAAGTTCATGGCGATTTGCGCGGCCTGCCATGGAGTCGATGGCAAGGGCAAACGCGAAGTGCATTCGGCCAATTTGACTGACGAAAACTGGGAATACGGTGGCACCGAGGCGATTATCATTCAGACCATTACCAAAGGCCGCACCAGTGTGATGCCGTCACACAAGCATTTGCTCGACGACGGCAAGTTGCATCTGCTGTCAGCCTACGTTTACAGCCTCTCTCCTCATCTGCAGAAGTGACTCGATGGACGATGGGGGGAATCGTCAAACCGCGGGGGCGGTGCCGGACGCGATTGATGCACTGACGCGCTCAATCCATCTGGCCATGGTCGTGTGTGGCATGGCGGCGCTGATGAGCGGCCAATTCGCGGGTGACTATAAATCGGCGGACCACGGTGGATTTGTCATACACCGCTGGTGCGGTATCGCCATGGCGCTGGTGATGCTGGTTTATGTGGCGCGCGGATTGAGTGGCGCCGCTGCGCAGCGCTTCTCGAGCTGGATTCCTTTTAACAGACGGCGCTTGCAGTCGGTATGGCAGGATGTCCTGACGTTGACCCGTTTGCAATTACCGGAACGTCCGCTGCACGGCGGGCTTGCCGGACTGGTGCAGACCGCCGGCTTGGCGGCTTTTGGCTGGATGGCATTGAGTGGCGCACTCCTGTTTTTCTGGCTGGAGCCGGGCAGCCGCGCAACCGGTACGCTGCGCTTGGTCAAGAAATTACATGAGGCCGGCGAAATGGTCGTCTGGTGCTATCTGGCTTTGCATGCGGGGGCGGTGTTCTGGCACGCGGTTGCCGGCCGCCCGCTGTGGCGGTCGATGTTTTGTTTCACCTTACTCAACGAAAAGAAAAAATGAGTCGCGCTGCAGAACCACCGGTGAAGCCGGAAGCCACCATCGATTTGTATGAAATACAGCGCACGATCCATCCGCGTGCCGTGCACGGGTGGTTCGCCAACTGGCGGGTTGCGTTGGTGGTGCTGACGCAACTGGTGTTCTACGGCACGCTATGGCTCGACTGGCACGGGCGGCAGGCGGTGTTGTTCGATCTGGTGTCGCGCAAGTTTTACATTTTCGGGTTGGTGTTCTGGCCGCAGGATTTTATTTTTCTCACCATGCTGCTGGTGATCTCGGCACTGGCGCTGTTTTTATTTACCGCGGTGGCCGGCCGCCTGTGGTGTGGCTATGCCTGTCCACAAACGGTATATACCGAATTATTCTTGTGGATCGAGCGGCGTATTGAAGGCGACCGCATGGCGCGCATGAAGCTTGATGCCCAGCCGCTCAACGGACGCAAGTTCGCACTGAAGGGCGCCAAGCACGGTGCCTGGATCGCCCTGTCACTGTGGACGGGCTTTACCTTCGTCGGCTATTTTTCGCCGGTACGCGAGCTGTTAACCGAGGCCGTGCATGTTCATCTCGGACCGTGGGAAACCTTCTGGGTCTTCTTTTACGGTTTTGCCACCTATGGCAACGCCGGCTGGATGCGCGAGCAGGTCTGCAAATACATGTGTCCGTATGCGCGCTTTCAAAGCGTGATGTTCGACCGTGACACGCTGATCATCACCTATGACGCCAAACGCGGTGAGCCGCGCGGATCGCGCCGGCGCAACGTCGAGTCACGCGGTGCCGGCCTCGGCGATTGCGTCGATTGCGGCATTTGCGTACAGGTCTGTCCGACCGGCATTGATATCCGTCACGGCTTGCAATATGAGTGCATCGGGTGCGCCGCCTGTATCGACGGCTGCAATCAGGTGATGGACAAGATGGGCTATGCGCGCGGGTTGATCCGCTATACCACCGATAACGCCGTCAACGGGGTTTATGCGGACCAGCAGATATTCAGTCATGTGTTCAGGTTGCGCACGCTCATTTACAGCGCCATTCTGCTGGCGGTCGTCGGCGCGTTTATTACGTTGCTCTATTTGCGTGTGCCGCTGAAAGTCGATGTCATACGGGATCGTGCGACGCTGGTACGCGAGAATGCTGACGGACGGCTCGAAAACGTTTATCGCTTGCAGCTGATGAATACCTCGGAGATCACGCGCAGCCTGATGATTACCGTGAGTGGCATCGACGGTATGGAGGTCATCGTCAAGCAGCCGGTTGAAGTGCCTGTGGCAAGCACGACGACGCTGCCGGTAACGCTGAGGGTCGATCCGGCGCGCACTACGCCGGGTTCCCATCCGGTGCGATTTACGATACAGGATGCCAATGACGCCAGCGTCAAGACGGTGGAGAAATCGATGTTCTATGTTCGACAACCCTAAAGAGGTACTGCGCCCATGAGCAATCCTGAAAACATCCTGCCGCAGCCCTGGCATCGCGAACCGTGGCCGTGGATATTGATGGCCGGTCCGGCGCTGGTGATCGTGGCCGGATTTGTCACGCTGTGGCTGGCGATTGCCTCGGACGATGGTTTGGTTGCCGAGGACTATTACAAGCGCGGTCTCGCCATCAATCAGACGCTGCATCGCGGACAGGCGGCGCGGGAGCTCGGTTTGTCTGCCACCGTCGCCTTTGATGAGTTGGCAGGTACGGCGACGGTGAAGCTGCCTGGCAGTGCAACCCTGCCTGACGTGTTGAGCCTGCGCCTGGTTCATCCGACGCGCGCGGTCGCCGATCAAACGCTGGCGTTGCATCGAACCGGGCCTGGCGTGTATGTGGCATCGTTGATTGCACCACTCGGCGGACGGCGCGTTGTCCTGATCGAGGATATGGCGCGGCAGTGGCAGTTGGCCGGTGAGGCTGCTGCTGGCCAAGCCGGTGTCAATCTGCTTCCGCAGTAATCTCTGAAACGCAGCGCAGACCACGGAGGGGCGGCTATGCAGCGGGCGATCTGGGTCATGTGGCCTTCATTTATCATCGGCGGTATTGCCGAGGCGGTTTTCTTCACGTTGTTTGATCCGATGGACATGCATTTGTTTGGCGAGCCCTTGGAAATGGGGCGCACGGCCATTTATACATTGGGCTTTTTTGCCTTCTGGGCGGTGGCGGCGGCCTCCAGTGCGCTGACCTGTTTTTTGCAAAAACCAGCCGCAGACATCAATAATTTTTGTCCGCTCAAGCCGCCCGATCGCCCGCCCGGCTGCCCGCGCCGCGATTGCAGTCAAGACTGTTGTGAATAAGGCCGCCGCAGTCTGAGACTGCGCCGCGCCTGCTCCCTGCTTGCCCTGCCAACTGCGGCTGTTCTACCGCAGCGTGTTATCGGTCCGTCAATTGATATGCATCAACCTGGCACGATAGGTTCGGGAACATATTGATTCCGCCGGCATCCAATCTTTTGTCAGTCGCGATTGAATGCGATTCGCGCTACGGAAGCATTTTTCGGAGGGAATCAAGCATGCCACGATTGAACGCAAAGCAGACCGCTGCGGTGACGCTGGCGCTGGACGAATTTGAAGCCACGGTGCGTGCGGCGATGCGTGCGGCCTTGCTGGAGTCGAGGCAGGGCGGTGGCGAAGGCGGCGTGCATGATCTGGGCGAAGAGGCTATCGCCGATGAACTGGCGGCCGTGAATAGCTCGCTGGCCGAACGCCATGGCCAGGAATTGTTGCAAGCGGTGCAGGCGCGCCTGCGACTGGTCGAAGGCAGTGCCGGCATCTGCACGGAATGCGATGGCGCTATCGGCTACCCGCGCTTGCTGGCGAATCCAGTGGCCTTGCGTTGCGTGAGCTGCGAGACCCGCCATGAGTACACCCATGCGCATGCCGCCATGCCGAGGTTGTAGCGCATGACAGGTGGCGCAAACCGTTTTGTGCGGGCTGCGGTGTTGGAGGCCGCTTGCGCGGCGTTGATGGTTTTTTTGCTGATGGGGTGTTTGCCGGTGGCGACAGCCGGTGCCGACGAAAGCCGCGGCCGCCTTCTGTATGAAAATCATTGCGCGAGTTGTCACGACAAGCGGCTGCATGAGCGCGATCAACGTCTGCCCGAAAACCTTGGCGAATTGCAGCGTGAGGTTGACCGCTGGCAGCGGAATCAGGGGTTGCACTGGGGGCGCGAGGAGATCGCTGATGTGGTTGATTATCTAAACGCCAGCCAATACCGGTTTTGATGGTGTTTGAACATTCGTGCGCGGGCGCTTTATCGACGGCTGGCGCGGTGGCGTCCTGGCTACCCTGGACGCCGCTTGGGGTTACTTTGACGGGCGGCGTTGGGTTTATAGCTGAGGTCTCTCAAGGAGGTGGCGACATGAACACGATCGGTATGATTTGCCAGCGTGAGGTGGTTTGCACCGGACCTGAGACCACGGTGCAGGCGGCGGCCAAATTAATGCGCACGCATCACGTCGGATCTCTGGTGATCGTGGCGCTGCAGGACGGCCGACGGCGACCGGTCGGCATTGTCACGGATCGTGATCTGGTGATTGAAGTGATCGCGCTTGATTTGGAGCCGCATGTTTTAACCGTTGGTGATATCGCGCTGCCTGGGTTGGTGACCGTATGGGAGGGCGAGGCCCTGCATGCGGCGGCTGACATCATGAGCAATGACTGCATCCGTCGCTTGCCGGTGGTGAGTGACAGCGGTGACCTGGTCGGTATATTGTCGTTCGATGATCTGCTCGCGGCGCTAACCATGCAGCTTTCAGAAATGACCGTTGTGCTGGGGCGGGGGCGCGAGCAGACGCTGACTGCCGGTTAGGCGTCGCGCCGCGGGCGGTCGTATTATCATCGTCATACCTTTA
>CAIWNB010000026.1 GCA_903913965.1 uncultured beta proteobacterium
ATCTCGACGAAAAAAGGTTTTCTTGGTGCGTGCGCGCAGGCGCTGCAATTTCCGGCGGGTCTTGGTGGGAACTGGGATGCGCTGGCTGACTGTCTTGAAGACTTGTCGTGGCTGCCGTCTGCCGGCGTGGTCATGCACTGGCGCAATGGCAAGGCGTTTGCGTCGGCCTGCGAGGCTGATGCGGCGCTCGCGCTTGAAATATTAGAGTCTGCCGCTGGTTTCTGGAAACGCAAGCAGAGGACGTTGGTAGTGTTACTCGACGATGGTTGTTGGGCCGGACGGGTTTTGCCCGCGTTTGCACTGTAATTACACAACGATGAGATCGTGATGACACAGCAATACAAAATACCAGTGTCGGTGCTGGTGGTGATACACACGGTTGACCTGCAGGTCCTGCTGCTCGAGCGTGCCGACCGCGCCGGCTTTTGGCAATCGGTGACCGGAAGCCTTGATCCGCACGAGGTCTCGCCTGCGCAAACAGCGCAACGCGAAGTGTTCGAAGAAACCGGACTGGATGCCGCAGCATTTGAACTGCGCAACTGGCACAAGCAAAACCAGTATGAGATTTATCAGCATTGGCGCGGCCGTTACGCGCCGGGCGTCACCCACAACACCGAGCATGTGTTCAGTCTGCGGCTGCCCGCGCCACAGCCGGTGACAATCGCGCCGCGTGAACATTTGCAATATGTGTGGCTGCCCTGGCGCGAGGCGGCGGACAAGGTGTTTTCGTGGAGTAATGCAGAGGCCATACGCGAACTGGCTGTCAGCGCATCCTGAGAGCGCCCCGGGCCTGCGCGCAGTGTTTTTCTGCGTATTGAGCGGCGGGATAGTGCGAAATCGAGTGTTTGGCGCGTGTTGAGCCCACGTTACGCGGGCATTCAATGGGTCTGATCAGGCCGGATATGCGGTTTACAGATGGAATTTCTGTAATATTGTGGTAATGTTTTGGGCCTTTTTGATTCTGGGTGTGCCGTAATGCAGACCGCTGCCATTGCTTTTGACCGTTTCAAACCTTTGCAAGACGATGCCTGCGAGAGCCGCATCCTTGCCGCCAAAGCCGCGCTCGGCAAGCGCGCGGTTATTCTGGGCCATCATTACCAGCGTGCCGATGTGTATAAACACGCGGATCTTTCCGGTGATTCGCTCGGGCTGTCAAAGCTGGCGACACAGACGGATGCCGATTACATCGTGTTCTGCGGCGTGCATTTCATGGCAGAAGTTGCCGATATTCTGTCCCGTCCCGAGCAAACGGCAATATTGCCCGACATGAGTGCGGGCTGTTCGATGGCCGATATGGCGAGCCTCGCCAAGGTTGAGCGTGTCTGGCGCGAGATTGCCACGGTGCTCGATCCCGACGAGCATGTGACGCCGATCACCTATATTAATTCCGCAGCCGATCTGAAGGCGTTCTGCGGCGAGCATGGCGGCATCGTATGCACATCGAGTAACGCCCAGCTGATACTTGACTGGGCAATGCGCCGCCGCGAAAAAGTATTGTTCTTCCCGGACCAGCACCTGGGCCGCTGGAGCGGCTATATGAACGGCATCAAGCCCGATGAAATGCTGGTGTGGGATTTCGACGAGCCAATGGGTGGACTGACGGTCGAGCAGATCAAGAAGGCGCGTATTCTGTTGTGGAAGGGGCACTGCTCGGTGCACCAGATGTTCCAGGCTCAGCACATCATCAATTTCCGCGACCAGTATCCTGATGGCATGGTGATCTCGCACCCGGAGTGCAATTTCGAGGTCTGCAAGCTCTCTGATTATGTGGGTTCCACCGACTTCATTTTGAAGACGCTGAAAGAAGCCAAGCCGGGTACGCGTTGGCTGGTCGGCACCGAGCTGAATCTGGTCAATCGCATGGCCGAGTTACTCAAGCCCGAAGGCAAGGTCGTCCAGTTCATGGCGCCTACGGTCTGCATGTGTTCGACCATGGCGCGCATTGATCCACAACACCTCGCCTGGGCGCTCGAAAATCTGGTCGAGGGCCGCGTCGTCAACCCGATACGCGTGCCGGCCCGTGAAGCCGAACTCGCCCGCACTGCGCTCAAACGCATGCTCGAAGTGGTCTAGCGCTTTGCCAGCGGTGATGCGGCGGCTATGGCTGCAGCTCTCGCTGGTTATCCTGCTTGTCCTGTCCGTCACCTGCGGCATGGCCGCAGAAGTACAGGTCGAGCAACAGGGCCGCCGTTTCCTGGTCAGTAGTCAGACCGTCGTGTTGGCGGAGCCCGCGGTGGCGTGGCGGGTATTAAGTGACTATGACCATCTTGCTGACTTTGTCCCGGCAATGCGTTCGAGTCGTGTGATCAGTAAACCGGGGCAGCCTCTGGTCATCGAGCAAAGCGGCGAGGCGGGTGTTTTGCTCTTTCGCTTTGCCATTGATGTCGTACTCGATATCGACGAACGGCCACCGCATCGTCTTGGTTTTAGCGCGCGCAGCGGCAACATGCGCCAGATGCGCGGTGAATGGCGTATCGAGCCCGAGGGGGCCGGTATCCGCTTGCATTACATGGCTGAACTGGAGCCTGCTTTCTGGGTGCCACCGCTGCTCGGTGCGGCATTATTACGTCGCGATATTGCCAGTCAGATCGGCGGCGTGGTCGGTGAGATGGAGCGCCGCCAGGCACGCATCAATCCGCAACCCATCACGCAACCTGCAAAATGAGCGATACGCTGCACGTCGGCACCTACAATATCCACAAAGGATTCTCGTTTTTTCGCCGTCGCATGGTCATCCACGAGGTGCGCGAGCATTTGCGCTTGCTCAATACCGATCTGGTTTTTTTGCAGGAGGTCCAGGGCGTGCACCACTCGCATGCGCGGCGCATCCACAACTGGCCGGCACAACCGCAGCATGAATTTCTTGCCGATTCGGTATGGACGGATTTTGCTTACGGCCGCAATGCCATTTACGATGATGGTCACCACGGCAACGCGATCCTTAGCCGTTTTCCTATTTTGAGCTGGGATAATCAGGATATTTCGGGCCACCGTTTCGAGAGCCGTGGCCTGCTGCATTGTGAGATTGAGGTGCCGGGCTGGCCGCAGGTCTTGCATTGCATTTGCGTTCATCTCGCCTTGACTGCAGGGCACCGCGGCCGCCAGATGCGACAGTTGCAGAACCGCATCGAGGCGCTGGTCCCGCGCGCTGCGCCGCTGATTATCGCGGGTGACTTCAACGACTGGACGCATCAGGCGCAGCAGGGGTTTGCGCGCGGGCTTGAGTTGCGGGAGGCGTTTGAATCGGTGCACGGGCATCCGGCGCGCAGTTTTCCGGCCGCGTTGCCGGTGCTGCAGCTCGATCGCATTTATGTGCGCGGCTTCGAGGTGCGTGACGCGCGCGTGCACCACGGCAACCCGTGGGCGCGTATTTCCGATCACGCCGCGCTGACTTCCGTCTTGCAACGCGTATGAGTGAATTCGTCCCAGGCAACCGAATCAGCCTGTTGCGTACTGGCAGCGAGTATTTTCCGGCATTGGAGGCGGCGATCGATGGCGCGCGCCTGCAGATTCATCTCGAGACCTATATCTTTGAAGCTGATGAGACCGGCCGCGCGATTGCAGCGGCATTGTCACGTGCCGCTGCGCGTGGGGTGGTCACCCATGTGCTGATCGACGGTTTCGGCTCAAAAAATCTTGATCCTGAAGTGATTGACGATATGCGCGCAGCAGGCGTGCGTTTGCTTAAATTCCGTCCCGAGATTTCGCCGTGGACCTTCAAACGGCAACGTTTGCGCCGGCTGCATCGTAAGTTGGTGGTTATCGACGGTGAACTGGCCTTTGTCGGTGGTATCAACGTGATCGACGATATGCACACGCCGGGCCATGTGCCGCCACGTTTCGATTACGCCGTAAAAATTGAGGGCCCGCTCCTCGCCGATATTCATGCCGCGGCCACCACCTTGTGGCGATATGTGAGCTGGACGCAGTTACGCCGGCAGGACGGGCCGGCGCATGCGGTGCCCGTGCAGACCGCTCCTCGTGGCAATCAGCGTGCGGCTTTTGTTATTCGCGATAATCTGCGTCATCGCACCGATATTGAAAGCGCTTACCTCGCGGCGATCGCCTCGGCGCGTAGCGAAATCGTCATCGCCTGCGCCTATTTTTTTCCGGGTCGTACTTTCCGTCGCGCCTTGATTGATGCCGCATCGCGCGGTGTGCGCGTCGTGTTGCTGTTGCAGGGTCGCGTCGAATATCTGTTGCTGCACTATGCCTCGCGCGCGCTTTATCTGCATTTCCTCAATGCGGGTGTCGAGATACTCGAATATCGACGCAGTTTTTTGCATGCCAAGGTGGCGGTGATCGATAACCGTTGGGCAACCGTCGGCTCGTCGAATATTGATCCGATGAGTCTGTTGTTGGCCCGCGAGGCCAATGTTCTGATCGATGATGCGGTGTTTGCGCGCGAATTACGCCTGAGTCTGAATGAAGCGATTGAAGCGGGTGCGCAGCCGGTATTGCGGACGCGCTGGGAGCGTCAATCGCATACGCTGCCGATGCGCATCATGACCTGGTTTTGCTACGGTCTGGTGCGTTTTCTGACGGGCTGGTCGTCTTACGGCCGGGCCCGCGAGTACCAATAAAAAACGCCCGCCCTTTTAAGGGGCGGGCGAAGCGGACGAAGGAGGGAGAGCGTCCGCAGGGGTCAGTAACGATAGGAGTAATTCGGTGCTGACTGAGGGCCTACATGGTCGCCATAGTTCGAGGACACGCGGTCGCGCCGGTAATCGCGCTCGGCTGGTGCGCCATCATCGATCAGCCCAAAACCGACTTTGACGGTGTTGCCCGGGTTGTACGGCAGCGTGGTGGTGACATCGCGGCCATTGAAACGGTAGACCACGTTGTAGCCTTTGACGACTTCACGGGAATATTCGACGGTGCGACAGCGTTGTGCCGATTGTTGGGCCGTTGCGGTGCGCGCACCGGCGCGGTCACCGATCACGGCGCCTGCGATGGTGCCCGCCGCGGTGGCCGCACCATTGCCGCGCCCGTTGCCGACCTGATTGCCGAGGATGCCACCGGCAACGGCGCCGACGGCGGCCCCGGTGTAATTGCGGTCGGCTTCAGGGTTGTTTACCGCGTCGCCGGCCATGGTGCCGGCGGCCGCACCCACGGCAGTGGCAACCTCGCGCCCGTTGCCATGCCCGACCTGACGGCCGATCAAGGCGCCGGCAATGCCGCCGAGTATCGGGCCGAGGAGGTTGCGTTCTTTCGGTTGCGGGGCTGCCGCGTTGTCACCGTTACATTCCTGGCGCGGTTCGGAGATACGCTCGTAGATCGGCGTGGCGGAAATCACCTGTGCGGTGTCGACCACATCGGTGGCGCCAAAGGCACCGCTGCTGCATAGCGTGGCGATGAGTAGCGGGATTAATTTGCGTGTGGTCATCATAGCCTCCTTGGAAAAAGACGGTCACGACTACTAAAACGCCGCGTCGCTGGTGTTGTTGACCGGCGTTACAAACTCTTACATTCGGTGTCACTTCCGGGCTACGACAGGGATGGCCTGAACGCGCGTGTTAGCATAGCGGCCCTCGTATGAATCTTCCCTGACCGCGGATTTCCCGCTGGTTCGAACGGACCCCATGACTGCCAGAAGATCGATTGCCACGAATAGCAGCGAGCCCGCGCCCGCCCCCGGAAAATCGCGTAACGAATGGCGCACCGTATCGATGGTGCTGCCCTATCTATGGGAGTATCGCGGCCGCGTCTTGCTGGCGCTGATATTTCTGGTTACCGCCAAGATCGCCAACGTCGGCGTACCGCTGGTGATGAAGGAAATCGTCGACGCCCTCGACCCGCGGCAAGCGGTGCTGGTGCTGCCATTGATGTTGCTCGCCGCCTACGGCGTGTTGCGTCTGTCGAACACGCTGTTTGCCGAACTGCGCGATATCGTTTTCGTGCGCGTTGCCCAGCATGCGATACGGCGCATTGCGCTGACGGTGTTCCGCCATCTGCATAGTTTGAGTCTGCGCTTTCATCTCGACCGCCAGACCGGCGGCATGACGCGTGACATTGAGCGCGGCACGCGCGGCATCGGTACGTTGATGAACTATATGCTGTTCTCGATCATTCCTGTGATCCTCGAGTTCGGTCTGGTGGCCGCGGTGTTGCTGTCGAAATTCGACTGGCGTTTTGCCGCCATCACGTTTGTGGCGGTGGCGGTTTATATCGGCTTTACGTTTTCAGTATCCGAGTGGCGTATTTCGCTCAGGCGGCAGGCCAACGAACTCGATTCGCGTGCGACCACGCGGGCGATCGACAGTCTGCTCAACTATGAGACGGTCAAATACTTCAATAACGAGGAATTCGAGGCCCGTCGCTACGACGAAAATCTGCAGAGCTACGAAGGGGCGGCGGTCAAAAACGAAATGTCTTTGGGCATGCTGAACATCGGCCAGAGCTGCATCATCGCCATCGCGGTGACCCTGCTGATGATGCTTGCCGCACAGGGTGTGGTGGATAAAACGCTGACGCTGGGCGACCTGGTGTTGATCAACGGGCTCTTGATTCAGCTCTATATCCCGCTGAATTTTCTCGGCATGGTCTATCGCGAGATCAAACAGGCGCTAACCGATATGGAGCGCATGTTCAATCTGTTGACGCAGAACCGCGAGATCGAAGACAAGCCCGGCGCGCGCGCACCGGAGGGCGTATCGGCGACCGTGCGTTTCGAAGGTGTTGATTTCAGCTACGACCCGAAGCGGCAGATTTTGCACGGCGTGTCGTTCGAGATCCCTGCCGGCGCAAAGGTTGCCGTGGTCGGTCATAGCGGTTCGGGCAAGTCGACGCTGGCACGCCTGTTGTACCGCTTCTACGATGTTGGTGGTGGCCGCATCGCCATTAACGGTGTCGACATCCGTGATTTGAAACAAACGGGACTGCGTGGCGCCATCGGCATCGTGCCGCAGGATACAGTGCTGTTCAACGACTCGATTTATTACAACATCCAATATGGGCGGCCCGACGCCACTCACGAGGAAGTGATCGCCGCTGCACAGGCGGCGCATATCCATGATTTCGTGCTGAAACTGCCCGACGGTTATGAAACACGCGTCGGTGAGCGCGGCCTTAAGCTTTCCGGCGGCGAAAAACAGCGTGTGGCGATTGCGCGGGCGATCCTGAAAAATCCGCGCATCATGATTTTCGATGAGGCCACTTCAGCGCTTGATTCGGCCACCGAGCAGGCGATCCAAACCGAGCTCACGCGCATTGCCGAAGGCCGCACCACGCTGGTCATCGCCCACCGCCTGTCGACCATCATGGACGCCGGGCAGATACTCGTGATGGACGGCGGACGTATCATCGAGCGCGGCAGTCACCGTGAACTGCTCGAACGTGGCGGTGCTTATGCCGAAATGTGGGCCTTGCAACAGCAGGAGGAGGGCGGTGCGGTTGCTACCGCCGTCGGTTAAAACGAAACGGTAACCAGGGGGCGACCAAGCCCCGCGCGGATCAGCGTTTACGCGCTGCTTCGTAGAGCGGCATTACCGTCGGCAGCAGCGACTGTATTTGCTCGATGCGTTCGGTTTCCGCCGGGTGCGTGCTGAGAAAGGCGGGCGGGCGGTTGCCACCGCCGGCTTTGAGCATCTTTTGCCATAGGGCGACGCCGGCACGCGGGTCAGAACCGGCACGCGCGCTGAGTTCCAATCCGATGCGGTCGGCTTCGGCTTCATGCGAGCGGCTAAAACGCGTGGCGAGCAGCGCGCGATAGGCGCTGTCGGCCAGCGAGGCCGTGGCGTCGCCCAGACCGAGCAGTGCGGCACCAACGCCGATGGCAGTCTGTGCGGCTAGTGCCGCTGAGACCTGTTCGCGTGAATGTTCGCGCAGCGCGTGCGCGATCTCGTGCCCCATCACGATGGCGATCTCATCATCGTTGAGATTGAGTTGTTTGATCAGACCCGAATAAAACGCGATTTTGCCGCCCGGCATGCAGAACGCATTGAGCTCGTCGCTGCTGATGACGTTGACCTCCCATTTCCAGCCTGGCGCATCGGCACGGAAGACGCCGGTTAGGGGTTCCATGCGGCGGGCGATCATGCGCACGCGCTGTGTCAGCGTGGGGTCCGTGTTCAGGCTGCCTTTTTTGACCGCTTCGGCCTGTAGCTGGGCGTAGCCCTTTGCCGCGGATTTTTCCAGCTCTGCCGATGAGATCAGCAGCAGCTGGCGACGCTCGGCGTGTACGGCACCGCCTTCGGTGGTCGAGGCGCAACCGCCGGCGAACAGCAGGACGGTCGTCACCATTACCAGTCGTTGCAACGGCGAATACAAGAATTTCATCGGTAATCCAAGGTGGGTCGTATGGTCTCGGGGAGGACGCAATCCACTGCGTAGCGATTGTAATGCGATCCGGCGCAAGCGCATGCTGGATTGCCGGCCTGTCGACGAGGTTCGTAAGGCCATCCCTTAAGGCCGCCCAAGTGCTAAGCCGGTTCCTGCGTTACCGTTAGCGGCGGATTTTCTTTGAGCGCCGGGAATTCAATGCTGATGCGCGTGCCATGGCCGCCGACCGCCTCTTCAAGTGCAACGGTTGCGCCATGCCCATAGGCGATCTCGCGCACGATAGCGAGCCCGAGGCCGCAGCCGTCGGCGCCGTTGCCAAGCAGACGATGAAAGCGTTCGAATACGCGTTCGCGTTCCTCTGCGGGAATACCCGGTCCATTGTCTTCCACGCTGAGCAGGCAGTTGCGTAAAGCGGACGTCACCGCCACCGTGACCTGTCCGCCCGGCGGCGTGTAGCGAATGGCGTTGTCGATCAGGTTGCCGAGTAATTCCTTGAGCAGGATAGGATCGCCATTGACCCCGACTGCCGTGATACCGCCTTCGAAACCCAGATCGATATTGCGCTCGATGGCGTGTGGCACCCACTCGGTGGCCGTGGTTCGGGCGAGTTCCGTCAGGTCTATGCGCTGGGCTGCACGGAGCCGGTTTGCGCCCGGTTCGGCACGCGCCAGAGCTAACAGCTGGTTCACCAAATGCGTGGTGCGTGCGGTGGCGGTGTCGATTTGCCGCAGCGTTTTGCGCACCTCTTCGGGATCATTCTGCCGGAGCGCGAGCTCAGTCTGCGTGCGTAACCCGGCCAATGGAGTGCGTAACTGGTGGGCGGCATCGGCGATAAAGCGCTGTTGTGCCTCCAGCGCGATCGAAAGGCTCGACAGCAGGCCGTTCATTGCGCCTACCAGCGCGCGCAATTCACCCGGCGCGTTCTGCACCGGCAGTGGGCTTAGGTCACGATGCGAGCGGCTGGAGATTTCGGCCTGCAGGTCGATCAGGGGGCGCAGACCGCGTGCTACTCCATACCAGATCAACAGGCCGATCAGCGCAACCAGCAGCAATTCCGGCAACACCATGCCGAGCAAAATTTCGTTGGCCAGCGTATGCCGCTTGTTTAACGTTTCCGCCACTACGATCTGGATGTGATCCTGATTCTGCGGCAGGCCGGTCACGGGGATGGTGAGTGCCGTGAGGCGGACCGGACTGTCGACAAACACGTCGTCGTAGTAAACCGGTTTGCCGGAGATGCCTGCTTTTTTCGGTAACGGCAGACCGTTATAGCCGGTGATGAGCCGACCCTGGCTGTCATTGACCATGTAGTAAACGTTGTCGTGTTTGTCTGACTCGAGCATGTCGAGGGCGGCGCGCGGCAGATCAATGCGTAACTCTCCGTTGATGACATGCACCTGGCGGCTGATATCGAGTGCCGAGTCATACAGCGAGTAGTCGTAGGCGAGCGTCGCGTAGTTAAACGCGTAGTAATACGAAATGACCGAACTGATCAGGGTTACCAATACCACCGGCGTCAGCAGCCGGACCAGCAGCTGTTCGCGTAACGATGCGTTTTCCGGCGCCCGCAGGCGGGCTTTAAGGCTCATGGGCGCTTTTCCAGCAGGTAGCCCAAGCCGCGTATGGTGCGAATGACGACGCCGGCGCGTTCGAGCTTTTTGCGCAGGCGATGCACATAGACCTCGATCGCATTCGCCCCGACTTCTTCGTCATGCTCGTAGAGCTGTGCGGCCAGTTGTTCCTTGTTGACGACGCGGCCGCTGCGTAGCATCAAAACCTCCAGTACGCCGAGTTCGCGTGACGACAATTCAAGCGGCGTGCCGTCGAGTGTGGCGCGGTGCCCCGCCAGGTCGAGTGCAAGCGGTCCGTGCGTCAGCAACGCGCTGCCGCCCGACTGGCCGCGACGGATCAGCGCACGCACGCGGGCCTCGAGCTCGGGCAGATCGAAGGGTTTGCTCAGGTAGTCATCAGCGCCTAAATCGAGGCCCTTGACGCGATCGGCCACCGCATCCCTGGCAGTCAAGATCAGCACCGGTGAGGTGCCGCCACGATGGCGCAGACGCCGCAACACCTCGAAGCCGTCGAGGCGCGGCAAGCCCAAATCGAGGATGACCAGATCATAAATTTGCGTTGTTAGAATGTTATTGGCTGCTTCGCCGTCATGCGCCGCATCGACGGCAAAATCACTGCGCCGCAGGGAGTTCTGTAGGCCGTCGGATAGCACGGGGTCATCTTCGACAATCAGGATACGCATCAGCTTTCCGAGGGGCGGGTAAAATACTGGCGCCGCACAGGTATACAAGGCGACGCATCAGAGGAGTTTACCCCGCTTACAAAGTCGCCGGCACATGGTAGATTTCTCAGTTTGTTGCCCGTTTCTCCCGGCCGTGATGTGTTGTGAGGCGGCTTTGAATAAATAATTGCCATTCGTAAGGTCAATGTAAGAAATGCTTGTTAATTTATATACGTCAGGTTCGGGCGTTTCGAAACGTTTCGGGCGTAAATTCGGATTTGCCAAAACATGACATTTAACAATGTGCGCGGTTTAGCTTTTGTTTTATTCCTCGGGGGCTTGAGTGTCGCTGCGATCGGAGCAGAACCGGTTGCCGGCGCCGCCTCCTTAAGCTCCGACCTGGGGCGACTCACCTTGCGCCAGGCGGAGATTTTTTTTGCCGAGCGTAACCGTGAGGTGCAGCTTGGGCGGCGTCTGGTAGATGGCGCCGAAGCAGACCGCTTGTCCGCCGCCGCCATACCCAATCCCAGTGTCTTTGCTTCCACCGGCAAGTTTAATTCGCGCCAGGGCAGCTATGGTGGCGACCTGCGCGAGAAGCAGATGGATAGCGTGTTCGGCGTGCAGCAGTTGTTCGAGCGCGGCAACAAGCGTGAATTGCGCATGGGCATCGCTGACGCCAATATCGACGCCAGCCGTGGCGAATTCGCAGACATCCGGCGCCAGCAAAAAATCGCGCTGTATGCGAGCTACTTTGATCTGATGGCAGCCCAGGAACGCCTGCGTATCGTCAATGAGACGGCGGCGGCTTTTCAAAAAACCATGGATGCGGTCGAGCGCCGGCTTAAAGCGGGCGATATTTCAGCCGCCGACGTTGCGCGTATCCGCGTCGACGCACTGCGTGCCCAAAACGACGCCCGTTCCGCGCAGGCTGAACGCCTCAAGGCGCAAACCCAGCTCGCTTATGTGATTGGCATCGAGCGGGATGCGGCGGCGATTGCTGCGGCAGACAGCTGGCCGGCGTTGGGCGAGCCGGTGGCGGCCGCCGAGATTGACAAGGCGCTCGATCAACGCGCCGACGTCAGGGCGGCGCTGGCGCGTGTTGCCGCCGCGGAAAAGAACCGCGAACTTGCGCGTGCGCTGCGTACCCGCGATGTGACCGGCTCGGTGCAGTTTGAACATTTTCCCGGCGACTTCAGTAACAACACTTTCGGCGTCGGCGTCAGTATTCCGCTGTTTACCAATTACTATTACGAGGGCGAGATTCGCCGCGCTGAAATTGATTTGTTGTCGGCGCGCGACAACCATGAACGCGTGCGCGCGCTGGCGCTTGGTGAAATCAACGCGCGCCGCGCCGACCTCGATGCGGCACGCGAACGCGTGCAGCGTTTCGAAGGCGCCTTGCTGCGTGAGGCCCAGCGTGCCGCCGAAGCTGCCGAGTTTGCCTACAGCCGGGGTGCCATCGGCGTGATGGATTTGCTCGATTCGCGGCGGCAGTTGTACGCAACGCGTCTGGAGGCGTCCGCCAGTCAGGCGGATTACGCAAAATCGCTGGCCGCGTGGCGGGCAGCGATCGCTGCAGCACAGCTGCAGGACGAGGAAAAAAAATAGCTTGAATGCGGCGTATGCGCCGCGCCTATCGGGGAAATGACATGTCGTTGAATGTTCTGCGCGGAAATCCGGTGCCTTCTTGGCGTTTTGTAATGCTGCTGGCAGCATTTTTTCTGCCGCTTTTTACTGGGTGCACAGAGGCGCCAAAACCCGATGTCGCGCCACCGGCCAAGATCGATGGCGAGTCAATAACCTTTGCCAAGGCTAGCCCTCAGCTTGCGTCGTTGATTTTGGAGGCGGCAGTGCAGCGGGAGGCTGGTGCGATTCGTTTGAACGGTCGATTAAGCTGGAACGAAGATAATACAGTGCGGATGTTTACGCCGTTTGCCGGGCGTGTCGGCAGCATTCTGGTGCAGCCGGGAGATCAGGTTCGCCAGGGACAGAATCTGGCGCTGATTGCCTCCCCCGATTTTGGTCAGGCACAGGCGGAGACGCGCCGTGCGCAGGGTGAAATAGCCTTTGCACGGCAAAACCTTGCGCGCGTGAAAGATCTGCATGAAAACGGCGTCGCCGCGACCAAGGAATTAAATGCAGCAGAAGCCGATTACGCACGGAGCGAGGCCGAGTTCAAACGGACTGAGGCGCGTTTGAAAATGTATGGCGGTGGCGGCGATATTGACCAAAGCTACTCGCTGAAAAGTCCGCTTGGCGGCGTCGTGGTGGAAAAAAACATTAATCCGGGACAGGAGTTACGACCGGACCAAATGGTTGCCAACGCGCCGGCATTGTTTGTGATCACCAATCCCGCGTCGCTGTGGGTGCTTCTTGATGCGGCAGAAAAGGATCTGCCGAGCCTGGCCGTGGGCGGTATCCTGAGCATCCACGTTCCCGTTTATCCGAACGATGTGTTCAAGGCAAAGATTGCCACGATCTCCGACTTTCTCGATCCAGTCACCCGTACCATCAAGGTACGCGCGGTGATCGACAATACCTCGCGCAAGCTCAAGGGGGAGATGTTTATCACTGCAGACGCCAAATCGGCGCAGGGCTCGGTCGTCAAGGTGCCGGCTCGTGCGGTGATGTTTCAGGGCGGGCGCTATTACCTGTTCGTTGAAGACGGTGAAGGGCGTTTCGTCCGTCGCGAGATCGTCACCGGCGATTCGGATGAAGGCTATGTCACGGTTCTCAGCGGAGTCGAGGCTGGGAAAAGGGTGGTGGCCGAAGGCGCGTTGCTGCTGCAGCAGATATTGCAGCCGCGTCGAGTTGTTAAATAACACCGCCTGAACGGATACGCCCCCGCCATGATTAACAAGCTTGTTGAATTTGCGCTGAAGCAACCGCTGTTTATTTTGCTCGGCACGATACTCTTTATCGGTGCCGGCACCATCGCCTTCAAGGCGCTGCCGGTGGAGGCTTTTCCTGACGTGACAGATACGCAGGTCACGGTGATCACTCTTTTCCCCGGCCGCGCCGCCGAGGAGGTTGAAAAGCAGGTGACCCTGCCGCTTGAGGTGGCACTGGCCGGTCTGCCCAATTCAATCCGCATGTTTTCGCACACCCAGTTTGGTCTGTCGTTCATCATCATCACCTTCAACGACGAAGCCAACGCCTATTTCGCCCGCCAGCAGGTGGTGGAGCGCCTGCGCGAGGTGGAGTTGCCCGATGGCGCACAGCCGCAGCTGGCACCACATTCGACGCCGATCGGTGAAATTTACCGGTATCGCGTCAAGGCGGATCATTTGGATTCCCGAGATCTGCGTACGATCCAGGACTGGACTGTCAGCCGGCAGTTGCGGCTGATTCCCGGTGTCGCCGACGTCGTCAGCTTTGGCGGTTTCATCAAGCAATATGAGGTGAACCCCGATTTAGCGAAGATGAAATACTACAAGGTCACCTTGCAGCAATTGTTTGGATCGCTGCAGCGGGCCAATGCCAACGCGGGTGGCGGTTATGTCGAACAGGGCCATCAGCAGTTTTTGATTCGCGGTATCGGTCTGCTGCGTTCGGCTGAGGATGTGCTGAACGTGATGGTCGCCGAGCGCAATGGCGTCCCCGTGCTGATCAAGGATGTTGCCTCATTGAGCGTTGGCTCGGTGCCGCGCCAGGGTGTGATCGGACAGGACGACGAGGACGATATCGTCACCGGCGTCGTGCTGATGCGCAAGGGCGAGAATCCTTCGACGGTGTTAACCGCCGTCAAGCAGCGTGTCGAGATGCTGAACAAGACGGTCTTGCCCAAGGGCGTTGAGGTGGTGCCCTATTACGATCGCACCTGGCTGATCGGCAAGACGCTGAAGACAGTTTTTACCAATCTGGTCGAAGGGGCGATGCTGGTGTCGCTGGTGCTGCTGCTGTTTCTGGGCAATGTGCGCGCCGCCGCGATTGTGGCCTTGGTCATTCCTCTTTCCTTGCTGGGTACTTTCCTCGGGCTGACCTGGATTGGTATCCCGGCAAACCTGCTCTCATTGGGGGCGATGGATTTTGGCATCATCGTCGACGGCGCGGTGATCGTGGTTGAAAACGTTTTCAGGCGATTGTCCGAGAACAAGGAGTTTCACGACGAGCAGGTGGATGATCGTGAAGACCGCCGGCGCATGCACGTGATCTGGGACGCCGCCGTTGAGGTGGGCCGGCCGACGCTGTTTTCGATGCTGATTATCATCGCCGCGCATATTCCGATATTCACGCTGCAGCGTCATGAGGGACGTATTTTTGCGCCGATGGCCTATTCGGTGACTTCGGCACTGATCGCCTCGCTGATCTTTTCGCTGACGCTGGTGCCACTGCTCTGCTATCTGCTGCTGAACAAGAAACTTCCGCATCACGATAATGCGCTGGTCGAACGTTGCAAAGCCATGTATGAGCCGGCCCTGAACTGGGCGTTGGGACGTCGCAAGCTGGTGGTGCTTGGCGCGACCGCCGCCCTGGTGGCGAGCCTTGCGGTGGCGCCGCAGCTCGGTACTGAATTCCTGCCCGAACTCAACGAGGGTGCGCTGTGGCTCAACGTGCCTTTGCATCCGAGCGTTTCGGTAACTGAAGCGTCGATCGAAATGGGTCGAATGCAGGATGCGCTGAAGAAGATCCCGGAAATTCGCAGTGTTGTTTTTAAGGCCGGGCGTCCCGAGGACGGCACCGATCCCAAGCTCATCAGCATGGCCGAAATACTGGTCGATCTGAAGCCCGAGTCGGAGTGGAAGCGCGGACTGAACAAACGCGAGGTGATGACGGATATCGATCGCGAACTGTCGAAAATCCCCGGCGTGCAGGCAAGCTTCTCGCAGCCTATCCGTGACAATATTCTGGAGAGCATTTCGCAGATCGACGGTCAGATTGTGGTCAAGGTGTTTGGCGAAGACCTCGTGCAGTTGCGCGAAAGCGCCGCCAAGGTGCTTGCCGCGATTGCCGACGTGCAGGGGGTTTCCCGCGCGATGATCGATCGCCAGGGTGAATTGCCGCAGACCTTGATCGAAATCGATCGTGCACAGGCCGCTCGTTACGGCCTGAACGTGTCCGACATCGAAGACGTGATTGAGACGGTGCTGGGCGGTAAGGTTGCCACCAGCGTGTGGGAGGGCGAAAAACGCTTCGGCATCGTTGCCCGTCTGAAGGATAACCAGCGGGCTCTCGACGAGCTCCCCAATATTCTGGTCAGTACGCCCAACGGCGTTTATCTGCCGCTGTCGCAGGTGGCGAAATTCCGCACCATAGGCGGCAGCATGAATATCAGCCGCGAAAATGGCGGCCGGGTGATCGCGATCGGCGTCTTTATCCGTGATCGTGATATGGGCAGCGTGGTTGCGGACATGCAGGAGCGCGTCGCCAAGTCCGTCAAGCTGCCCGATGGTTATTACATGAGCTGGTCGGGAGAGTTTGAGAACCAGGAACGCGCCATGTCACGGCTTGCCATCGTCGTGCCGTTGTCGGTATTGTTGATTTTCATCCTGCTGTTCGATGCCTTCAAATCGTTCAAGAGCGCATTGCTGATCATCCTCAATATTCCGTTCGCCATGATCGGTGGCATTTTTGCATTGCTGATCACGGGTATCCCGTTGTCGGTGTCGGCGGCAATCGGGTTCATTGCCCTGTTTGGACAGTCGGTACTGAACGGGGTGGTTATGGTCACCTATTTCAACCAGCTCAAGCGTGCCGGTGCGACGGCCGTCGAGGCGGTAACCCGCGGTTCGATGGTGCGTTTGCGAACGGTGCTGATGACGGCGGCGCTCGCCATGTTCGGCCTGTTGCCGATGGCGCTGTCGCATGACATCGGATCGGAGACGCAGAAGCCCCTCGCAGTGGTTGTCATCGGCGGATTGATCACGGCGACCATACTGACGCTGATCGTGCTGCCCGTCCTCTACGTGATGTTCGAGGAAGGTCTGGCGCGCATGCGCAAAGGCTAGCCCGATATCGTGCACGATCTTCCTGCGGTAGGGCTGGTGTAGATTGAAAATCGTTTTCCAGGCCACTCGTCCGCTTGCTACTGGCGGGCGGGTGGCCGTCAGCACGAGCGTCAAGGCGGTCGGTGATGATCGCTGATTTTGCCGAGACTTTCTGTTAAAATATTGCTGTAAGCATCTATTTTGAATATTGTTTTGATGGGTTTCTGAAGCCATCAGCAAGCAAGCGTCTGATGGCGCGTCAGGAGAATTGAATGGCAGGTAAGCGGGAAAATTGGCGTCGTTTGATGGTCGTGGCAGGCACCTGCGGCTTGTTCGCCGTCGCCATGCCCTGCAACGCAGCGGGCGAGCCGGGCCCGGCCAAAAACGCCACTTCCGCGCAAAGCAAGGCCGAGGTGCACAAAGCGGCGCAGGCGGGTTTGACCGCCGCCGGCCTGCCCAACCTCAAATCATCGATTGCGCTGGTGGTGGATCTCGTGGATGGCCACGCTATCTATGGCAAGAACGTCGGCCACGTTTCGCCGATTGCCTCAATTACCAAGCTGATGACTGCGATGGTGGCGCTGGACGCCGATCTGCCGCTCGAAGATACCATTGTCATCGACCGCGCCGACGTTGATCAGCTCAAACACACCGCGTCACGCCTGGGGGTTGGTACCGCGCTGTCGCGCGCCGACATGTTGCGTCTGGCGCTGATGTCCTCAGAAAACCGCGCAGCGGCTTCGTTAAGCCGCGCCTATCCTGGCGGCAGGGAATCCTTTATCGCAGCGATGAACCGCAAAGCCGTCGAGCTTGGCATGTTCAGCTCGCGCTTTGTTGACTCCACCGGGCTGTCCAGCGAGAACGTTTCGACCGCGCAGGATCTGGCGAAAATGGTGAAGGCGGCCTATGAGTATCCGCTGATCCGCCAGTTCACCACGACCTCG
>CAIWNB010000027.1 GCA_903913965.1 uncultured beta proteobacterium
ATCGTCCTGCATCACGCGCTGGCCCCCGCCATCGAACAATTCTGGCAGGACACGCAATCGCGTTACGAGTTGCTCGGCGGCAACCGCGCCGAACCGGTGCTGGCACCACGCGAGTTATTCCTCGCCGCCGATGCCTTCTTTGGCGCAATCAAGCCGTTTGCGCGGGTGGAAATTGCCGCGCTGGAGATACCCACCCCGCCCGGGCAGGCGACGGGCGACGAGACGGCTGAAAATAGGTCCCCGCCTGTGATGGCAGACGCCGCGGCTGCGGCTGATAAAAGCACCAGCGCACTGCCTAACATTGTGGTCGATCGCCGCGCAGAAAATCCGCTGGTCGCGCTCAAGTCGTTTCTGGCCGGCTACAGCGGTCGTACGCTGCTGCTGGCCGAATCCGCCGGCCGCCGCGAAACCATGCTCGAATACTTTGCCGGCTATGGGTTGAAACCGGTCGCCTGCACCACCTTCGATGAATTCAAAGTCGCCAGCGCTGCCCTGATGCTGGGCGTCGGACCGTGCGACGCGGGCTTTATCGACGCGCGCGGCTTTGTCGTCATCACTGAAAACGAACTCTACGCGACACAGGTGCGCGCGAAACGTGAGCGTGAAGCGCGCAAGACCACCAGCGAAGGCATGCTGCGCGATCTGTCCGAAGTCAAGGTCGGCGATCCGGTCGTCCACGAGAGTCACGGCATCGGCCGCTATCTGGGTCTGGAGAATCTCGATTTCGGCGACGGCGCCACCGAATTCCTCGCCCTTGAATACACGCGCGGCGACAAACTCTATGTGCCGGTGTCGCAACTGCATTTGATCAGCCGCTACAGCGGCGGCCCGGCGGAGACCGCGCCACTGCACGATCTCGGCAGCGGCCAGTGGGAAAAGGCGAAGAAGAGAGCTGCCGAGCGCGTGCGCGACACCGCCGCCGAACTGCTCAATCTCTATGCGCAACGCGCGACGCGTGAAGGCCATGCCTTCAGTCTGATCCAGCATGATTACGACGCGTTTTGCGAGGCTTTTCCGTTCGAGGAAACGCCCGACCAGCGGGCCGCCATCAACGCCACGCTGGCCGATCTGCAACAGGGCAAGCCGATGGATCGCCTCATCTGCGGCGACGTCGGCTTCGGCAAAACCGAGGTGGCCCTGCGCGCCGCCTTTGTCGCGGTCAACGAAGGCAAGCAGGTCGCGGTGCTGGTGCCGACCACGCTGCTCGCTGAACAGCACTTCAATACCTTCTCCGACCGCTTCGCCGACTGGCCAGTCAAAATCGGCGAGCTGTCGCGCTTCCGTTCGCAAAAGCAGGTCAATGAAACCCTCGCCGGGCTCGGCGAAGGCAAGGTCGATATCGTTATCGGCACGCACAAGCTGTTGCAAAGCGACATCCAGTTCAAGCAACTGGGGCTGGTCATCATCGACGAAGAACACCGCTTCGGTGTGCGGCAAAAAGAACAACTAAAGCGCCTGCGCGCCGAAGTCGACATACTGACCCTGACGGCGACACCGATCCCGCGCACGCTGGGTATGGCGCTCGAAGGGCTGCGCGATTTCTCGGTGATCGCCACCGCACCGCAGCGCCGTCTGGCGATCAAGACCTTCGTCTCACGCTCGAGCAAGGGGCTGATGCGGGAGGCCGTGTTGCGCGAACTCAAGCGCGGCGGCCAGGTGTATTTCCTGCACAACGATGTCGACAGCATGGCGCAGACCGAGGAAACGCTGCTCAAACTGCTGCCCGAAGCGCGCATTCGCATCGCCCACGGTCAGATGCGCGAGCGCGAACTCGAAATGGTGATGCGCGATTTTTACCAGCAGCGTTTCAACATTCTGCTGTGTACCACCATCATCGAAACCGGCATCGACGTGCCGACCGCCAACACCATCATCATCAACCGCGCCGATAAATTCGGGCTCGCCCAGCTGCATCAACTGCGCGGACGCGTTGGCCGCTCGCACCATCAGGCCTATGCTTATCTGCTGCTCCCCGAAGAGGGCGAGATCACACCGCAAGCAAAGAAGCGGCTCGAGGCCATCCAGTTGATGGAAGAACTCGGCTCGGGCTTTTTTCTTGCCATGCATGATTTGGAGATTCGCGGTGCCGGTGAGGTACTCGGCGATTCGCAGGCCGGCGAGATGCAGGAAGTCGGCTTCAATCTCTATTGCACGATGCTCGACAGCGCAGTGAAATCATTGAAGATGGGGCGCGAGCCCGATCTAAATGCGCCGCTCGGCGTCACCACCGAAATCAATCTGCATGCACCGGCCCTGCTGCCCGATGATTATTGCGACGACGTGCACGAGCGGCTGGTGCTCTACAAGCGCCTTGCGAACTGTGAAAGCACCGACCAGCTCGACTTGATGCACGAAGAGCTGATCGACCGCTTCGGGCTGTTGCCGGACCACGCGCGCACCCTGCTCGACAGCCACCACCTGCGCCTGTTGGGCAAACCGCTCGGCATCGCGCGCATCGATGCCTCGGAGTCCTCGGTGCAACTGCAATTTGTGCCAAATCCGCCGATTGATGCTTCGCGCATCATGCAGATGATTCACCGGAATAAACACTACCGTCTCGCGGGTCAGGATAAACTGCGCGTCGAGGCGGACCTGCACGAAGTCGCCGAACGCGTCGAGCGCATCAAACAGCTCTTCGCCGAACTCGCCGCACCGCCTGAACCTGTCAAAAGCAAAAAACGATGAATCTGATTATCCAGGGCGCGGCAATTGCCACGCCGGACCTCAAACACCTCGCCAAACTCGCCGGCGCCTCTGCCATCGAGGCAATTTCGCCGTCGGCGTTTCGCTTGTGCAACGCCACGGTCCACGAAGAAATCGCGCCATTCTGTGAAGAAGCCAGACTCGACCATGCCTTTGTGCCGCATGCGCGCAAACTCGCCGACATGCGCCTGGCGGTGATGGACATGGACTCCACCCTCATCACCATCGAGTGCATCGACGAGATCGCTGATATGCAGGGGCTCAAACAGGAAGTGGCGGCGATCACTGCGGCAGCCATGCGCGGCGAACTCGATTACAGCCAAAGCCTGATTGAACGCGTCGCCTTGCTCAAAGGGCTGAAGGCGGCGGCATTAAAACGCGTTTACGACGAACGCGTCAGACTCTCGCCCGGTGCGGAAATCATGATCGCGCGCTTTCGCCGCCTCGGCATCAAGACGCTACTGGTCTCCGGCGGCTTCACTTTTTTCACCGAACGCCTGCGCGAACGCCTGCAGCTCGACCAGACCCGTTCGAACGTGCTGGAAATCGTCGACGACGTGTTGACCGGCTGCGTGATTGGCGAAATCGTTGACGCCGATGTGAAACGCAATGCACTGCTCGAACAACGCGACGCCCTCGGCATCGCCAAAGAGCAGATCATCGGCATGGGGGATGGTGCCAATGATTTGAAATTCATCGGTGAGGCCGGCGTGGGTATCGCCTATCACGCCAAGCCCGTGGTGCGTGCGCAGGCCATGCACGCACTGACCTATGTCGGACTCGACGGCGTATTAAATCTATTCACCTGAGTCACGCCATCCGACCAGCGGCTGACTAAACACCGGCGCCTCAAGCGCCGGCTTCCTGCGAACGGTTAAGTAGCCAGGACTTCTATGTCGGGCTCGATCGACTTCAGCAGGTTTTCAATACCGGTAAGCGTGCCGGAGAGCGAGCTCGGGCAACTGCCGCACGCGCCCTGATAATGTACCGTGAGCTTGTTGCCGACGAGGGAGACAACATAAACGTCGCCACCGTCGTTCTGCAAAAACGGGCGAATTTCTTCGTCGAGCAAATCATTGATGCGGTCGAGGCGTTCGAGATCGGCCTCGCTCAGATCTTCAACCGGGTGGGCGGCCGCAGCGGCAATATCGGCCGAACGTTCGTCGGCAGCCGGCGCCGCGCGCAAGGGTTCGGCAATTTTCCGCTTGAGTTCCTGCCAGTCGGCGGCACCGTCTTGCGTCACCGTCAGCCAATGATCAACATAGAAGACGTTGGTCACGTGCTCGATTTGAAATAGCGCCGCCGCCAGCGGATCGTTGGCGGCCTGCGTGGCGTCGTCATACGAGCGCGCAATGCCCCAGGTCAGCGGTTCTTTCAGGATGAACTTCAGTGCATTGGGATTCGGTGTATTTTCGATTTCGGCGATTTTCGGCATTTCAACGTCCAAATTCAGCCACTGAGCACCCGGAGTTCAACGAGAAAACCGTCAATCGCGCCGGTTTTGCTCTTTGTGCTCTGCGGCCTTCGTGGCAAAGAGTATTCATATTCACGCATCACCTATCGGCGCTTGCATGGGATCTTGTTCGGATTCAGTCGAAGCACTGCCGGCGGAATTCAACGCCGCATGCAGGGTGTGCCAGGGCAGGATGGCGCATTTGACGCGCGTCGGCAGATCACACACGCCACTAAACACGGTCAGGCGGCCGAGGTGATGCGGCGTCGCGACCACATCGAGTTTACCGGTCGCCATGTCGCGAAATTCCTGAATCAGAACTTCCGCTTCCGCTCGGCTCTTGCCTTTAACATTGGTCGTCAGCATCGACGCCGATGCTTTACAAATCGCACAGGACTCGCCTTCGAAGGCGATCGCACCGACCTTGCCGTCGTCGAGCCGCAGCGCCATCGTGATCTGGTCGCCGCACAGCGGATTGTGGCC
>CAIWNB010000028.1 GCA_903913965.1 uncultured beta proteobacterium
GGCGCGCACCAGACTGATACTCTCGCGCTTGCGATCGAGGGCCTGCATCAGCGGATGACCGGCAGGCAGGCGCAAGCGGGTCTCGTTGACCACGCCGAGCAGCGCAATGCGATCGAGGTCCCACCAGTCGGTATGGGTGTTGAACAACTCAAGCAGACGGCTTATGCGTTGCTCACGCTCGCCCGGTGTAGCACGCGTCAGCGTGTCGACAAGCTGCGCAGTCAGCGTACGATTGCTATAAAACAGCATGCGCCCGGCCAGCGCAGCGGCCGGTGTGCGCGTGCGCGCAGCCCCGTCGTGCAGTGCGATGAGACGGCGAAAATTCTCCACCACGCGTTCGGCCGCGCCTTCAATCTCCGCAACCGGTTGCGCCATCACATGAGCAGCACTGACGCAGAGCAAGAGGCCACACAGGACGCTCGATATCCGTACCCGCCACCGGCAAATCATACGCAACGCATCAAGTGCCGCCCGTCAGTCACCGACAAGACCCGCCTCCTTGACCACCTTCGCCCACTTCGTCATTTCGTTCTTCACATAGGCGAGAAATTCAGCCGGCGTTGAAGCCGCCACATCAATACCCTGGTCGCCCAGCTTTTGCTGCATGTCGGACGCCCCCAACACCTTGACCAGACCTGCATTGAATTTCGCCAGCACTGGTTTCGGCAGGCCGGCCGGTGCGCAGATGCCATACCAGCCGGCGACGTCATAACCGGCAACACCGCCCTCGGCAAAGGTGGGCACCTCGGGTGCACGCGCACTGCGCTTGGCGGTGGTGACGCCGACACCCCGCAAGCGCCCCGACTTCACCGCGGCGAGCGGTCCGCCGGGCAGGTTGCCGATACTCAGCGGAATTTGTCCACCCATGACATCGGCGAGCGCCGGTGCCGCCCCCTTGTACGGCACATGCACGAGATTGGCCCCGGTCATCGACTTCAACAACTCCATCGACAAATGTGGCGAAGCGCCCACGCCCGAAGTGCCGAAACTCAGCTTGCCCGGATTGGCCTTCGCGAAGGCCACCACATCGCCGACGCTCTTGAACGGCTGCGCCGGATGCGCCATCAGCAGGTTGGGCATTGAACCGACCATCGAGATAAACGACAGATCATTGATCGGATCGTACGGCAGCCGGACCCGTGCGGCAGTGATGGCGTGTCCGATGGTGCACAGGGTCACCGTATAGCCATCCGCTGCTGCCCGCGCAGTCAGCTCAGTGGCCACGGCCCCGCCGGCACCCGCACGGTTGTCGACCAACACCGTCGCCCCCCACAATTCGGTGAGGGCGGCGGCCACATAACGTGCCGCCAGATCGGTGCCGCCGCCGGGGGCGAAGCCGACAATCAGCCGCACCGGTTTGGCAGGAAAGTTTTGCGCGAGTGCGGGCAGCGCCCCCACCACGCCCGCGATGATCGTCGCCCACATCACCGGTCTCATCATTGCAACCTCCCCCTCGCCAATAAAACCGCAAACCACCTGGTTCAGATTATGACGACACGCCCAACAAACGCGCCGCATTGCCACTGACAATCGCTTCGCGCTCGTTGGCGGTTAAATCCGTCATGCGTTCGATCACCTGCACCGGCTGGGTGTAACTCATATCCGCCGGGCAATCACTGCCCATCACCACGCGGTCGGCGCCGACCTGACGGATCAGATTGAGCAGGATCGAATCGCTGTGCGTGATGGTGTCGTAGTGAAAGCGCCGCAGATAACTCGACGGCGGCTTGGTCATGTGCTTGCATTCAGCGCGCACCGTGGTGCCGTGATCCATGCGACCGATCAGATGCGGGAAGGTGCCGCCGGCGTGCGGCAGCATGACGTCGAGCTTGGGATATTTGTCCATCACACCGCCAAACATGAGTGACGCTGCGGCAATGCCCGTCTCGTACGGATTGCCGAGGAAATTGCCAAGATGATATTTGCGCATGCGCTCGGTTCCCACCGGGCTCACCGGATGCAGAAAGATCGGCATGCCGTGTTTTTCACACGCCGCATACACCGGGAAGAACGATTCGTCGTCGAGGTTCATGCCGTTGACGTGGGTCGCCATATAAACGCCGCGGATGCCGGGCAATTTCGAAGCGCGTTCGATTTCGGCTACCGCCAGTTCGGGCGCCTGCATCGGCACCATCATCATGCCGACGAAACGATGCGGATATTTCAAATGCGCCGCGGCACAGGCGTCGTTGTAAACCTGCGAGAGCTTCAAGCCGAATTCCGGCGGCGCCCAGTAGACCATCGGGCTGGTCAGCGACAAGGCATGCATATCGACACGCGCCGCATCCATCAACTTAAGGCGTTCCGACAATTCAACGTAGGTCGGCAGGAAGTTACCCTTGAGCGCCACTCCGGGCGCCTGCACCAACTCGTGTCCGCGCTCGTGACGCAGGATCTTCGCGCCGTGCTTGACGCCCTCGGTGCGGATCAATTCAACCCACTCGGGCGGGTACCAATGGGCGTGAGTGTCGATCTTCAGCATTGCATGTTCTCCATGAATAGTTAACAGGGAAGGCAGCAGGCTATTCCTGCTGCATATTCGATTCGATAATGATTTTCCGGTATTTCTCGACGTCGCGCCGCACCTTTTCGGCAAACACCTCTGGCGTGCTGCCGATCACTTCGTGGCCGGTGGCGATCAAGCGCTCGCGCACCTCGGGCAGGGCCACCACACGCGCGACCTCACGCCCCAGCGCCTGCACCACCGCCGGCGGTGTTTTGGCCGGCACGAACAAACCGTACCAGAGATTGAAGTCATAGCCCTCGAGACCGCTCTCGGCCACCGTCGGCACCTGCGGCAATTGCGTGGATCGTTGCGCACTGGTCACGGCGAGCAATTTCAAACGGCCGGCATCCACCTGCGCGGCGACCGCCGTGTAGTTGGTCAGCGTCATCTGCGCCTCGTTGGCGATCACCGCGATCACCGCCGGACTGCCGCCCTTGTAGTTGACGTTGTTCATCTCAACCTGCGCCATCATCTTCAGCGCATTGCCGGCGATTTCACCGGTCGCACCGGCGACGGCGATATTGAAACGGCCCTGCGCTTTTTTCGCCTCGGCAAGAAATTCACGCAAGGTGCCGGCCGGCAGCCGGCCGCTGGTAACCAGCGCCATCGGCGCATTGGCAACTTCGCTGACGGCGAGAAAATCGCGCTGCGGATCGTAGGGCAGTTTTTTGTAGAGCGTGGCGTTGATGGCGTGCGTGCCGGCATTGCCGACGGTAATCACCGAGCCGTCGGGCGCACCGCGCGCGCCGTATTCACTGCCGACGATACCGTTATTACTCGAACGATTTTCCACCACCACACTTTGCCGAAAGGTCTCGGCAAACTTCGGTGCCAGCAGGCGCGCGATCAGATCGGGCCCGCCACCGGGCGCGTTGGGCACCACGATCTGCAC
>CAIWNB010000029.1 GCA_903913965.1 uncultured beta proteobacterium
CTCGCCCTGCCCGCACGCCTGTGCTCGACCGCACCGGTGCTGACCGTCCTGGAATTTTTCTACGGGATTTTTCTGCGGCTGCGTGGACTGTGGCGCGCCACACCGTCAGCCGCCGGCCACCACAGCGACAACCAGCGCTGAACAGGCGAGCCCAAAGGCCGTCGCATGAGCGATAACCATCCGGCGAGCGTAGCCCACGCGATGCCAAGCGGTGGCATGGCGGTAATCGTTGGCGCCAGTGGCGGCATCGGTCATGCCCTGCAAACCCTGCTGGAAACAGACGCCCGCTTTCACAACGTCGCCGCCTGCTCAAGAGGCGGCGACATCCCGCTTGACCTCACTGCAGAAGCCAGCATAGAAGCGGCCGCCCGCGTAATCACCGATTGCGGCACGGAAGTCCGTCTAATCATCGATGCCACCGGCGTCCTCGAAGGCGATGGCTGCGTCGCCGAAAAAACCTGGCGGCAACTGGATGCTGTCGCGCTCGCCCGCGCCTTTGCGATCAACGCCATCGGACCGGCGCTCTTGATGAAACATTTTTTGCCGCTGCTGCCGCGCAGCGGCAAAGCGGTGTTCGCCACGCTGTCCGCACGCGTCGGCAGCATCGGTGACAACCGGCTGGGCGGTTGGTACAGCTACCGCGCGTCAAAGGCGGCGTTAAACCAGCTGGTGCATACCGCTGCCATTGAACTGCGCCGCACACGGCCAGAAGCGATTTGCGTGGCCATGCATCCGGGCACCGTCGCCACCCGCTTGTCGTCACGCTTCGCCAAAAGCGGTCTTGAAGTTCAAACCGCGGCGACGGCGGCTGCACGCATCCTGCAAGTCATCGATACCTTGGAGCCCGCGACCAGCGGTGGCTTTTTCGATCAACAGGGGCGCGTCATCGCCTGGTAAACGCAGCTTCCTGCCGCTGGCATTCCATCAAGCCGCCTGACCATCTGGCAAGACCCGCGTTTTAGACCCGACAAAAACGGCACAGTACGCCGCGGCGTCAGCGCTACGACGCCGCCTCAACGCTGACGCGAGAGGAAATGGGCGAGATCGCGAAAGTGATCGTCGTTGAGCGGATACAACACGTCGTCCATCGTCGCATCGTAACCACGACGCGCATTGGACTTGTAGTCACGCAGCGCCTTCAACAAATAGTCCTCGCGTTGCGCAGCCAGTCGCGGCACGTTCTGCTGGCCTGAATAATCACGGTTGTGACAGAAATTACAGCGATGCTGGACCACCAGCGCCTGCGCGCGCTCAACACGCGCGGCATCAGTCGGCCCATCCGCCGGCAAGGGCGCGGGTAACTTCGCGATTGCCGCGGCAAGACGTTTGAGTTCATCGTCCTTGACCCCGGCGAGCATCGAGGTCATCGGTTCAACGACACGCATTTTTTCGCGAAACATATAGAGCTGTATCGTCAGGTAATCGAAGGGCTGCGCACCCAGCGCAGGCACATTCGGCAAGGCGCCGCGTTGCGCGTCGCCATGACAGGCAAGGCAGGCGTCGAGCAGGCGCTCGCTGCTCTCCGCAGCCTGCGCCAGTATTGCGGTCGCGGAAAAAACGGCGGCCGCGAGGGCCGCCGTGATCACGCGCCAGACGCGTTGGCGCATCAACGCGCCGCCACTTTACCGCCGGCGTCATAGCTGACGCGGTAGATCGCGCCGCCATGGTCATCCGACACCAGCAAGGAACCGTCCTTCATCATCTGCACATCGACCGGACGTCCGACATAGCTGTTGTTTTGCAGGAAGCCGGTGAGGAAGGGCGCATACGATTTGACCGACCCGTCCTTGTTCATCGTGACATAAATGACATCGCCGCCCAACTTCTTCGATTTATTCCACGAGCCGTGACGCGCAATGAAAATGCCATTGCGATATTCGGCGGGAAACATTTTTCCGGTGTAAAAACGCATGCCCAGCGCGGCGGTGTGCGGCCCGAGCAGGGCGACGGGTTTTTCAAACTCGGTACAACTGCGCCCCCAACCCATCTCGCGATCGGTGAAGTCGCCCTGATGACAATACGGAAAACCGAAATGTTGACCCTGTTTGGTGACGCGGTTCAACTCATCGTTGGGCAAATCTTCGGACAGCCAGTCGCGACCGTTATCGGTGAAATACAGCTCCTTGGTCTCCGGGTGCCAGTCAAAGCCGACTGAATTGCGCACGCCGCGCACCACCACCTCGGGGTTGCTGCCATCGAGATTAATACGGCGCAGCTGCGAATTGGTTTCCGGCGGTTCGCAGATATTGCACGGTGCGCCGACGTTCACGTAGAGCTTGTTGTCGGGGCCGATACCCATGAACTTCCAGCCGTGTGACTGGTGATTGAGGAAGTCACTATAGATGACCACCGGCTTGGGCGGATTGTCGAGGTTGTCCTCGATGTTTTCCAGTTTGGAAATCCGTGTCCCCTCGGCGATATACAAAGTGCCTTTATGAAAGGCCAGGCCGTTGGGCCGGTCGAGCCCGGAAGCAATCACCTTGTTCTCGCGTTTGCCGTTGCGATCAACCACCGCCCACACCTTGTCGAGCAGGCGGTTGCTGACGAACAGCGTACCCTTGTCGCCCATGCGCAGCGAACGCGCGTTGGCAATCCCGCTCGTATAGACCTCAACCTTGAAGCCCTTGGGCACTTTCAAATCACTCAGCGGCAGCTTTTCTTCGGCCAGCGGGAACGGCAGCGGCGGCGTATTGCGCAACTGCTTTTCGACCTCTGCATTCGGCACGTCGGGACGACCGGGTACCGTGGACGGCACGGGCTGCATCGGTGGGATGGGCTTAACCGCCTCGGCGGTTTGTGCATGGAGTGCGCCCGGCGCAACCGCACCTAACGCCGCCAGCAACATGCATCGTGTCAAAAGCGCATAGCTCGTTTTCATTTTCTTTCCTCTCCTGTGGTCACTCTATGCGACGCCTTTGGCCGGCGTCACTTTTTAAAATCAGCGCGTCATTCTGCCACATCGCAATCACCACGACAGCCACAACACCAGACTTTGTGCCGCCTGCACCAACCCTGGCTCAGATATACACACCCGCATCCGGCCGCACCTCAATGTCACCTATAATCAACGACTCCAGCCAGTACCAATGTTTGCCAGACGCCCATCCCACTCTGCGGAGCGCCCCCATGACACTGACGACACTTCATCGTTCGATGACCGCCTTGACCCTCGCAATGTTTGCCCCCTGTTTCGGCAGCGCTGCGTTCGCGCAAACCTACCCGGTTAAACCACTACGCGTGCTGGTCGGTTTTGCCGCCGGTTCCAGCACCGACGTGGCAATGCGCCTGATCGGCCCGCGGCTCGGTGAAATCCTCGGACAAAACGTGCTCGTCGACAATCGTGCCGGTGCCGGCGGCAATATCGCCGCCGAACTCACCGCCAAGGCGCCGGCCGATGGCTACACGCTGCTCTTTGCGAATGGCGGCATCGCCATTGCACAGTCGTATTACACGCGCCTCGAATACAACGCGTTAAAAGACCTTGCCCCTGTGGCGCTGGTGACTTCGATGCCGCATATCGTCTGCAGCAATCTGGCCTTCCCCGCCAAGACCATCAAGGAGTTGGTCGCGCTGGCGAAAAAGCGGCCCGGCGACATTCTGTTTTCATCAGCAGGGATCGGCAACTCGGATCACATGGCCGGTGAACTCTTCGGCTATATGACCGGCAGCCAATACACGCATGTGCCGAACAAAGGTGGACCGCAGGCGCTGCAACAAGTGATCTCCGGCGAAGTGGTGTTCTACATGGCCGGACTGCCGGTCTGTCTGCCGCATGTGAAATCAGGCCGCGTGCGCGGACTCGCCGTGACCACGGCGAAACGCTCGCCGGCCGCGCCCGACATCCCGACCATGCAGGAAGCCGGCGTCAAAGGCTATGAACACAGTTTGTGGAACGCGGTCTTCGCACCGGCCGGCACACCAGCGGCCATCGTCACAAAAATCAGTGAAGATTTCGGTCGCACCGTCAGATTGCCCGACGTGCAGGAAAAATTCACTTCGTTCGGTATCGAGGCCGTCGCCAACTCACCGGCGCAGTTCGATCAGTTCTTCCGCGCCGAAGTCGACAAGTGGGCGAAGGTCATCAAAGCCACCGGCATACGCGGCGAATAACCAAGCCACTTCAGCGCCGACATCAATGGGTTAATCCGTTAATTCATTAATCTGTTTTAAGGCCGGCGCTTTTTACCACGCGAGCCCATTTTTCAATTTCACGTTTGATATAGGCACCGAACTCGGCCGGCGTATTGCCTCCGGGATCGGTGCCCTCGGCGGCCAGCCGCTCGCCGATGTCTTTGGCCCGCAGACCCTTCACCAGCTCGTCGTGCAAACGCGCAATGATCGCCGGCGGTGTGCGCGCCGGCATCACGATGCCCTGCCACGAAGACGACTCATAACCTGGCAAACCTGACTCGGCGATCGTTGGATATTCTGGCAAAGCGACGGAACGTTTCGCGCTGGTGATTGCCAGCGCCCTGACGCGACCGCTCTTCAAATGCGGTAGCACGATCAGCGGCTGGCTGAAACTCATCTGGATCTGGCCGCCGATCACATCGGTGAGTGCCAGCGCCGCGCCCTTATACGGAATATGCGTGAGTTCAATGCCCGCCATCGAGCGGAATAACTCGGCCGACAAATGCGCGCCGCCACCCGCGCCCGAGCTACCAAAATTCATGCTACCCGGCTTGGCCTTCGCCAGCGCGATGAAATCCTTCAGCGTCGAGGGCAGGCTTGCATTGACCGTGACGAAATACGGCGTGGCCGCTGCCAGCGTCACCGGCGCGAAATCCTTGAGCGGATCGTAGGGCAGATTCTTGTAGGTGCTGACGTTGGTGGCCAGCGTGCTAATGGTGCCCATCAACATGGTGTAACCATCGGGCGGTGACTTCGCCGCCATCATCGCCGCTATCGTGCCGCCACCACCGGCACGGTTGTCGACCACCACCTGCTGACCGAATGCATCGGAGAGCTTCTGCGCCAGCGCACGCGCGATGATATCGGTGGCGCCGCCAGGGGCGAAGCCGACGATAAAGCGGACGGGTTTGGTGGGATAGCTTTGGGTTGCCGTTACGGGTTGCGCAGCGCTAACATTTATCGACGCCAGTGCAGTGGCAGCAATTAGGTAATTTCGAAAATACAACTTCATCGTCGCCTCGAACCTTTGTTGGCCGGAATAGTCCGGCGGCTGCTTGCTTTTGCATAACCACGATAGAGTGAAAACATCGACGCTCAGTCCTTCTTCCCACTGAGAGCCGCCAAGCAGCACAGCCTCGCCGGGGGAAGTCGGCGAGCACGGTCTGCGCCCTCGCAGTTTTATCGCGAGGGCGATTTGCGCAGCCGCCCGGCGTGGCGAGCAGCGCAGGGCAGTCCGCAGGACCGGTGAACGGGGCTCGCCTTCTTTGGCTTACTTTTCTTGGTGAAGCAAGAAAAGTAAGCAGCGGTCGGGATGCCTCCGGCACACTTGAAGCACCGTTTCACTCCAAGCAACGAACCATACGGCGCAATGCGCTGCGCTTATTGCGCCCTACCCGAACTAACTTGAAGCGCCGCCTCCCCCAAAGCAACGAGCCATGCGGCGCAATGCGCTACGCTTATTGCGCCTTACCGGATCTTTCACCTCAAGAGGGGAAGGAGTTAACGGGCAACCAGCGCAATACGATGCGCTTAATGCTCACCCTTGTAAATCGGCTCCGGCTGCATAAAGAACGACAGCAGGATGTGATAAACCTGCATATAGTTGATCTGCTGAAAGCTCGCGTGCGAGATACCGGCCATCACGCTGAAAGTTTTGTCGGGGTTCGGCAGCAGCTTGAAGAATTCAATCAGATCGTTGAAGCCGGCAATGCCATCGAACTCACCGCGCATGACGATGGTCGCGGCGTGGATTTTTTTCGGATCGACCACCGGTAACTTCGAGCACATATCCACATAGGTACCAGTCGGTACCGAGTCGTCGAGTTCAAGCACACGGTCAGCAAAGATTTCAATCACTTTGTCTTCGGCGCAGCCGGCGTGATCACGCGTGAAGACGCTGCGCATAAAGGCGTGGTCGATCGGACGCCGGTTGACGTTGATGAATTGCGGCAGTTTCTTGCGCCGGTCGTCGAGCGTCGGGCTGCCCTCACCGGTCCAGACAAAGGCGTCAAGAGCGAGGCGCGAGACGCGCTCGGGATGACGCTCGGCGAACATCGCCGCACGCAGCGCGCCCGATGAAATACCGTAGACCATGAATTGCTGCACGCCGCGCGTTTTCATGATGTAGTCGGTGGCGGCCTCTGCATCATCGGCACCATTGGAGATGTCGCAATTGATCGGGCGGATTTTGTCGGAGCGGCCGTAGCCCTCCATGTCGAAGCACCAGGTATCGAAACCCTGCGCAGCAAAATAATCCATCGCCGATGAATACGGCCGACCGGGCACCTGCAGGTCGAAGGTCGGCTGCGAGGCCATCGAAGAACCGTGAACGAACAGGATGGTGCCGCGTTTTTGTGCGGTGGTCGCCGGTTTTTCATAAAGGAAAAGTTTGACCTCGCCTTTTTTGGTCCAGTGTTCCTTGCCCGTATACGATTCGTGAACGATCGGCGTATGCATCGCGTTTCCTTTAAAAAATGGCGGGGGCCGGGTGGCGGCAAAAAGAGCGGGCAAGTCTATTGCACGCCGCGCGGCAGCGTCAATCACGCCGCCGCCAAATTGCCGCGGCGGCGGGGCGCGGCCTATAATCACGAGGCTGTTTCATCCCCGCCATTCGAGCCGCCGCCCGCCATGACCGACCGTTATTCGACCCTCTTCCCCTCCGTGCAGCAGCAAGTCAGCGCCGCCGAGTGGGAAACACGCGTCAACCTCGCCGCCTGTTACCGGCTGATTGACCGCTACGGCATGTCGGATCTCATCTATAACCACATCACCGCGCGCATCCCCGGCAGCGACGATCACCTGCTGATCAATCTCTACGGCCTGCTCTACAAGGAAATTACCGCGTCGAGCCTGGTCAAGATCGACGTCGAGGGCAACATCCTGTCGACACCCGACACCGACTACGGCATCAACAAGTCGGGCTATGTGATTCACGGCGCCATCCACAAGGCGCGCCCGGATGTCGGTTGCATCATCCACACGCATACGCGTGCCGGCATGGCGGTGTCGTCGGTGAAAAGCGGCCTCTTGCCGATGACGCAGACCTCGATGCGTTTTGCCGGTCACCTGGGCTATCACGATTACGAAGGCCCGGCGATTGATCTCGCCGAGCGCGAACGCCTGGTGGTCGATCTCGGCCCGCACGACGCGATGATCCTGCGCAATCACGGCCTGCTGACCTGCGGCGCCACCATTCAGCAGGCCTTCAACACCATGTATCAGCTCGAACTCGCCTGCCGCGCCCAGCTTGACGCGATGAGTGCAGGCGATGAAATCACCCTGCCGCCGCAAGAGGTGTTGGAGAAAACCGCGCACCTCTATCAACCCGGCACGCGCCGTCCCTACGGTGTGCTTGAATGGCACGCCTTGCTGCGCCTGCTCGCCGCCGAACCGGGCGGCTACCCGCCCTACTATCAATAACCAAACCGCCTAGAAGGAAACCGCCGTGGATTTCAGCATCAGCGAAGAGCAACGCGCCCTCGTCGACACCGTGCGCAAGGTGTGCCAAAAAGAATTCGCGCCGCGCGCGATCAAATATCTCGACGGCACCTGGCCCGCCGAAAACATGAAGACGCTCGCCGAGATCGGCGTGCTCGGCATGTCGGTGCCGCCCGAATACGGCGGCTCCGGCCTCGGCATCCTCGACACCGTGCTGGTGCTCGAGGAAATCGGCAAGGTCTGTTATGTCACGGCGATGGCGGTGCTCGGCGAAGTCGGCACACAAACACGCATCATCAACACCTACGCCCCCGAATCGATCAAACGCAAAATCCTGCCGCGCGTCGCCACTGGCGAAGCCATCCTTGCCATCTGCATGACCGAGCCGGATGCCGGCACCGATGTGCCGAATTACAAAACCAACACCGTGATCAAAGGCGACAAGATCATCATCAACGGCCGCAAGACGTTAATCAGCCGCGCCGACATCGCC
>CAIWNB010000030.1 GCA_903913965.1 uncultured beta proteobacterium
GGCAGCATGCGCTGCAAGGTGTCATCGCGTGACACCCAGTGATGAAAGAGCGCAGCGGCCACATGCAAGGCAATCACGCCGTAGCCGAAATTGGCAAAAGCCTGGTGCAGTTGTTTGAACAAACGCGCCAGCGATTCATCCTTCGCCAGCAGCATCGGCAATTCAAAACCGAAAAACACCACTGGCTGCCCTTTCGCCGACTGAATCAACCAGCCCAGCAGCGGCATGCCGATCATCAGCACATATAACAGGAGATGTGTTGCCCGGGCCAGTGCGCGCTGCCACGCCGGTGAGGCATCGTGATCGACGCGTAGTTGCTTTTGCTGACGCGCCACGATGCGCAGCCATACCAGTACAAAAATCAGCACACCGGCCGTGTAATGCCAGACCGCCAGCGCCGCCCGCAAATCACTGCCCTTGTCAGTGTAAGACTTGAGCTCCATCGTGGCATAAACGGCGATCATCAATGCCAGCATCAACCAATGCAGGAAAATTGATAACGAACTGTAACGTGATGCGACGGAATTCGATGGCATCATTTGATCCATATTGGGATGTGGCGATAACGCCGGCACCTGATCTTTACTACCGACCTAGCGTGCCGGGGTGAGTTCAAACAAGACCGTGACCTGATACACCTGCTCTTTGCCCTTGAGCGAGTCCGGCGTTTCCGGATAAGCCGCATTGGCGACGGCGGCAAGCGCCGCGCGATCGATCATGACGATGTTGCTGCCCTGAATGATTTTCACTTTCGACGGCACGCCGTCCCGCAATGAAAACTCGACGCGCGCCTTGCCGACAAAACCCATCGAGCGCGCAGCCGACGGATACACCACCGCCGCCTGTATCGCCGCTTTAACCTTGGCGGCAAATTCAGCTTCACGTTGAGCCGCGGCATTGTTCGGCGCTGGCGGGGGCGGAGTGACCGGCGCGGCAGCAGCCACTACGACAGGCGCCTCGACTGCGGGGCTGACGGCAGCGGTGACATTGACCGTCTGCGGCGCCACTGGTTGCGGTGCGGCGACCGGCGGCGTCGGCACAGGAACTGGTTTGAGTTTTACCTCGGGCTTGGGTGCCGGTTTGGGTTTGGGCGGCTCTGGACGCGGCTCTTCTTTTTTAACGTCGTCAAACAGCACTTCGAGCGGCGGCTCCACCGCCTGCTCGGTCCTCGCCATCGCGTTGAGTATCAGGCTGCCCGAACCGACGATCAACGCCGCCTCGACCACCATGGCAATCAGCAGCGTCTTTCCCCACGACAGCGGACGCCGGCGGCCGGCGCGCGCAGCACTAATTTGCATTGCGGGTTGCCAGACCAATCTGCGTCACACCGCTCTGCCGGCAGGCATCCATCACGTCGGCCAGCTGTTGCATCGAAACGGTTGCCGCACCGGCGATTGTCACCACCGTCTTACCTTCAGAGAGCTCGCGCAATTTCGTCTTGAGCGCCGACAACGTCATGGTTTGTTGATCCACCATGAGACTGCCGTCCTGGTGGATCTCGATCATGACTTTTGTTTTCGGCAGATTTTCACTGGTAGCGGTGGCCGGTAGATGACCGATCAAGCCGCTTGTAGGAATCATCTTCAACGCAATCATGATAAAAAACACCAGCAGAAAAAGCATAATGTCGATCATCGGAATAATCTCGATGCGCGGCTTTTTTACTTCGAAATAACGCACGACCTAACTACCCGTTCTGGCCAGGGCTACCGAGGCCAGGCCGTTGCGCTGTGTGTCATGCGCACCAGCGTGACCAAAGCGATTGATCAGCATCTGCTTAAGTGTTTCCAACTGATGGGCGAGGTGCCGTACGCGGTTGTTCAGGCTGTTCAGGAACGAAACCCCGAGCATCGCTATAAACAGACCGCTGGCCGTCGCAATTAAAGCCTCCGCCACGCCGCTGGTTACCTGAGCTGCTACCGCGCCATTTTGCCCAAGGCCGGAAAAGGCATTAAACATGCCGACGATGGTGCCAAACAAACCGAGCAACGGCGCCAGTGTCACGGCAGTGTCGAGGATCCACAAAGAGCGATCGAGCTTCGGAATCTCGTGCAGGATCGCTTCTTCCAAACGATCGGCCAGCACCTGACGGTCATTGATATCCGGGTGACTGAGCGCAACTTTGAGCAATTCCGCGTGCGGCAGATCGTCGGCCTGCTTGAGTTCCTTTTCCAGCTGATCGGTGCGCCCGCGCGGCATCGCCGCGATGCGCTCGTTGATGTCCTTGCCACCGGCCATCGATCGATACAGGTACCAGCCGCGCTCAACAATCACCGTGAGTGCGACCAGCAACAACACCACCATCAGATATAAGGTGCCGCC
>CAIWNB010000031.1 GCA_903913965.1 uncultured beta proteobacterium
CGATATAAAGTATGCCCAGCAACAGACTGATGGCAAAAATATTGATGATTAACAGCACATCGGCAAAATCGACTGACATTCCTTCATGCAGCGTCTCGACAGGCATTTTGAGTCCTTTTTGGCGGTTGTTGTTGCAAGACAAAAGCAAGCGCCATGCCAATTGCAAATATAAAATGATCAAGGAGTTACGTGCGAATAATGCGTAACCGTGACTGATTATAGCAGCTTTATTGTTGCAATGCACCAAAGCGATGCGCGCCAACGGCTTGGCGGTGCCTATTAACGATCGATGGGGTCGCAGTGCAGGCCATTGCGGGCCGGGTTCGGCGGCGTTTCGCCAGCCCGCGTGACCGTGAAGGCCACCGGGCGTGGCCGCTATCGGCCTTGGTCTAGAACGCTGAGATACCGGTCTGTGCGCGGCCGAGTATCAGGGCGTGAATATCGGCGGTGCCTTCGTAGGTATTGACGACCTCGAGGTTCATTAGATGGCGGATGACGTGGTATTCATCCGAGATGCCGTTGCCGCCATGCATATCGCGGGCGAGACGCGAGATGTCGAGCGCCTTGCCGGCGTTGTTGCGTTTGAGCAAGGAAACCATTTCCGGTGCGGCGCGGCCTTCGTCCATCAGCCGGCCCAGACGCAGCACGCTTTGCAGGCCCAGCGTGATTTCGGTTTGCATATTGGCGAGTTTCAACTGGATCAGCTGGTTCGCCGCCAACGGCCGGCCGAACTGTTTGCGCGCCATCGTGTAGTCGCGTGCGGCGTGCCAGCAGAATTCAGCCGCCCCCATGGAGCCCCAGGCGATGCCATAACGTGCGCGATTCAAACAACTCATCGGCCCTTTGATGCCGCTGACGCCCGGCAGCATGTTTTCTTCGGGTACGAACACATCATCCATCACGACTTCACCGGTGATCGAAACGCGCAGGCTGAATTTGCCTTCGATCTTGGGCGCGGAGAGCCCCTTCATGCCTTTCTCAAGCAGAAAGCCGCGTATCACGCCGTCGTCGGTTTTGGCCCAGACCAGAAACACATCGGCAACCGGCGCGTTGGAGATCCACATCTTGGCGCCGCTCAGCAAATAACCGCCGTCGGTTTTTTTGGCGCGCGTCACCATGCTCATCGGGTCGGAGCCATGATCCGGTTCGGTGAGGCCGAAGCAGCCGACCCAATCGCCAGAGGCGAGTTTTGGCAGGTATTTCTGGCGCTGTTCCTCGCTGCCAAAGGCATGGATCGGATACATGACGAGGCTTGATTGCACGCCGGCTGTCGAGCGATATCCGGAATCAACGCGTTCGAGTTCGCGCGCGATCAGGCCGTAACAAACGTAGCTGACACCGGCGCAGCCATAGCCTTCGATGGTGGAGCCAAGAAAGCCCATCTCACCCATCTCGTTGAAGACGTCGCGGTCAAAGGTTTCATGACGATGCGCCTTGAGCACGCGCGTCATGAGTTTGTCCTGACAATAGGCGCGCGCCGAATCGCGCACCATGCGTTCGTCTTCGCTCAACTGGTCATTGAACAGCAGGGCATCGTCCCACTGGAAGCTGGCTTTGGCGGCGGATGATGGGGCGCTCACGACGGTCTCCTGTTAAGATCGGCTGATATTGTAATGCGAATCACGCGTCCCACCGGTGCCTCTGCCAAATGTCTGAATCCAAGTCGTCTGAGCCTGATCTCTCCAAGCTGAAAATTTCGCGTGATCGCGGCGTTGCGCCTGCAGTGTCACGGCGGCGCTACGGCAAACGCATTTTCATCGCGGTGCTTATTCTGCTGCTCGTCGCGGGGTTGATTGCGCGCAATGTGATGGCGCCCGTGGAGGTCGAAACAGCGACGGTGTCGATGGCCTACCGCGCACAGTCATATACCTTGCTCAATGCCACCGGCTATGTGGTGGCGCAGCGCAAGGCGGCGGTGGCGTCGAAGGCGACCGGACGTCTTGAATGGCTGGGCGTGCGCGAGGGTTCCATCGTGCGCCGTAACGAAGTGCTGGCGCGTCTTGAAAACCGTGATGTCACCGCGTCGATGGAGCAGGCGGCGGCCAGTATCAATGTCGCGCAGGCCAATCTCGAACAGGGCGAGGCGGAGTTCAAGGAGGCCGAGCGCAATTTCAATCGTTCGCGCGAGCTGCTGGCGAAAAATTTTGTCTCACCGGCCGCGCACGATACCGCTATCGGGCGTCTGGAAAAGGCCAGGGCCGCGGTCAGTGGTTATCGCGCCGCCATTACCGTCGCACAGGCCAATCATCGCGCCGCGCAGGTCGCGGTCGAGCAGACGCTGATTCGCGCGCCCTTCGACGGCGTGGTGCTGACCAAGAACGCCAACGTCGGCGACGTTATTACGCCATTTTCCTCGGCCACCGGTTCGCAGGCTGCGGTGGTAACCATGGCTGACATGACCACCTTGGAAGTTGAGGCTGATGTGTCCGAATCGAATCTCGCGCGGGTGAAACTTGATCAACCCTGCGAGATTCAGCTCGATGCGCTGCCCGATACGCGTTTTCGCGGTCGCTTGTTGCGCCTGGTGCCGACCGTCGATCGCTCGAAGGCGACGGTGCTGGCGAAGGTGCGTTTTGCCGAACTGGATCCGCGCATCCTCCCGGAAATGAGCGCCAAGGTGTCTTTCCTCTCGCAGGAAGTGCCTGCCGCCGAGCGCGGTGCACGCATCGCCGTGCACCCGGCGGCGGTGGTCAGTCGCGACGGCAAGAGCGTGGTCTTTGTGATGCGCGAGGGTCGCGTCGTGCAAACCGCGGTAGAGGCTGGGGACAAGCTCGGCGAGTTACTGGAAATCCGCTCTGGTGCCGCCGCCGGCGACAAGCTCGTTTTGCGGCCGCCTGAAAAATTGCGCGACGGCATGCGTGTTGTGTCTGGCGCGCGCTGATTGCCGCAGCCGGTTTGTAGCCGACATCGCATGAGCGAGCAACCGCAAATGGTCGTCGAGATCCGCCATCTCGCCAAGGCCTACCAACGCGGCGACCAGATCGTGCCTGTGCTGACCGATATCACGCTTGATATCGCCGCCGGTGATTACGTGGCGTTGATGGGGCCGTCGGGCTCGGGCAAAAGCACGCTGTTGAATCTGATCGCGGGGATCGATAAGCCCGACAGCGGCAGTCTGTGCGTTGGTTGTGTCGACATCGTCACCCTCGATGAGGCGGATCTTGCCGCCTGGCGTGCGCGTAACGTCGGTTTTATCTTCCAGTTCTACAACCTGATGCCGGTGCTGACGGCCTTTGAGAATGTCGAGCTGCCCTTGCTGCTGACCGATCTTGGCGCGCGCGAGCGGCGTGAACACGTGCATGCCGCGCTGGCGATGGTGGGCTTGTCGGATCGTCTCGAACATTATCCATCCGAGTTATCCGGTGGCCAGCAGCAGCGGGTGGCGATCGCCCGCGCCATTATCACCGACCCCACCATACTGGTCGCCGACGAACCGACCGGCGATCTGGATCGCGCCTCGGCCGAAGACGTGCTGAACCTGATTGATCGGCTTAATCGCGAGCTGGGCAAGACCATCATTATGGTTACGCATGACCCGCATGCGGCGGCCAAGGCGCGTAGCATCCGCCAGCTCGACAAGGGCGAGTTGGCAGGCTAACGGGGACCGCCGCGTGTATCACCTCAAGATGATTTTTCGCAACGCACTGCGTCACCGCCTGCGCACGGCCTTGACCGTGCTTGGCATCGTGGTCGCGATCGTCGCGTTTGGGTTGCTGCGTACCGTGGTTGATGCCTGGTATGCAGGGGCGGAGGCGGCGTCGAAATCGCGGCTGGTGTCGCGTAACGCTATTTCTCTGGTCTTTCCGTTGCCATTGGCCTACGCCGGCAAGATCCGCCAGATCGACGGCGTCAAGGCGGTTTCGCACGCCAACTGGTTTGGCGGCGTCTACATCACAGAAAAGAATTTTTTTCCGCAATTCGCCGTGCACGCACCGACCTATTTTGATTTATACCCTGAGTTCGTGGTGCCGCCGGCGCAGCTGCGTGATTTTCAGCGCGATCGCAAGGGCGTGATTGTCGGTCGCCGGCTCGCCGATACCTATGGCTTTAAGGTCGGCGACAGTGTCAGTCTGCGCGGTACGATATTCCCCGGTAACTGGGAGTTTGTGGTGCGCGGCATCTACGATGGTGCCGACAACAAGACCGATGTCTCACAGTTTTTCTTTCAGTGGGAGTACCTCAACGAGGTCATGCGCAAGGTTGCGCCGCGGCGTATTAACTCGGTCGGCGTGTATGTGATCGGATTGAGTGCGGCGGATCGTGCGGCGGAGGTGGCGGCGAACGTAGATGCCACCTTCAAGAATTCACTCGCTGAAACCCTCACCGAAACAGAGCAGGCATTTCAACTCGGTTTTGTCTCGATGACCGAGGCGATTGTGGTGGCCATTCGCATTGTTTCGTATCTCATTATTTTCATCATCATGGTGGTGATGGCGAACACCATGGCGATGACAGTGCGCGAGCGCATGAGTGAATACGCAACGCTCAAAGCGCTGGGTTTTGGCGGCGGGCATCTGGCGACACTGATTTTTGGCGAGGCTTTCGTGATTGCCGGACTCGGTGCGCTGTGCGGGATCGTCCTCACCTATCCGATTGCAGACCGCTTTGGCAAAGCCACCGGCACGCTGTTCCCGGAGTTTCGCGTGCATGATGAGACGGTCTGGCTGCAACTGGCGTGCGCCGCCTTGATTGCGGTGGTGGCGGCGCTACTGCCGTGCTGGCGCGCCACGCGCGTGCGTATCGTCGATGGTTTGCGCAATATCGGCTGATCATGAAAATCCCCGTCTCATATACGTTTCGCAATTTGTGGGCGCGGCGCTGGACCACGCTGCTCACCGCCGGTGGCATGGCGCTGGTGGTGTTCGTGTTTGCCGCGGTGCTGATGCTGGAGGAAGGCTTGCGCAAGACGCTGGTCGATACCGGGTCTTACGATAACGTTGTGATGATCCGGCGCTCAGCGCAAACCGAAGTGCAGAGCATCATCGACCGCACGCAGGCGGCGCTGCTTGAGAGCCAGCCGACAGTGGCGCTCGGTGCCGATGGTGCGCGCATGGTTTCAAAAGAAACCGTGGTGCTGGTTAACCTCAATAAGCGCGATAGCGGTCGTCCGACTAACGTCATGGTACGCGGCGTGGGGACGGCTGCCCTGACGTTGCGGCCCCAGGTAAAAATCGTCGAGGGCCGCATGTTCAGGCCCGGGGCCTCGGAGATCATCGCCGGTCGTAGCGCAGCGGATCGTTTCAAGGGCGCGGGCATCGGCGAGATGTTGTGGTTTGGTCAGCGCGAATGGCGTGTGGTCGGCGTGTTTGACGCGGAGCGTAGTGGTTTTGATTCCGAGATATGGGGTGACGCTGATCAATTGATGCAGGCGTTTCGCCGGCCGGTGTATTCGGCGGTGGTCGTCAAGCTCGGTGACAGCGCACGATTTGATGAATTCAAACGTGCTGTCGAAAGCGATCAGCGGCTGACCGTCGAGGCCAAGCGGGAGACGAAGTTTTATGCCGATCAGTCGGAGGTGCTCGCCGGGTTTATCAAATACCTCGGTCTTACACTCTCGGTGATTTTTTCGATCGGTGCGGTGATTGGCGCGATGATCACCATGTATGCCTCGGTGGCTGCGCGTACCGCTGAAATCGGTACTTTGCGCGCGCTGGGTTTTCCGCGCAGCAGCGTGCTGGCGGCTTTTATGTTGGAGGCGGCGTTGCTTGGTGTGACCGGTGGTTGTGTCGGTTTGTTTTTCGCCTCGTTCATGCAACTGTTCACCATTTCAACCATGAACTGGCAGTCGTTCTCAGAGCTGGCGTTCAGCTTTACGCTGACGCCGTCTATCGTTTTGAAGACCCTCGCATTTGCCCTGGCCATGGGCGTGATGGGCGGGTTTTTGCCTGCGGTGAGGGCGTCGCGGTTGAAAATCGTTGACGCCTTGCGCGCAGTCTAAGCGCGCAGACTGTGCCGCGGATCAAGCCGGGCTTACGCTTTGACGGCTTCGATCGTGCCCATGTGAAAGGGGAAAGCGCCCTTGCGGCGGTCTTCGAAGTAATGCTGCAGCGTGTTGCGCACGGTAGCAAAAGCGATGTCGTTCCAGGGAATCTCCGCCTCGTCGAACAGCCTGAGTTCGAGCGTTTCCTCGCCGGCGCTGAAGTTCAGATCCAGCAGGCGTGCGCGGAACAGCAGATAGACCTGGCTGATATGCGGAATGTTGTAGAGCGCATAGAGCGAATCAATCTCAACCCGGGCGTTGGCTTCTTCGAGCGTTTCACGCATGGCACCGTTGAAGGTGGTTTCGCCGTTTTCCATAAAGCCGGCGGGCAGCGTCCAGAAGCCGCGTTTCGGTTCAATGGCACGCCGGCACAGCAGGACTTTGTCTTCCCATTCGGGTATGCAGCCGACTACCATTTTTGGGTTTTGGTAGTGAATCACGCTGCAGGCGGTGCACACATAACGCGGCAGTGCGTCGCCTTCTGGGATGCGCAACGCGACAGGCGCGCTGCATTGACTGCAGAATTTCATCGTAGTGTCCGGATCAAGGCCGCATGCTATCACGGGTGGTTAGGTGCATCAGGTTCGGGCTGGCTGTGGCTTACTTCACAGGCAACCGGCACCACGCATGATATCATCTTGAATTATCACGAAACACCGGCTTTCCGCGACGCACTGTGGGAAGACGTTTTTTCGCAAACGAAGTCGAGTCAGGCGGTTTTTTGCCGCCGGTACAGTATTTATCGAAATGCCTATTTTCATGGGGGAAGTAAAAATGAACGACCGGGTAAAAATGATTTTGGTGGGCGTCGTTTCGCTGCTGGTGGGTGCGGCTGGCGGAGTCGGCTTCGGCATGATGCAGGTTGATGAAGTGACGCAAAAACTGACGGCCGTCACGCAGGAAAAGGACGACGCGCTGGCAAACCTTGATCGCACACGGAAAATGCCCGATGAATCGGCCAAAAAATTCGGCAAGGACCTGACCGCGTTGGTGAACGCCGCTGGAGCTGCCACCGAGGACCCTGCCAAAACGATAGACGCCACCCGTGCATTGCTGGGTGCGCGTGATCAGATACGTGCTGCGCTTGATGGCGTGCGTGCATCGATGGACGGTGATATGGACGCGCTGGCCGCCGAGCTTGGCACCGCATCGCCGAACATCGACAAGATCAAAGTCGCGCTGGAGTCGCTCAAGCAGAGCTGGCCAGCGAAGGAAGCAGCGATCGAGGCGGCTTCGCGCAAATTGCTGGTGGATATCGGTCTGTTGCAAGCGCCGCCGGCGCCCAAGGCTGAGGCTGCGCCCGCTGCGGTACCGGCAGCCGCGGTGACCGCACCGGCTGCTGCAGTGGCTCCGGCCGCAGCGCCAGTTGCTGCACCGGCTGCTGCGCCCGCCGCCAAGAAGTAACTTCCAGCCTCAGAAAAACGCCGTCGGGTCTCCGGCGGCGTTTTTTTTTCGTCTGTAGAAATGTCGCGCCGGAGGTTGTCTGCGGCCGGCAGCTTGTGTCGGTTCAGCGGGCGTTGTCTTGCGTGCTTGTCGTCGGCACATCATCGCCGGCTCCACCTTCTTCGGCGTTGCGGTAAGGATTACGTTCGGCCAGTTCGTTCATGTGCGCCGCAATGTTTTGCCCTTCGCGTGCAAGGAAATCCTCAACCGCCGCAGCGAATTGCGGATGGGCGAGCCAGTGTGCCGACTGCGTCGCCACCGGCAGCAGGCCGCGTGCCATCTTGTGTTCGCCCTGTGCGCCGCCCTCGAAGATTTGAATGCCGCGGGCAATGCAAAATTCGATTACCTGGTAATAGCAGGCTTCGAAGTGCAGTGCCGGATGGTATTCGAGTCCGCCCCAGTAGCGCCCGTAGAGGGTATGGCCGTTGTGCAGATTGAGTGAGGCGGCGATCGGACTGCCGTCGCGATGCGCGACGATCATGATGATGTTCTCCGCCATTAAGCGACCAATGCGCAGAAAAAAATCGAGGTTCAGATACGGCGTTGAATGATGTAGCCGGTAGGTTGTGCAATAGCAGCGGTGGAAGAACGCCCACAGGTCTTCGCTGATGGCGTTCCCCTCGACCCACTCAAAGATAATGCCAGCCTCTACAACGCGCCGCCGTTCCTGACGGATCTTTTTGCGTTTGACCTGGTTGAGACTGGCCAGAAACTCTTCGAAATCGGTATAGCCCGCATTGTTCCAATGAAACTGCACGCCCTGTCTTAACATCATGCCGGCGGCGGCCATGGCCTCGGCTTCTGCGGGCGGGGGCAACAGGATGTGCAGTGAGGACACGTCGCTGTCGCGTGCTTCGGCCAATGCGGCGGCGAGCAGGAGGCGCCGGTGTTCATCGGTCGCCGCGAGCAGACGGCTGCCGCCGACCGGCGTGAACGGGACCGCATTGAGCAGCTTCGGGTAATAGTCAAGGCCGTGGCGCTGATAAGCGTCTGCCCAGGCCCAATCAAACACATATTCGCCGTAAGAATGCGTCTTCAGATAGAGCGGCATCGCGCCAGCCAGCGCGCCAGCCAGCGCGCCGTTTTCGCGCAGGAGCAGATAGTGCGGCGTCCAGCCGGTTGCGGTACAGGCGCAACCGGTGTCGTGTAGCGCATGCAGAAACTCATGGCGCAAAAACGGATTGCCGCCAGTCAGTGCATTCCATGCGGTGACCGGGATCGCGGCAAGCGACGTAGAAATTTCAATCGTTGTGGTGGCGTTCATGGATGTTCCGATACGGGGGCGGGCGGTGTTGTATAAATTCCGCCACGGCAGACGGCAGGGCGAGGCGGGCAAATGATATATTAGCGGCATGAAAATCGCGATTGCTCAAATCAACTGCACGGTCGGCGACCTCGCCGGCAACGTCACCCGCATCCTCGACTTTGCGGCGCGCGCTCTCGCGCAGTCGGCGGATATTTTGCTCACGCCGGAACTCGCACTGTGCGGTTATCCGCCCGAAGATCTGTTGCTGCGCGATGATTTTTATCGCGACTGCGATGCCGCGCTGGCGCGTCTTGCCGCCGCTGTGCAGGGGATCACGCTGGTGGTCGGGCATCCGCAAAATATCGACGGTCGGCGTTTTAACGCCGCCTCCGTGATTTGCGACGGTCGCGTGCTGGCGACGTATCACAAACATGCGCTGCCCAATTACATGGTGTTTGATGAGCAGCGTTATTTTTCACCGGGTGAGGGGGCCTGCGTGTTTGAGGTGAAGGGCATCCGCTTCGGGGTCAATATTTGCGAAGACACCTGGGCTTGGCAGGGGCCGACTCTCGCCAAGACGGGACCTGACGGCCGCACGCCCGAGCGTGAGGCGGATGGTGCGCGCGCGCCGCTGCTCGCACGCGAGGCCGGTGCGCAGGTTTTGCTGGTACTCAATGCCTCGCCTTACCACCTGAGTAAACAGCAAACCCGTTACGAGGTGATGCGCCGTCGCGTGAGTGAAACCGGCATGCCGATTATTTACGCCAATATGGTGGGTGGGCAGGACGAGCTGGTGTTTGATGGTGCATCCTTTGTCATCGATGCCGGTGGCGCACTGACGCACCAGTTGCCGATGTTTGAAGAGGCGCTTGCGGTGGTCACGCTCGACGGCACCCAAGTGACGCCAGGCGTGATTACGGCGCCGATATCGACTGAAGCCGAGGTCTATGGCGCGTTGTGTCTGGGGGTGCGCGACTATGTCGGCAAGAATGGTTTTCCGGGGGTGCTGCTGGGGTTGTCGGGCGGCATTGATTCGGCGGTGACGCTGGCGATTGCCGCCGACGCGATTGGCGCGACAAAGGTGCATGCGGTGATGATGCCTTCGCAGTACACCGCCGACATCAGCCAGATCGATGCGCGCGAAGAGGCCGAAAAGCTCGGTGTGCGCTATTCGGAAATCGCGATTCGTCCGGTCTTCGATGTATTCATGTCGGCATTGGCGGACCAGTTCGCCGGGCTGGCCGCTGACACCACCGAAGAGAACATCCAGGCGCGTGTGCGCGGCACCTTGCTGATGGCGATGTCGAACAAGACCGGTGCGATCGTCGTCACCACGGGTAACAAGAGCGAGATGGGCACCGGCTACGCTACGCTCTACGGCGATATGGCCGGCGGTTTCGCCGTGCTCAAGGATATCAGCAAGATGCTGGTCTACCGGCTGGCGAATTACCGCAACACACTGTCCGATGTTATCCCCCAGCGGGTGATTACCCGTGCGCCATCGGCAGAATTGCGCCCCGATCAGACCGATCAGGACAATCTGCCACCCTATGATGTGCTCGACGCCATCATGGAAGCGTATGTCGAGCACAATCGTTCACCGGCTGAAATCGAGGCGGCTGGTTATGCGCGCAAGGATGTCGAGCGCGTCATCCAGTTGTTGCGTATTAGTGAATACAAGCGCCGGCAGTCGCCGGTCGGCATCCGCATCACGCCGCGCGGCTTTGGCAAAGATTGGCGCTATCCGATTACCAACAAATACCGCCACCGCTTTGACTAGGCAGCCGCAGGTTTTGCGCTCTGCTGGGCTATACTAGAGTTTAGGCGCCCGCTGCGGGCGAGCAGTAAAACCAGTATGTGGGAGATCACGATGAAAAAAATTGAAGCGATTTTTAAACCGTTCAAGCTTGATGAAGTGCGCGAAGCGCTGTCGGAAATCGGGGTGAGCGGCTTGACCGTGACTGAAGTGAAAGGCTTTGGTCGTCAAAAAGGCCACACCGAACTTTATCGTGGCGCTGAATATGTCGTCGACTTTTTGCCCAAGGTAAAAATCGAGGTGGTGGTGCCTGAATCACTGGCCGATAGTGCGGTTGAGGCGATCATCAAAGCGGCGCGCACCGGAAAAATCGGCGATGGCAAGATTTTCATTTCGAGCGTGGACCAGGTCGTCCGCATTCGCACTGGCGAGATCAACGAAGCCGCGATTTGATGCGGCTGGCGCGGCGCTAGCGCCGCGTCTTCAGTAGAACGACGACGGCACCGCTGCCGCCGTCGCCAGGTTTGGCCTGGCAGTAGGCGAGTACCTCTTCCCTTTGACGCAGCCAGTGGGCGACTTTCGCCTTGAGCACCGGCGCGCCGTTCCGCGATTGCAGCCCTTTACCGTGCACGATACGCACGCAGCGTGCGCCTGCGTCCTGGCATTCCCGCAGAAAAGTCACCAGTGCCAGGCGCGCCTCGGTGCTGGTGTAGCCGTGTAAATCGAGTTGGCTTTCGGTGTTCCAATGTCCGCGCCGCAGTTTGCGCAGCGTTTGCGCTTGCATGCCGTCGCGCACGTAAGTGCCTTCATCGCCGCGCTCGTCATTCCAGTCGGCGGGGTCGCTCAAGAGGTCGGCGGACGGTGCGTCTTCATCTTCTGTCCGGGGACGGACAATGGGCGGGATTTTACGACGTGGATGCAAGGCCCGCCCGTGGTCGGGCAGGCGTGTGACGTCGGGCAACAGGGTATCGAGTGCCTCGGTCGGTGGTGGCACGCCTTCAGGCGGGCGCTTTTTCATGGCGCCTGGCATCCGGCGATGCGCCAGCCGGCTTAGCCGGCCAATGACTCGAGATAGCGTTGAGCGTCGAGGGCGGCCATGCAGCCGGTGCCGGCGCTGGTCACGGCTTGACGGTAGACATGATCCTGCACGTCGCCGGCAGCAAACACCCCTGGAATATTGGTCGCCGTCGCGTTACCAGCGAGACCGCCATGGGTGGTGATGTAGCCGCTTTGCATATCAACCTGACCGGCGAAAATTTCCGTGTTCGGACGGTGTCCGATGGCGATGAACACCCCTTGCAGCGTCTTGTCGGTGGTGGCGTTGGTTTTGACGTTTTTGACGCGCATGCCGGTTACGCCGGATTTGTCGCCCAGCACCTCGTCGAGCACGTGGTCCCACAGGACCGTGATCGAGCCGGCGGCCACTTTTTCATTCAGCTTGTCGATCATGATGGGCTCAGCACGGAATTTGTTGCGGCGATGCACGACCGTCACATGGCTGGCGATATTGCTCAAGTACAGCGCTTCTTCAACCGCCGTGTTGCCGCCACCAACGACGGCGACCGGCTGGCCTTTGTAGAAGAAGCCATCGCAGGTGGCGCAGCCTGATACGCCGCGTCCCATGAACGCTTCTTCCGAGGGCAGGCCGAGATACATGGCCGAGGCGCCGGTGGCGATGATCAGCGCGTCGCAGGTATAGGTGCCGTTGTCGCCGATCAGCGTCAGCGGTTTCTCCTGTAGTTTCACGGTGTGGATCTGATCAAAAATCATTTCTGTTTTGAAGCGCTCGGCGTGCTTTAGAAAGCGCTCCATCAGTTCAGGACCTTGCACGCCCATCGCGTCTGCCGGCCAATTATCGACCTCGGTGGTAGTCATCAGCTGGCCGCCCTGGGCCATACCGGTGATCAGAACGGGGTTCAGGTTGGCGCGCGCGGCGTAGACGGCGGCGGTATAACCGGCAGGGCCGGAGCCGAGGATCAGAAGACGGCAGTGTTTGTTATTTGTGCTCATGGTATCGGGCGATTTCGTAATGTTTTGCAGGGAAAGGATATTTTCGCAGGCCAGCCGTCGCTATGTCGAGCCTTAAATCGGCTGCGCTGGTCGCTTTGCACGGTGCCGCCACTTCTTTCAAGGCAGACAATTGTCGAGGCGGTATTGTTGCGGATCAAGAAGTTCGAAAAAATGCCGTTAACGGCCAATGATAGTGGCGTTTGGCACAGACCTGATATAGGTTGTGCCGTCAGTGTAATAATCACATTGAGCTGTCTGTTGAAAATGGGAAGCCACGTATCCATGAGGTAGAATACGATGGTGAGAAAACACCATTGCGCTGTATCCGATTGGGAGTGACGCGATGAACTCAAATATCCTCAAGGCGGTTCCATTATTTTCTTCGATGAACGAAGAACAATTGAACCTGCTCCAACCATGTCTGCAGCAACGCAGTTATCCGCGCGGCAGTTTTATTTTGCGGGAGGGCGAGCAGACCGACGCGCTGTATCTGATCGTGTCCGGACGCGTCAAGGTGCTGATTCCTGACGAGCAGGGGCGCGAAGTGATCCTTGCCGTACTTGGTGTGAACGAGTTTTTTGGCGAGATGGGCTTGCTTGACGGGCAACCGAGCTCCGCCAGTGTTGAAACGCTTGAAGCTTGCCGTATGTTGCGCCTGTCGAAGGCGGGTTTTACGGCGGCGCTGCAGCAAAATTTTGAACTGGCGATGGTGATTATCGGCAATCTGGTCAAACGCTTACGTGAGGCTGATCGCAAAATTGAAAGCCTGGCGCTGGTCGACGTCTACGGCCGCGTCGCTCGCCTGCTGCTGGACCATGCCGAGGAGGTCGATGGTTCGTTGGTCGTGAGCAAGGCGCCGCCCAAGCAGGAAATTGCCCGCATGATCGGTGCTTCGCGGGAGATGGTCAGCCGGGTGGTTAAGGATTTGCAATTGCGTGGCTATATCCGCGCTGAAAAGCGCAAGATTTTCCTGTTGGACCGGTTTTCACTCGGGAAGCGCGCAGCCAAGACCTGATTGTGCCGGCCCTGCGCCTGCGGGCCTTGCGCTGCGGGGTGGGTGATATGCAGTTTGGCGTGATTCTGCCGTTACTACCGTGACCGGGCTAAAACCGTGATTGGGTGACCAGCGTTCCGGGCGGTATGCGGATGTCTTTTTTGCGCAGTAATGCCTGTCGCAAAAAACAAAAATTCCCTACAATATCAACAGTTCATTGTCATTGGCTCATGTTTGTTTCGTTAGCATGGGCGATCGAAGCTAGTGTGGCGTATCTGTCGGGGGCGAGTGTGGGAAAAACGAATCGTTATCACAGACCGTTATTGGAGCAATCGGGCGTTCGCAGGCCGTATGCGTTATTACCTCGGCCGCATGCCAAAGCCAAAGCTATCGCGATGGCGGTTGCCTCCTGCTTTGTCGCGCATGGTGCGCTGGCTAATCCCTACGGTTTGTCCGTCGTCAATGGTCAGGTTTCTGCCCGACAGAACGGCAATATCCTAAGTATCACCAACTCGCCCGGCTCGATCATCAACTGGCAGGGCTTTTCGATCGGCAGCAACGAGGTCACGCGTTTCATTCAGCAGTCTGCCGCCAGCACGGTTCTGAATCGGGTGGTTGGTGTTGACCCTTCGATCATTCTTGGCACTTTGCAGTCGAACGGCCGCGTGTTTTTGTTGAACCCCAACGGCGTGTTGTTTGGCGCCGGTTCGACCATTGATGTCGCCGGGTTGGTGGCGTCTACACTGAATTTGTCGAACGCCGATTTTCTCGCCGGTCGTATGCGCTTTACCGACACGCCCGGGGCAGCTAGCGTGGTCAATCAAGGCACCATCACGACACCAAGCGGCGGGCAGGTTTACTTGGTTGCGCCGAACGTTGAGAACCATGGTGTCATTAGCAGTTCGCAGGGCGAGGTGATACTTGCTGCCGGCAAGACGGTTGATCTGGTCGATTCCGGCACGCCCAATCTCCGTGTGCAGATCGACGCGCCGGATAATCAGGCGGTCAACGTCGGCCAGATCATTGCCAACAGCGGCAAGGTCGGCATCTATGCAGGCTTGATCCGCAACAGCGGCATCATTCGTGCCGATGGTGTGGTGCGTGGCGCTAACGGCGAAATTCTGCTCAAGGCCACCAAGAGCGCGACGGTTGAG
>CAIWNB010000032.1 GCA_903913965.1 uncultured beta proteobacterium
CAAAAAATGGCTGCAATTGGCACTCTGGCCGGCGGTATCGCACATGATTTTAATAACATCATTACCGCCATCCTGGGCAACGCAAAAATTGTAGCCGAGGACGCCGGGAGTGACCCCCAATCGGTGCGGATCAGTATCGATGAAATACGCAGGGCCGCGGTGCGCGGACGCAGTCTGGTGCAGCAAATCATGGCCTACAGCGGCCGCCAGACGACGCAACGCAAACCCACCGGACTGCATTCGATCATTGAACAATCCGTGCGTACCTTACAGCCCGCGCTGCCGCCACAGATCGTGATTGAGGTGCGCAGTGCACCGGATATACCGCAGGTGCTTGGCGATGAGGCGCAGATTCAGCAAGTCATCATGAATCTCGTCACCAACTCCATGCAGGCGATGAGCGGCCGGTCTGGTCGCATTGAAATCTGTCTCGATCAAGTGATGCTCGCTGAAGAGTGTGCTGCAAGACCTCAATTTGCCGCCTGGTATAAGCCTCAGCCTCAGCCTCAGCAGTGTGAGGTGGTTCGCCTCATGATCCGTGATGACGGCACAGGTATGGATGCTGCCACCATGGAAAAGATCTTTGATCCGTTCTTTACGACCCGGCCGATGGGTGAAGGCAAGGGAATGGGGCTCTCAGTCGTGCAGGGGGTCGTTGCCACCCATGAGGGCACCATCATCGTCGAAAGCCTCGTGGGCAAAGGCACGACATTTAACATCTATCTGCCCGCTGTTGCCGAACACGCCAACGCATCTGTTGGGCCGGACGCCGCCGCTAGTCAATAGCGGGTGCCACGGCGCAGCGGCGGTTGCGAGTTTTTTTGCGGCCGTTCGAATCTGATTGATCTCAGTATTGGCCCAAAGCACCGGCATGCCATCGGGTCAGCTTCGGCATTAATACCGTCGGAGCGAGGAAAATGCCCGTTCGTGGTAACTTCAACTGGTCAGCCTGGCACCCGCCATCTTGGGAAGTGTTTTTGATTTTTTTATTGTCAGATCAGTAATTTTGAGCACCGCCAAAATGAATGTTAAAACCATAACCGGCCAGATTTCGACTGGAATCATTGTCGGGCTGAGCGCAATGGTCTATGCGATTTCGCATGGTGCTTTATTGTTTTCAGGCAGCTTATCCAATTTTGTTTCAATCGGGATGACCGCTTCATTAATTACGGCGGTCATTTGCGCGATCGGCAGCTGCTTCTTTAAAGAGAAGACATTCATCATGGGTACGGACACCAGCACCGTGTCTGTGATGGTGGGGTCGTTGTTGGTGGCTGAATCGCTATCGATGTCCCAGGATATGGCCCAGGCCAATTTATTATTGATTCTCTTCGCCCTGTCTTTTGTCTCAAGTCTCCTGTTCTATCTTTTTGCCAGACTGAATCTGGCCAACTATGTACGCTTTGTTCCGTTCTCGGTAATGGCCGGCTTCCTTGCATCGACGGGTTGGTTGATGTGCAGTGGTGCATTGATGATTATTTCCGGAATATCGCTTAGCGTTTCCGGTGTTCAGGATTTTTTGCTTAATCCATTACGGCATGAATTGCTTGCCGGTTGCATTGTCGCGGCTGCTTTATTAGGGCTGAAGAAGATATCAACGGCAATTTTGATTCCGTTGATCATTGTTGTGTCTACATTGGCGATCCACTTTTTACTCAATAGTTCCTATTGCATCGGGCTTGAGGGTATTTGCTCGCCTGCCACCTGGCGGTTTCCTTCGGTATCCCAGAGTTCATGGATTCCGTTTTGGCGTTTGGATTTTATAAATGTAAATTTTGAAACGTTAATACAAGCATTGCCGTCGATACTGGTGGTTTCTTTTGTCGGGGTTATGACCATCCTTTTGGCGGTTGCCAGCCTCGAGCTTACGTATAAAAAAGAATTTGATTTAAACCAGGCGCTACGCGTTCATGCGGGGTCTTCGATCATTTCCGGCTTATTCGGTGGTTATTTAGGAATTATCTCAACGGGTAGAACGACCCTGAACAAGGCGGGCGGCGGGGTCATTTCAAACCTCGTGGTGGCTTTGATTTGCCTCTTTATGTTGCTGGGTGGGGGCGAGGTCTTGATGTTGATACCACGCGCCGCCTTGGGCGGCGTGATATTGTTTTTGGGCATTGCCATGCTTAAGAACTGGGTTTGGGATCAGCGCAAATTTCTCAACCGGGAGGAATTGGCTGCGATCGCAATGATACTGATAGTGGTGGCTAATTTTGGCTATCTGACCGGCTTTGGGTTGGGTGTCATGCTGGCGTGTATAGCCTTTGTCATTGCCTGTGGCAAAAGTCCGCTTACCAGTTTAAGAACCGATTTATCCTTATTTTCAAGCTCTGTTGTGCGTCACGAGCGGCAGAGAAAAATTATCAATGAATTCGGTGCCCAATCGCGTGTTTTCAGATTGATTGGTTATATATTTTTCGGTTCCGCCAGTAACATTGAGCTGATGTTTCAGGAGATCGAGAAGCAGAATATCGAGAACATTTTGCTCGATTTTTCTGATGTGATCGGGATCGATCGCTCTGCCATCGGAGTGTTTCATCGAATATTGCGGCGGGACAAGCTGTCAAAAGTTAATTTCTACTTTGTATATGGTGAGCGAAATAAAGATATCGTTCACTCCATTGTTCGGCATCCAGGTAGTGGCCCGGGAGTCAGTTTTTTTGCAAACTGGGATGCAGGTCTTGAGGCGATGGAAGAGGCTATCCTTGAAAAAAATAAATATGTCGGCGCCAGCGTGGATTGCTTTGATTTTTTTGAGAGTCTCGATGAGCAGAAAATTGTGATTGAGTGCTGTGAGTTGAAGTCATTTGAAGTGGGGCAGGTTTTATGCAAGCAAGGTGACTCTTCCAGTGAAATTTATTTTTTAAAAAATGGTTCTCTTGAAATTGTTACAGATGTTAACGGGGCTGAAGTGCGGCTATCCAAGCTTGGGGATGGCGCCATGGTTGGCGAGATGGCCTTTTATAGCGGTGATATAAGGTCTGCGACCATACGCGCGAAAGCCCCTTCACAAGTTTATGTTTTGGATAAACAGTCACTGTTGAGGTTGCGCGAGTCGCACCCGGAGCTGGCCAACAAGCTTGATATATTCGTGATCAAAAAATTGGCAAACGCGTTAATCAGGGCGAATAAATTGATTGCGTCTCTGCATTAAGTCTGCGGAGGCTGAGTCCGAGAATTGGCACGGATGAGATGGCGCTGATGGATTCCAAAGGATGAGGATGATGTATGGCATGGCCCGTGAACGCCCTGCGTGATTAATGGCAGGGTGCTTCGGCCATAAAGTCCTCGCCTGAAAAAAACGCTTTGGACTGTGCCGCCCTGATCGATGCGGAGGGCGGGCGAGGGTTTACGCTGCCTCGATGAGGTGTTGCGCCCAGTCAGGAATCTCGCCGCAGAAAAGATGCAAACCTGCCGAAAAGCTGGCAAACCGGAAGCCGTATGTTGCCGCGAGTATCTGCAGGCTTTTAGCCGAATACAGGCTGATATGGCCGTTGCGCGGTGACGCATACCACCACGTCAGGCGTTGCCCCCGTTGAAGGTTCCCGTCCGATATCAAGGTTGAGAACAATACGATGCCATCGGGGGCCAGTAACAGCTTCAAGCTGGCCATCAATGCAGGCACATCAGGGACGTGTTCGAAAACCTCGAATGCCGTGATCAGTTCGAAGCGCCCCAGTTGCTGGATATCGACCGTGCGATCGACAAACGGGTCGTATGAACGGGAGTTCCAGCCGCGCTGTTGCAGGCTTTGTGCGAGGTGACCATTGCCGCCGCCGTAATCAAGGTGCCTGATCGTATGTGCCGCGGCACCGAAGGTGGCAACCAGTGTTTCGGCATTATTCCTCGGGCGTATCTCCAGGTAGTCCGGGTCCACGGCAGCATAGCCCTGATTGTAGATTTCGCGCTCGAAGCGTTCCAGGTTCCATTGATACAGTTCGGGGGCGTAGCAGAAGTCGCACGCGGGGCATGCGGCGTAGTAGACGGGCGTGCCTGAGAGCGGGAGATATTGGCCGCGTGCTTCTTCGCAGGATTTATTGAAATCGACGACGTCGTATAACGCGCAATCGCTACGGCAGACAGGGCAGGTCAATGTGTTATCCATCGGGATGGCAGTTCCAGTCGCGTCGGCGAAACCATTTCAGCCGGAGCAGCTTGACGATACGCCGGTGCAATTGCAGTGATATTGCAAATTCAGTTTGTGTGCGCTAATCCGCTTACTGCATGGCCGGGGTTTGCCGCAGCGATCACTGGAACTTTTGCGGACAACGCGCGCCTGTCGATAAAGATTGCGTTGCCGGTTATTTTTTTTGCCTGTTTTTTGGCCTCGCTGGCCATCGCTGATACATGCAGGTGGGTGAGTGTTGCATCGGGTTCGACACGAATGATGCCGATGGCAAGACTGGTGAGCGGGAACACCACCTGCCGGCCTGCACGGTCTTCGCCGCACAGCGCGCCCCGCGCTTTGTCAGCCTGGTCAAACAGATAAGCCGATTCTTCGGCGAATTGGCCCAGAATGCGCCGGCACCGCAGCTCCCAGTCTGCGCTTTGGAATAGCAGGATGAAATCGTCGCCGCCGATATGTCCGATGAAGTCCACGCGCGGGTCGCATCCGGCGGACAATAATCGTGCCGCCAGTTTGATCATGTCGTCGCCTCTGCGGTAACCGTAGACGTCATTGAACGCCTTGAAGTGGTTCAGGTCGGCATAGGCAATGACGAACTCGTTGTCTGCCGCCAGCAATCGGTTGACATGCTCGTCAATCGGTACGTTGCCGGGCAGCGATGTCAGCGGGTTGGCGTAGCGCGCCGCATCGAGACGTAGCGAGGTGATTTCGCGCATCAGCGCCTGGCCGCTGCCAATACCGGCGTAGCGGCCGTCGTTGATAAAAACGAATCCATCCTTGAGCAGATCAGGATCGTGACGCATCAGGACTTCACCGATTTCATTGATCGACCAACTGCATTCAACGATCATGGGTGTTGCGTCCATGATCTCGGTGCAGGAACGTTTGCCGTAGAGTTCTTTGCCAAAGTTGGTCAGATATTTGAGCATGAAGGTGTTGCGGCCGATCAGCCCGACCACCCGCGTAAGGTCGACCACCGGCAATGCCTGCCGTTCCGGTTCGCCTTGAAACCGCTCGAATATCTGATTCCAGGTGGTGGACGGCGCAACCGGAGTGCAGGGCATTAGCAATTTTTCGCCGGTGGTGATTCTGCCGTTGGGCAGACGTACCAATTCCGGAAATACCGAGATGCCGCGTGATTGGAGGGCGATTTTTATATGGGGTGGCGATTGCGGGGCCGGAATGGCGCTGGGTTTTGCAATGAAATAGCCCTGTCCGCAGGCGATCCCCATGTCGCGCAAGACGGTCAGTTCGGCTTCCACCTCAATGCCTTCGGCGACTACGCGGGCGCCGCAGTTG
>CAIWNB010000033.1 GCA_903913965.1 uncultured beta proteobacterium
CGCTTCCATGCGCGTCGCGCCGGTAGTCGCCAGTGCGCGCACGCGGCCGGTTTGCACCATCGGAATGGTCGGGCTGGCGACATTGAACAACAGCGGAATATGGCCGCCCACCACTTCGGTGAGCGCATTAGTGATGCTCTTGTAAGGCACATGCACAATACGCACGCCGGTCATCGCAGCGAACAAGGCACCCGACATATGACCAAAACCGCCGACACCGGTCGAACCATAATTCAGTTCGTCCGGTTTTTGTTTCGCCAGCGCAATCAACTCCCTGACATTCTTGACTGGCAGCGCCGGGTTCACCACCAACAGGCCAGGCGTGCTGGTGGCATAGATGATGGGCGCAAAATCATTCAACACGTCGTACGGCAGTTTGTATAAATGCGGATTCACCGCAAACGGCCCGACCGGCGCGATGAAGATCGTATAACCATCGGCCGGCGCACGCGCGACGATGCCAAGCCCGATGCTGGCGTTCGCCCCGGGGCGGTTGTCGACAATGACGGCCTGTCCGATACGGTCACGCAGTTTCTCTGCCAGACGCCGACCCTGAATGTCGGGCGTACCGCCGGGAAAATACGGCACCACAAAACGAATCGGCTTGGAGGGAAAATCATTCTGCGCAAAGCTGGCGCCGCCCGACAACAGCATGATCGGCATGATCACGAGCGACCGCAACAATACTGCGCGCGCAACTGATGGTGGCAAGAAGGTGAATCTATGCATATCAAGCCCCCGCCAGTTGATGGGCGATGGCAATGTTGCTGCGCTCGGGTTTGAGCGCACCGGCGCGGATACGCTGGTTGATTTCAACCACGGCATCGTTCGCCGGTGTCGCAACGCCGGCCTCGCGCCCTTTGCGCGCAATCAAACCGTTGACGTAATCGGTCTCCGTCATGCGGCCCTTGAGATAATCCTGTAACACCACGCCACGCACCTGGCGCGCAGTTTCACCATGGTGAATGAGGATCGCGCGCAACAGTTTTTCAACAATCGCGTCGGTCGAGACATTGAATTCCTCGGCACTCATGCCAAAGATCGGATCAATGGTGATGCCGAGCGCCGCACCGACCGCCATCGTTTCGCGACCGAGCCTGACGCACAGACTGAACACCTCCGGAATTTCGGTGGCCTCCCACGATTGCAAGCCGAGCATGCCGAAGGGGGCGAGAATCATAGAGCTGTTGACAAGCTTGGCCCACTTCGCGCCCCAGATGTTGGACGTAATGGTGACGCGTCCGGCGCACGACAGTATTTTCTGAATCTCGGTGAGCCGCGGCGTCACGCGGCCGTGCAACTCGCCGATACCAAACCAGGTGCGTTCACGCATCGTGTTGCGCTGCACGAGGCCCGGCGTGAACACCTCAGCCGACAACTCAAATGCACAACCGACATCACGCTCGCTGCCAATAATGGGGGCAACCCATTCATCGTTGAGACTGTTCTGCACCGGCACCAGCACGCCGTCGGCGGCCAGATGTGGCGCAATAAAACGCGTCATCCATTCCGAGTCATACGATTTCGACGACAGCAAGACCAGATCAAACACGCGATTGAGCGAAGCCACGTCACACAGATGCACTGCATCCACCTTGACGTGGATCTCCTCGTCGGGAACGACCACGCGCAAGCCGTTCGCCTTCATCGCCTCAATATGCGCAGGCCACTGATCGATCACGGTCAGGTCATGACCTGCTTTGGCGATATCGGCGGCAATGCTGCTGCCGATCGCGCCGGCGCCGAGCACGGCGATTTTTTTGAACATGGACATCAGCTCCCCTTATGCAACCAAAATGATCTTAAAAACGCTTCCGGCCGCGAGTCTATCGCCCGGTGCGCCCATGCCGCAAACCGTTTACCCGCAATTTCCCTGCGCAGACTCGACAACGGCGCGCCGCCAATGGTATATAAATAACTCCCCGCCATGTGAATGCACATCCATACGCGTCCGCGACGCGAGGCGTCGTGCCGGCGCATTTATTTTCGATAAGGGTCGTCTATGAGCACCACTGGAATCCTCAAAGGAATCCGTATCCTCGATTGCACGCGTAACATCGCGGGCCCCGTCGCCACCATGCTGGCCGCTGAGATGGGCGCTGATGTCATCAAGGTCGAACCCCCCACCGGCGACGAGATGCGCCAATGGCCGCCGTTCGTCGATGACGAGAGCGTCTACTTCGTCAGCTGCAACCGCGGCAAGCGCAGCATCGCCATCGATTTCAAAACCGAGGAAGGCCGCGCGTTATTCCACCGCCTGCTCGCCACCGTCGATGTGATGATCGAAAACTACCGGCCCGGCACACTCGAAAAAATGGGCCTCGGTTACGAGAACCTCAAAGACCAACATCCCAAACTGGTCTGGGTCTCGGTCACCGGTTACGGTCGCAAGGGCCCACGCGCCAAGGCGCCGGCCTATGATTCAATGATCCAGGCTTATACCGGCATCATGGGCATCACCGGCGAAGCCGGTCGCGGCCCGGTGCGCTGCGGCGGTTCCCCCATCGACATCGCCACCGCTTATCTGGCGTGGGGCAGCATCATGACCGGTATCCACACCGTCTCCAAAACCGGCAAGGGCGTGCTACTCGAAGTGTCGTTGATGGAATCGGCGCTGGGCTTTATGCATGCCTACTTTCAAGGCGCACTGGTCGATCTGCCGCTACCGCAACGCATGGGCTCGGAGACCATGGGTATTTATCCGCTCGGTGCCTTCGACACCTTAAACGGCGAATACTGCCTCGTGCAGGTCAGCAATGAACACCAATGGAAACGCTTCTGCGATTTGCTGGGTGCCACCGAACTCACCGCGGACGCACGCTTTGCCAGCAACCCGCTGCGCGTCAAAAACCGCGATGCCTTGCGACCGTTGATCCGCGATTACCTGTTAAAACGCACCGCGCAGGATTGGGAGGTCGCATTCGCTGAAGCCGGCGTGCCCGTCGCCCATGTGCGCAGCATGAACGATGTGGCCGCCGACACGCAGATACGCGCGCGTGCCATGGTCAAACCAACGCGTTTGAAGAGCGGGCGTGAAATCCCGACCTGGGGTGTGCCGTTCAAGATAAACGAAGAACTCAACGAACACGTGCTCGGCGTACCGGGGGTCGATGAACACCGCGCCGACATCATTGCCGAACTCAATCGCATTGAAGTAAAGGCGAAAGGTTAATCATGGATTTTGAACTGAGCGTAGAACAACGCGCGCTGGCTGATTCAGTCAAGGCGTTCATCGATGAGCGCGTCGATCCGCGCATGCCGGAAATCGAACGCACCAACGCAATCCCTCCCGAGTTGCTGAAAGAAGCCTCCGATCTTGGCCTCTTCGGTATCAGCATTCCGGAGGAATACGGTGGCAGCAATCTGTCGCGCCTCTCGCGCGTACTCGTGCACCAGATGCTCGGCCGCAGCGGCTTTGGTTTCGCCGGCATCTTCGCCGCGCATGGCGGTATCGGTTCCGAAGCACTGGTCACCATCGGCACACCGGAACAGAAACAGCGTTATCTGCCGCGCATGGCCACCGGCGAACTGCGCGGCTGTTTCGCGCTAACCGAACCTGGCGCGGGTTCCGACGCCGGTGGCATCACCACCACCGCCGTCAAAAAAGGCGACCGCTATATTCTCAATGGCGTGAAGCACTACATCAGCGGCAGCACGCACGCCGGGCTGTTGACGGTGGTCGCGCGCACCAACACCGCGCCGCGCTCGAAAGAGATGAGCGTGTTTCTGGTTGAACCGTCGTTCAAAGGCTTTCGTATCGGCACCGTCTACGACACCATGGGCTGCAAAGGCCATCCGATCGCCGAACTGTTGTTCGAGGATTGCGAAGTGCCGGAAGAAAACCGCCTCGGCCCCGAGGGCAAGGGCTGGCTGGCGGCAACCAAAACATTGATGGAAGGCCGCCCCGTGGTCGCCGCACGTTGCGTCGGCGCCTGCGAGCGTCTGCTTGAAATCTCCACCGACTACGCCAAAACGCGCAAGCAGTTCGGTCAGGCCATCGGTGAATTCCAGGGCATTCACTTCATGCTGGCCGACATGGCCACGCGCACCGAAGCCTCGCGCCTGCTCACTTATCGCGCCGCCGTACTCGCGGACGAAGGACGCGTCACCTCGCAAGACACCTCGATGGCAAAGCTCTTCGCCTCGGAAACGCTGGCCTTCGTCGCTGACTCCGCGCTGCAGATCCAGGGCGGCAGCGGCTATATCACCGACAACCCGGTGGGCCGTTTTTATCGCGATGCCCGCATCACCCGCATTTATGAAGGCACATCCGAAATCCAGCGCGGCATTATCGGCCGCAGCATGCTGCGCAACTAACAATTGATCAAAGGAGAATAAACAATGGCATATAAAGATATTGTGGTCGAAAAACGCGGCCGTATCGTCTGCATGACGTTGAACCGCCCCGAGCGCATGAACTCGATCAGCGTCGAGACCGGCAATGAAATGCTGGAAGTCCTCACCGAATACCGCGACAACCCCGAGCAGTGGGTAATGATCATCGGCGCCGCCGGCCAGAAATCCTTCTGCAGCGGCATGTACGTAACCGAAGCCGCCGACAAAACCGCCGCCAGCGGCCGCACCGAGGGCTACACGATCTTCAAACCGTGGACCGACATGATGCAGTCGATCAACAAGCCCTTCATCTGCGCGGTCAACGGTTATTGCATCGGCGGCGGCTGGCACCTCGTCGCTGACAGCGACATTATCATTGCCGCCGACAACGCCTGCTTCTTCGACACCCACGTCAACATCGGCCTCATCAACGGTGTTGAGTCCGCCGGCCTCGCCTTCAAGATGCCCGTCGGTATCGTCATGCGCATGTGCCTCGAAGGCCGTCACTTCAAACTGACCGCACAACAAGCGCTGCAATGGGGCCTCGTCTCGGAAATCGTGCCGAAAGATCAACTGATGGACAAGGCCTGGGAAATCGCCACCCACATCGCTGACGACGCAGCCCCACTCGCCGTGCAAGGTTCGAAGAAAGCCATCCTCGGCGCCATCGACCGCGGCCCTGTTGCCGGTATTCCGTGGACCTGGGAACGCCTCTATGATATTCAAGACACTGATGACGTCAAAGAAGGTTTCCGTTCGTTCGTTGAGAAAAGAAAGCCGAAGTTCACGGGACGGTAATGAACGTCATTTATTGATGATGCGCCCTTCGCACCCTCCCCCACTTTGCAGGGGAGGGGGCATTCCGGTGATTTACGTTAGCAAGTCCCTGCCCCCGCACCGCGGGTGAAGGACAGGATGGGGGCACACAGGCAATACCCTGCAAGCGAATTTTGTAATTATATTTACACCAATAAAAAAACTACCTGAGGAGAAGCAAGCATGAGAATCGTCGATATCCCGCCCTACCAACGCGCCGGAGTTAATTACGACCCCAAGGAAGGACACTTCATGATGAAGGAGCTGGTGTCCTATCTGAAGTCGAAGGGCCAGCTTGAGGGTGTGGAAATCGATATCGACGAAGGTGCGCCGACCGAACACGGCGCGGAGTCGCGCGACGAAGAAGTGGTCTCCAACATCGCCGTCGGCGTGGTCAATCGCGTCAAGGCCGTCTGCGCGATGGGAAAATACGATGCCGTCATCACCCAGGCGGGAATCGAACCGGGCTTTCTCGCCGCACACGTGGTGTCGACACTACCGATCGCCTACCCGGTCCACTCGGCAATGCACTTTGCCTCGCTGCTCGGGGAAAAATTCTGCGTGCTCACCACCACCGATGCGCAGGCCATGATCGTGCGCCGTAATGCTTACCTCTACGGCATGAACCACAAGCTGACGAGCGTTCGTTACGTTTCGCGCTCTTCCACGTTTACGATGGCGCTGGTGCGCAAATATCCGAAAGCCGACCGCCTGAAGAGCCCCGAGGTCATGGAGTTCGCCAACAGTATCGTCGATCAATTTGTACATGCCATCGAGGATGAAGGCGCTGACACTGTGATCATTGGCTCGCCGCATCAACAATGTTTCCTCGATGAAGTGCGCGCCGGCCTCGACGCACGCGGCTATCAGGAGATCAACCTGATGGGTGCTTTTGCCTGCGCAGTCGAAATGGCCCGCGCCATGGTTAACATGGGGATCAAACAGGCGGCACGCGCCTACCCGAGCGACAAGTTAAAGGCGAAGCCAGCGTTTCGTTGATTCGTGCTTCTCCGGATCAACGACTAGCGCGAAAGCGAAAACTCCGACCTTGGGTGCGCACTGCGCACCTTGAGTCGCCGTTTTCGCCTGCGCGATGCGCTGCCTGCGCACTGAAAGCCAGACCAGTATTTAGACAAGTGGTCGGCCCCCTCCCCTGCACACGAGGGGAGGGTCAGTGTGGAGGTGATTCCGTCACCGCTGCATTCCATGACACGGGGTAATCAAATGGCGATGATCATTCGAGTCCTGCAGTTGTCCATACTCGCGTTGTACGTCACTGCAACGCAAGCGCAACCCTATCCAAGCAAACCCGTCCGCATCGTCACACAGGTCACCGGTGGCAGCCTCGATCTGGCGGCACGCTTTATCGCACCAAAACTGTCGGAGCGCCTCGGCCAGCAGGTCATTGTCGACAACCGCGGCGGCGTCACCTCGATGGAACAGGTCGCACGCGCGCCTGCTGACGGCTACACACTACTCATCGCCAGCGGCAGCCTGTGGACGCTGCAATACATGCGCGACAACGTGGCATGGGATGCATTGCGCGACTACGCACCGGTAGCCTTGCTGATGACCTCACCCAATATTCTGGTCAGCCATCCTTCGTTGCCGGCACGATCGGTGAAGGCTTTGATTGCGCTGGCCAGGGCCCGCCCCGGCGAACTCAATTATTCAAGCGGGCAGTCTGGTGCCTCGGCCCACCTCGCCGGCGAGTTGTTTCAGTCAATGGCTGGCATCAAATTTCAGCGGATCGCTTACAAAGGGCAGGGGCCGGCTATGCTGGCCTTGATTACCGGCGAGGCGCAGTTAAGTTTTCCGAATGCCGCATCCGCTACCCCCTTCATCAAGGCCGGCCGCATCATCGGTCTGGCCGTCACCACCGCGCAACCGTCCGCCCTGGCACCGGGTATTCCCACCGTCGCGGAGTCCGGCCTCCCGGGCTACGAAATGAAAGCGATCGTCGGCCTCTTCGCTCCGGCAAAAACCCCGCCGGTCATCATCGAACAACTCAATCAGGAGATCGTACGCGCATTGAACACGCCAGAGATCAAACAACGCGTCTTCGACTCGGGTTCAGATGCTGCAGCCGGCGCACCAGCAGAACTGACAGCTGCGATAAAATCCGACATGGCAACAACCGGCAAGCTCATCAAGGAACTCGGCATTCGCGCCGAATAAGCCCCGGGGTTGGGCTGCTTGATGCGGTCACTGTAACCGCCAGCGCCACTGAACAACCCTTCAACGGAAGAATGAATGAATTCCCTCGGCATCGACTTCGGCACCTCCAACTGTCTCGCCCACGTCGCCACGCCCAACGACGTTTTCCCGGTTGAACTTGAAAGCGGCAGCTTCAGCCTGCCCTCGGTGGTGTTCACCGCGCGGCGCGAAGTCGCCATGCGTCAAGTCGAAGACAGTGAATTCGAAAAACGTCTGCGCCAGGCGCGCCTCGAAGAACGTAAACGCGGCGGCCGCGCGCTCGATGAAACGGAACTCCAACGCGCCATCCGTGACGCCATGCGCCGCGAAGCCGCCGATGAAGCCAACAAATCCTACTGGGATCAAACCTTCTTCTCGCTCTTAAAAGACGGCCAGGCGATCCTCTTCGGTACCCCCGCGCTGCGCGCTTATTTTTCCGACCCATTAAGCGGCGTGCTGGTGAAATCGCCGAAGTCCTTTCTCGGCAGCAAGATCAGCCAGAACCATCTCACGCATTTTGAAAACATCGTCACCGCGATGCTCGAACATATCCGCAGCGTCGCCGAAACCGCGCACGACTGCACGATCACCAGCGCCGTGCTCGGCCGCCCCGTGCGTTATCACGGCACGCAGGGCAAGGAAGGCGACTCTCAGGCGCTAGACGTCATGTCGCGCGCCGCCGCGCGTGCCGGCTTCAAGGACGTGCGCTATGAATTGGAGCCGCTGGCCGCGGCCTATGAATACGAAACCAGCATCCGCGAAGAACAAAAACTGCTCGTCGTTGACGTCGGCGGCGGCACCACCGATTGCGTGATGATGCGCGTCAGCCCCGACAAAGTCGGCCACGCCAACCGCGACGACGACATCCTTGGCGTCTCCGGTGATCGCGTCGGCGGCACCGACTTCGACGAAGCGCTCGCCTGGCACGCCTTCATGGCGGCCTTCGGCAAGGACACCATGCGCAAGAACGGCTTCCCCGTGCCGCACTCGCTGCTCTATGACGCGATCTCGATCCGCAACCTGCCTGCACAACTGCGCTTCGCCAAATCAAAACGCGAAATCGTCGACTTGATCGAACAGGCCGTCGAACCGGAAAAACTCACGCGCCTCGCCACGCTACAGGAACAACAGTTGCAATACCGCCTCGTGCACAGCGCCGAAGCGGCGAAGATCGAACTCTCGAAAACCGCGGACCTCAACGTGCCGCTCGATTACCTCGAAAGCACCCTCACGATCCCCGTCAACCGTCGCGCACTCGGCGACGCCTCCGCACGCCTCGTCGACAAAGTCCGCGAACTCGCCCTCGAAGCCGTCACCGCCGCCGGCGCCCAACCGGATGTCGTCTTCCTCACCGGCGGCATGGCCATTTCGCCCATCGTCAGCGACGCCGTCGCTGACGTGGTTGGCAAGAACGTGCGCCTGCAATCGAGCGACATGCTTGGCAC
>CAIWNB010000034.1 GCA_903913965.1 uncultured beta proteobacterium
ACGAGTCAATATGGCAAACCGACCCGCACTCGGGAACTAAAGAAAGCCGCCAATTCAAGGTTTGCCACGCGATTCGATGAATGGGACTTGGCGGACTTCGCGGTAAAGCTTGATGGAAGCACAGGCTCGATTGATTGGGGTTTAATCGAGGTGTCGACTTACCGCTACCAGACTCTGGTGAAAGACTACGAAAAGCGGCAGCCTGCGCGATAAGCGACGATGAACCGTAGGCCGGCGGCAGCGAACGCGCGCTGCGCATTCAAGTAAGTAGGCCGGGTTGGTTTTAAACGGTTTCGAGGGGCTGCAAATGAGCCCTAAATGGGGAAGCGTTCCCACCTAGAGAAAATTGTCCGCCCGATCGAAACGAGTCGGCGGTACTCCTGCTTAAATCCAAATCAGTGTATTCGCCTTGTTTCAACCGGTTTACGCTAAATCACCGGAATTGAAGCCGCAGTTTCCTGCATTCGTAAAAATTTTTTAAGGCTGTTTTCCGTCCTCTCAATGCAGTCTTGTATGCGGCGTCAACAAGTGTACTGATTGATTATTTATCCCGTGGCTGGTTAGGCCGGAGTGTGATGACGCTTGTTTGATAAAGTGGTCAGTGTGGCGGATACAATGGGTAATAAATATGCTTCCGTCACTGCAATGGCGGATCGGCACAACTATTCCGCTGCCGTATTGCAAGCCATGGTCATCAGCACACACGCAACAAATGCACGAAGAGTGAACTCGTTATGATTAAAGAATTACTGTCGCGCTTGGGACAGATGCAACAGTTGGAAGCCCTGCGCTATCGCGGCTTCCGCATGCTTTGGACGGCCAGCGTGCTTTCCTCTACGGCGCGGTGGGCCGATATGGTGGTGATCGGCTGGTTGACGCTGGAGCTGACCGATTCCGCGCTGTGGGTGGGTATCGTTGCCGGTAGCAAGATGGCAGGCTATATCGCAGCGCCCTTCATGGGGGTTGTCGCGGATCGCATGGATCGCCGGTGGCTCCTGATCATCGCAGCGCTGATCAATCTGGTGGTGTCGGCGCTTATGCTTTTGCTGGTCGTTGCCGGTTGGCTTGCGCTTTGGCATGTCATTGCACTGGCGCTGGTCAGTAGTCTTACCTGGGCGATAGATAATCCGACCCGTAATGCCTTGATCCCGGATCTGGTGAAAAAGGAACTCTTAACCAACGCCGTTGCGCTTAACGCGGTGGCGATGGAAATCACTGTGGTTATTGGTCCAGCTTTAGGGGGCATGCTGATTCCGATGCTGGGCATGGCCGGCGCCTATGCACTGATCGCAGCCATCTATGTCTTCGACCTGACGGTGCTACTCAGGATGAAGAGCGTCAAGCAGTCAACGCAGTTAGCGGACGAATCACCCTTGAGGAGTCTGATTGGCGGCATCAGGTATGTCTGGGGTAACCAGACCGTTCTGCTTTTGTTGGTCATCGCTTTTCTGATGAACCTGCTGGCTGCGCCATACCGGTATTCATTTCTGCCGTTATTTGCGCGCTATATTCTCGACGCCGGGCCGGCGGGCTACGGCATGCTGACGTCGATGGCGGGCATCGGTGCGCTCGCGGCCGGCATTTGGATTGTGTGGCTTGGTAATGTCAAGAACAGGGGCCGGTTGCTGATCTGGAGCTGTTACGGCTGGTCTGCGGCCTTGCTGCTTTTCGCACTGTCTACGCGATATTCAGTGTCGACGGCGCTTGTGTTCGCGGCCGGATTTGCACAGGCGATATGCTGGACGGTCATCGCCACGCTGATATTGAGCCATACCGAGCAATCGATGCGCGGCCGGGTCATGGGGTTGCGCACCGGTGTAGTGATTGCATTGCCGATCGGTAATTTTCTCGCAGGCGCGGTCGCCGATCGCTTTGGCAGTCCAGCGGCGCAGGGCGGATATGCCGTAAGCGCCCTATTCATGATTTGGCTGATCGTCGCTTTGTTTCCGAAGCTGCGCAGATTAGATTAAGCATGCCGGTGTTAGTAAGGACGCCGGATCTGCGACATACTGCTCCAAACGGATCAAATTTTAATTCACCCGCAAGCGACTTTTCCCCCCTGAAAGTACGCGTTAGCTCAGGCCAGCGCCTTGGTGATGATCTCTGCAACGTCACGTGAAAGACCTGCGCTGTCACGGATGCGTTCGAGCGCAGCCTGTGCGTGTGTTTGCCGGACGCTGTCAAATTTCCTCCAGCGGTCGAAGCAGCGCGCGACGCGCGATGCCACCTGTGGGTTGAACGCGTTGATTTCGATAATGCGGTCAGCGATAAAGGCATAGCCGCTGCCGTCGGCCGCATGAAAGCGCAGGTGATTGGCCGCGCCGAAGCTGCGGATCAGCGCATAAATCTTGTTCGGATTCTTCAGTTCGAAGGCCGGGTGACCGAGCAATGCAGTGATGTTGGCGAGTGTTCCGGCGAGCCGCGAGGTGGATTGCACCGCCAGCCACTTATCGACCACCAGCGGTTCGTCGTGCCATTTCGAGTAGAACGCATCGAGTGCATCCTGGCGTTCTGCGCATTCGGCGTTCGCCAGCAACGATAGTGCGGCCATGCTGTCGGTCATGTTATCGGCCGTGCGGAATTGCTTCAGGCATAGCGCGCGTATCGCCGGATCGTCGAGCTCCATCAAGTAAGACAGGCAGAGATTGCGCAGCGAGCGCCGTCCCGCCGAGGCGGCGTCGGGCGAGTAGGCGCCTGTGCTGGTCATCGCTGCGTGGCAGGCGAGTAGCGCGGGTTGCAGGTGGCGAGCGACTGCGCGGCGCAGGCTGTTACGCACCGCGTGCAGGGCATCAGGGTCGACCAGATCCATTTCTTCGGCCAGCGTAATTTCCGAAGGCAGGTTGAGCGCTTCGGCAGCGAATGCCGGGTCTTTGGACGCATCAGCGAGCACGCGGGCAAAGGCGGCGAGGAAACTATCCGGAATCTCCAGGGCGCGGCCGGCCTGCATCGTCCTGACGCCATTGAGAATCAGGTTGGTGGCAAGGCGTTGGCCGGCCTCCCAGCGGTTGAAGGCGTCGCTGTCATGCGCCATCAGCTGCGCGAGCTGTTCTTCCGTGTAGGGATATTTGACGATCACCGGTGCCGAAAAGCCGCGCAGGATGGAAGGCACGGGTGGTGTGGCGACACCAGTGAAAACGAAACGTTCTGCAGCCTGTTTGAGTGAGAGCACGCGCGTCCCGGCGCTACCGCCGCTTTCGCCCTCAAGCTGCAACGCGATGTCGTTACCCTGAGCATCGACCAAGCCGATGGCAAACGGAATGTGGAAGGCTTGCTTGACGGGTTGTCCCGGTGTGGGCGGGCAGGATTGCTTGACCGTGACGGTATAAGTTTGTGCCGCAGCGTTGTAATCGGTGGCGACATCAAGCACCGGCGTGCCGGCCTGTTCGTACCAGCGGCGGAATTGTGCGAGATCGACACCCGAGGCGTCCTGCATCGCCTGCACGAAATCGTCGGTGGTGACGGCCTGACCGTCGTGACGCTTGAAGTAGAGATCCATGCCCTTGCGAAAACCTTCCGCACCCAGCAGGGTGTGCTGCATGCGCACCACCTCGGCGCCTTTTTCGTACACGGTCATGGTGTAGAAGTTACGGATTTCCATATACGAGGCGGGCCGGATGGGGTGGGCCATCGGACCGGCATCCTCGGGGAATTGCGCCGCACGCAGGCCGCGCACTTCCTGTATGCGCTGCAAGGGGCGTGAGTACATGTCGGCGCCGTACTCCTGATCGCGGAACACCGTAAGGCCTTCTTTCAGCGAGAGCTGAAACCAGTCGCGGCAGGTCACCCGGTTACCGGTCCAGTTATGGAAGTATTCATGCGCGATGACGCGGTCGATATTTTGGTAATCGATATCGGTGGCGGTGTCGGGACGCGCCAGCACGTATTTGGTGTTGAAGATGTTGAGGCCCTTGTTCTCCATGGCACCGGAGTTGAAGTCGCCGACCGCCGCGATCATGTACTGGTCGAGGTCGAGTTCCAGGCCGAAGACGTCTTCATCCCACTTCATCGATTTTTTCAGACACTGCATGGCAAAGCCGCACTGATCAAGTTTGCCGGGCTCGACGTACACCGCGAGCCGCGCTTTACGTCCCGAGCGCGTCACAAAGTGATCCTCGAGCATCTCAAGCTTCGCCGCCACCATCGCAAAAAGATAGCAGGGCTTGGGAAAGGGGTCTTCAAAGCGCACCCAGTGGCGGCCGCCTTCTTCGGTGCCGCTGGCGGCCAGATTGCCGTTCGAGAGCAGCACCGGATACTGTTCGCGGTCGGCATGTATGGTGTTGGTGTAGCGTGCCATCACATCGGGGCGATCGAGAAAATACGTGATGCGGCGAAACCCCTCGGCTTCGCATTGCGTAAAAAAACCGCTCTTCGTCGCGTAGAGACCTTCGAGCTTGGTGTTTTGCTGCGGCCGGATACGCACAGTGGTTTCCAGCGTACAGTGTTCCGGCATGCGGGTGATGGTCAGATGCTCTGCATCGACGCTGTATTCAGTGCTGCCCAGTGGTCGTCCATCCATGGCGACCGACACCAGTTCCAGTTCGTCGCCATTCAGTACCAGTGGCGCTTGCGGGTCGGTTGCAGCGGGGTTGCGTGACAGCGCCAGCGTTGCCTTGACCGTCGCATGGTCGGCGTGGATATCCACGTGTAGATCGACCGTCGAAACGAGGAAGGCCGGTGGCGTGTAGTCCTTGAGGAGTATGGTCAGGGGTGTGGGTTCGCGCATGGCAGAGGGCAGACTGAGAGTTGATTTGCCACTAGTTTAGCCGATGGCAGTGTGCGCATCGCCGCGAATCAGCTGTGATTGGACATTAAGGCGCTGGGATGGCGCTGCGATGGCGCAGGCCGATGCTGCGACACAATTCTTCTCGCGGCTTCTCGGTGCAGCGGGGTGCGGCGGGGTACGTCGCATTGCGTCCCGGCCACAGACGCAACGCGGCGTACGCCTATTCTTATTCCTATTCTGCTTCCATACCGTATTTTTTATAGAACGCGGCAGCCTCGGGTGTTTTCAGAAATTTTATCCAGGCGCGTGCGGCGTCAGCCTGCCTGGCCGCAGTGTGGAGGCCGGCGCTGAACACCGTGTTGTATTGGATCTCCGCGGGTAAAGGCCCGAGGTATTGGATGCCCTTGA
>CAIWNB010000035.1 GCA_903913965.1 uncultured beta proteobacterium
AAGAGCATCACTAATGCGCTCACCGAAGTGGTGGGCGGCCATATTCCGCTGTTGTTCAATGTCGCCAGCCCGACCATTCCGATGGTGCAAACCGGCCGCGTGCGCGCACTGGCGACTACCGGCGCGACGCGCATGGAAGCGTTGCCCGATGTGCCGACCATCGCCGAGTCGGGGGTCCCGGGTTATGAAAACGCAACGTGGAACGGCATCGCCGCACCGGCGAAGACGCCGGCCGTAGTGGTCAGCCGCCTGAACCGCGAGTTCAATGAAATTTTGAAGCTCGCTGACGTTAAAGAAGCCGCACGCGTCGAGGGCTCGACCATCATCGGTGGCACGCCCGAACAGTTCCGTGACTATCTCAAACGCGAATACGCGAAATACGGCAAGCTGGTGCGCGACGCCGGCATCAAAGGCGAGGCGGCGAATTAAGCAAGGGGAGTGCGGGACATGACAACGCGCGTTGCAGGGTTGGACGGTGGTGATGCCAGTTATCCGGGCGCGCCGCTGCGCCTGATCATTCCGGAAGTGGTGGGCTCGGCCGCCGATTTGATGTCGCGCATTATCGGTGATGGGTTTGCCGCTATCACCGGTCAGCCAGTGATCTATGAAAACCTGTTTCTCGAGGCAGGCGTGACGCGTGGCGCCACAGCAGCGCCTGATGGCTATACGCTGCTCTACGGTTCGGCCGGTAATCTTGCCTTGTTGCCGCATGTAAAAAAAATGGCGGTCGATCCCTTGCAGGATCTGCTGGCGGTGGGGCGCTTTGTCATTCAACCGTCGTTGCTTGCGGTCAATCCGGCGCTAGCGGTAAACAACTTGCAGGAACTGGTGGCGATGATGCGGGCGCAACCGGGGCGTTTGCGCATGTCCACGGCGGGTGCCGGTACCTCGGGCCACTTCGCCGGTGAATTGTTGATTGCGCAGGCCGGTGTACAGCCGGAGGTCGTGCATTATCACGGTGGCGGACCGGCGATCGAGGCGGTGGTCAACAACGATGCGCAGTGGACGATGGCGCCCATCGCCGGTCGGCTGCCGCATGTGCGCAGCGGCAAACTGCGCGCGATTGCGATCGGTAGTCCGGCGCGTTTGCGCGCGCTGCCCGAGGTGCCGACGATCGCCGAATCCGGTTATCCCGCTTATAGCGCGGTGGGCTGGGGCGGCATCTTCGTGCCCAAGGGCACGCCGCAAGCGGTGATCGAGCGGTTGAATGCGATCATGGCTGTAGCGATTGCCACGCCGGCGCTGCGTGCGCGCTTCGAAGCGCAGGGGGCCGAGCCGGCGGGCGGCACGCCGCAGGAGATGGCTGGGATATTGGCGCAGGATCACGCCTGCTATGGCGAACTCGCCGCACAGCTGGGTCTGCGTATTGAATGATGAGGTGGTGGCGGGCGCCACTGCGTTGTCTGCAGTATATTTGACGTTTTAATTTCAACGAGGAGAAACCGCATGGCCAAAGGATATTGGATCAATTGTTTCCGTTCGATCAAAGACCCCGCGAAGGTGGACGCCTATCGTCAGCTCGCCGGCCCCGCCATGGAAGCGGCGGGTGCAAAATTTCTGGTGCGTGGCGACCCCGCCAAGGTTTACGAGGCGGGCATCGTCGGCCGTGTGGTGGTGATTGAATTCGAGAGTGTAGAGAAGGCGATTGCCACGCACGACAGCCCCGGCTATCAGGCGGCGCTCAAAGCCCTTGGTGATGGCGCCGAGCGTGATTTGCGCATCGTCGAAGGCATAGCCTGATCAACGACTGATGCATAGTGCGGCAGAGTAGCGCCTGGCGCTACTCGAGCCGCGCACCGGCCGCTTTCACCACGGGGCCGAGTTTTTCAATTTCGCCAGTGATGAAGGCGGTGGTTTCGGCGCGGGTTGCTACCGATGCCACCATGCCCATGTCAGCGAGTCGTTTACGATGTTCTTCGCGGCGGCTGAGATCGAGCATCACCGCACTTAGTTTGTCCAGCACGGCTTCCGGCGTTTTGGCCGGTAACGCCAATCCGAAATACCCCCAGACCTCGACATCGGCAAAACCGGCTTCGGCCATCGACGGGATTTGTGGTTCGCTGGCGAGGCGTTTTGAGTCGGCGACCGCCAGCACTTTGAGCTTGCCTTCCTTGGCGGCGTTGATCGCGGTTGAATCAAACATGAAATGCACTTCGCCGGCCATCAGCGCCATGGTGGCTTGTGCCGCGCCTTTGTACGGCACATGCACCACGTCGATGTTGGCGCGGCTCTTAAAGAGCGCACCCGCGAGATGGTGGGGTGAGCCGTTGCCGACCGAAGCGAAACTCAGCTTGCCCGGATTGGCGCGCGCATAGGCGACGAGTTCGCGCACGCTGTTAACGGGCAGTGTTGGCGCGGTAACGAGGTAGTTCGGCGTGCGTGCCATCAGCCCGATTTGGGCGAAATCTTTTAACGGGTCGTAGGGTAGTTTGGCGAACAGGCTCGAGTTAATGCCGTGCGAGGCCTTTTGTGTGACGAACAGTGTGTAGCCATCGGGGGCGGCGCGTGCCACCAATTCGGCGCCGATATTGGTGGCACCACCCGGACGGTTTTCCACCATGAATTGTTGGCCGAGGGCATCGGTGAACGCTTTGGCAAAAATGCGTGTGATGGTGTCGCCGTTGCTGCCGGGCGGATAGGGATAGATGATGCGCGCGGCGCGGTTTGGATAATCGCTTTGCGCACAGGCGAGGCCGCAGCAGAGGGCGGTCAGCAGGAATAGTCTGGTCGCGATGTTCATGTGAGCTTTGCGGGATAAGGTGGTTGGCGGGTTGAGTGCGGCTGCGGCCCGGCAGCGCAAACTGCCGGACCGCCTGCACCAGCCGTTTTATTTGAGCAGATCGGCAACCTTGTCGATGCCGGCTTTGACGCAGGCTTCGTCCTTGTCGCCACCAGGCGCGCCCGAGGCGCCAATGCCGCCGATTACATCGTCGCCCACCTTGATTGGCAGCGCGCCCTGATTGGCGATCACATTGTTGAGATGAATCAGCGCAAAGGTCGGATCATTTTTAAGGCGTGTGACGATTTCACCCGATGGCACACGGAAGGTGCGTGCGGTATAGGCCTTGCGCATGCTGTTCTCAACCGTATGCGGGCCGGTGTTGTCGCCGCGCACCTGCAGGATAATTTCGCCGCTGCGACCAACCACTGTCACCGAGACTGCGTAGCCGTTGGCTTTGCACACCGCCATGGTGGTTTCGGCCATGGCCAGTGCAATGCCGGACGACAAACTTTTTTGTTGCAGCAGTTGCGCGCTTGCTGGTGCGGCCAGCGCGAAAAGGCCGAGGCTGGCGATCGCCAGAGCAGTCGTGCGGATGATCGATAACATAATGGTCTCCCCCTTTTTTATGCCCGCCGGCTGGCGGACGTTGGAGACAGACTATACAACAGAGCTACGGTTCGTCGCGCCGATGCGCTACAGGCTGACTGTGGGATCAAAGTAAGGTCTCATCGACATCGTCGAACCCTGCCAGATGGCGTCGCCCGGCAAATTTGTAGCCGCGTTTACGGCTGCGCGGATATTCACAGATATCAACCGCCTTGCGCGTGCCGCCCAGCAGGTAAACGAGGTCTTCCTTGTGGGGATTGGTCATGCCATGCGGCAGCGACTGCGCGGTGAATCCCATGAAATCACCGGGGCCGACTTTGATTTTGCGTTTACCGATTTCGGCGAGGCCATGACCCGACAGAATGTAGACGAATTCTTCGTCGCAATAGTGGGTGTGGAACTCGGTGGTGTCGTCGCCTTGTTTGATCCGCACCAGATGCACGCCCATCTCCGTCATGCCAACCGCATCACCGAGCGACTTGTTCAGACGCAGTACATTTTTGTTGACGAAATGACGGCGGCGTTCGACCGCCATGCGCTTGATTGCCGCGGCGGTGAGCAGCGGAAACGGTTTGGCTTTTTTGGGCATGTTGGGCGTCCTTGTTGTGAAGGGTCAGCTTGGCATCATACATTTTGGCGGGGTGCGTGGTGCCGGTCTAGAATAGCCCCACCTTTTTTTCAGGAGTCCAACATGCAATTCATGGTGCGTATCGTGGTTCATCTGCCGGGTGACTGGCCAAAAGAAAAAGTCGAGGAACTCGCCGCCCGCGAAACTGCGCGCGGTATGCAATGCATACAGGAAGGCAAGTTGCGTCGTATTTTTCGGATCGTTGGTCAGCGCGCCAACTTCAGTATCTGGGAGGCGGCGACTCTCGAGGAGTTGCATGCGACCTTGCTCTCGCTGCCGATGCATCCCTTCTTTGAACTCGAAGTCACGCCCATCATCGAACACAGCACGACGCAGGCGTGGAATGCCGCCCACAGCGCCATGCCGCCGTTCTGAGACGGTTTATGCAGCTGCTAAAAAGTATTGTGTTCGTCGGTGTGGTGCTCGGCCTCTTTGCGGGGGCAGCAGCAGCACGCGTGCCCACCGGCTGGCCCTTTCTCGAATACAACGAGGCGGTGCGGGTGGCCAAGCAGAAGAACAAACCGCTGTTCGTCTATTATGGTTTCGAGACCTGCCAGTATTGCGTGTATCTGAACAACAACACGCTGTCTTACACCGCGCTGCGCACGCGTTACACCGAGCACTATGTGTTGGCGTATTTCGATATCCGCGGCAAACCCGGCGATATCATGACGCTGCCAAATGGCGAGAAGCTGCCGCGCGGTCAGGCCATCCGCAAGCTCAAGGGCAGCCCGGTGCCGGCGTGGGCTTTTGTCTCCCCCGATGGTCGCGAAATACTCATGCGGCGTGGATCAAACACCAGCATCGATTCGTTTATGCAATATGATCAGTACGTCAGCAGCGGCAGCTGGCCGCAGACTACCTTCGAAGAATTTCTCTTGCAGAATGGAATGCGCGAAACCAAAGCCGAATAACCGGTTCAGGCACGGTGATATCAAAGAAGTTCCCGGTACGAGCAGGTAGGGCGCGCGGTAAGATGTTGCCCCGGATCAATCACATAAAGAGCAGGCCATGGATTTCAATCTCAAGGGACGCACCGCCTTCATCACCGGTGCAAGTCGTGGTATCGGCAAGGCAATCGCAGAGGCGCTGGCCGCCGAGGGTGCCAATCTCGGCTTGTTTGGCCGCGATCTCGAACGCTGCGAACAGGTGGCGAAAGAGCTGCGCGCCAAATACACCGGCATCCGCATTGCGGTGGTGCCGCTCGATCTGGAGCAGGGCACGGCGGCGATCAAGCCGGCGGTCGAGCAGGGTGTGAAGGAACTTGGTGCCATCGATATTCTGGTCAATTGCGCAGGCGGGGCTTATCGCGGCCGTCTCACTGAAATTCCGGATGAGTTGTGGGAAGACTATTTCGCCGTTAAGCCGCTGGGTTTGATTCGCATGACCCGCGAAGCATTGCCGTATCTGAAAAAATCGCCACAGGCGCGTATCATCAATATCTCCGGTACGCGCGGACGCGAACCCGGCGGCGTGTCGGTGATGTCAGGGCCGATCAATCTCGGCACACTGTCGATTACCAAGGCGCTGGCCAATGAGTTCGGGCCGTACGGCATCACCGTTAATGCGATCTGCCCGGGTTCGACCGATACTGGGCGCTGGACCGAGCTCGTCGAAATTACCGCACGCGAGAAGAAGTTGTCGATTGAAGCGGCAACCAAACATCTGGTCGCCGATGTGCCGATGGGACGCGTCGTGGTGCCGCAAGACATTGCGGGTCTCGCGGTTTATCTGGCCTCAGAGCAGGCGGGCATGATTACCGGTACTGCAATCAATGTGGATGGCGGCAGAACCCGCGGGATTCCCTGACCGCTACCGATGCGCCATTGTTTTACAGCTGCGCCTGCGCAATTCGTCCGACCTTGTGGCCCGGCAGGCGCGCAGCGTATTGCGGGGCGCCGAGGGGTATGGGTAACCAGCGGCCTGCTCTTTGCCCCGGCGTTGCTTGCATGTTTATTGGCGGCATCCTGCACGTCGGCGCAGGATTACCCGACCAAAACCATACGCCTGATTGTTCCTCTCGCCCCTGGCGGCGGCAACGATACCGCCGCCCGCGTGGTTGGTCACAAACTTGGCGAAGCCCTCGGCCAGCAGGTGGTTGTTGATAACCGTCCGGGCGGCGGTAGTGTGATTGCCTCTGAAATAGCCGCCCGTGCGCCGGCCGACGGCCATACGCTGTATTTGTTCAGTACCAATGTCACGGTGGCGCCGGCGCTGCATAAAAAATTATCCTTCGATACGCTCAAGGATTTCGCGCCGATCACGCGCCTGACCATCGCGCCGGGTGCGCTGATCGTGCATCCGTCCGTGCCGGTGAAGACGGTGAGAGACGTGATTGCGCTGGCAAAAACAAAGCCGGGAGAAATCACCTTCGCTTCGGCCGGACTTGGCAGTGGCTCGCATCTCGGCGGCGAGCTCTTCAATATGCTGGCCGGCGTGTCTCTGCTGCATGTACCTTATAAAGGCAGCGCGCTGGCGACCGCATCGGTGCTCGGCGGCGAAACTTCGGTGGCGTTCACCAATCCGATCGGTGCGCTGCCGCATATCAAGGCGGGGCGTTTACGTATGATCGCGGTGACGACGGCCCAGCGCTGGCCGCTGTTGCCGGGGCTGCCGACGATTGCGGAATCCGGTGTGCCCGGTTACGAAATCATAATCTGGAACGGGCTGGCGGCGCCGGCGGCGACACCGCGTCCGGTGCTTGATCGTTTGCATCGCGAACTGATGCGCGTACTGGCGATGCCCGAACTCAATGAACTGCTGGCCGCCGACGGATCGCGGACTTATGCAGAAACAGCGCAGGCGTTCGCCGCGTTTATAAAATACGAAGTCGAAAAGTGGATCAAAGTGATTGCGCAGGCGCGTTTGTCAGCGACGTAGGAAAATCTTTTCTTCCGCCCTTGAGGGGAAGGCGTTTCGTTTTCGATAAAGTTTGAGGAGAGAGCAATGAAATTATTCGGCACCCCGGGCAGTCCCTATGTACGCAAGGCGCGGCTCGCACTTGAAGAAAAAGGCATCGCCTATGAATATGTGCTCGCACCACGCGAAACGCGCGCGACACTGGTGGTGCCGCTCAATCCGCTGGGCAAGATCCCGGTCTTGCAGCGTGACGACGGCAAGTCGGTGTTCGATTCGCCGGTGATTGTCGAATACGTCGACGGTTTAAAGCCCGAACCGCGGCTGATCCCGCAGGACTTCGAAAGCCGTATCGCCGTCAAGGGTTGGGAGGCGCTCGGCGATGGTGTGGCCGAGGCGACAGTGTTGATTACACACGACTGGCGCAAGCCCGAAGAAAAACGCGAGTCTGAGAAATGGTATGAAGCCCAGCGCGCGAAGATTCACCGTGGACTCGCCATGATGGAGCGTGAGATGGGGGACGGTCAGTTTTGCTTTGGCAGTTCATTCACGCTGGCCGATATCGCCGCCGGATACGCGCTTGGTTATCTGGTATCCGGTATTCCCGATTTCGACTGGCGTGCGGCCAATCCGCGTTTGTCGCGGCACTATGACGTGCTGGTGCAACGTCCGGCTTTCCGCAACACCGATCCAGACGCCAAATAATCGCCGGTGCAGTGACCGTGCCGGTGCGGTTACTGCTCTGGTTTGATGGCAGCGTCCTGAATGACCTTGCTCCAGCGCTGCATTTCGGCCTTGAGAAAGGTGGCGAATTCTTTCGGTGAACTACCGACCGGTTCGGCACCATCGAGATTGAAGCGTTGCACGACGTCTGGCAGCTTGACGGTGTTCGCCACTGCGGTGGCTAGTTTTGCGACGATGGCCGGCGGCGTGCCCGCGGGGACCATCATGCCCTGAAATGCCTCGGCGTGATAACCGGGCAGGCTCTCGGCGACAGTGGCCACCTCCGGCATGCTCGGATGTCGCTTGGCGCTGGTAACGGCGAGGGCGCGCAGCTTGCCGCTTTTGACATGCGGTGCCGCCGAGATGGTGGTGGTGAAGAGCATGGTGATCCGTCCGCCGATCACATCGGTGACGGCAGCCGGGATACCCTTGTAGGGCACGTGGATCATGCGGATGCCGGCCATGCGCTGGAAGAGTTCGGCCGACAGATGCGGCGCCGAACCGCTGCCAGGGCTCGCGTAGGTCAATTCACCCGGTTTGACTTTGGCGAGTGCGATCAGGTCACGCACCGTGCCGGCTGCGGCCGAGGGCGTAATGACGATGACGTTGGGCTGGGTGTTCAACTGCGTGACGGGCACGAAGTCGCGGATCGGATCGTAGGGCAGCTTCGGATACAACCCCGGATTGATGGCAAAGGTCGTGGTGATCATCAGGATCGTGTAGCCGTCGGCGGCTGCCTTGGCGGCGATTTCAGTGCCGACGATGGTGGCCGCTCCCGGACGCGAATCGACGACGATGTTCTGGCCCCATTGCTCGGTCAGTTTATGACCGAGGAGGCGGGCCGTGATGTCGAGCCCACCGCCCGGCGCGAAGGGTACGATCAAACGCAGCGGTCGCTCGGGATAACGCGCGGCATCTTGCGCGAATGCGGCAGGCGCTGCCGCGAGCAGCGCAGCAGCAACCGCAAACTGATGATGGTTCAAAGACCGGCGCAGCATGAGGGCCGCCACGTCAGCCGCCGAGCGCGCGCTGCACGACTGCAGCTGGGGTGCCGGCGAGATCCATGTCGGCCAGCGTGGGTCCGCATTGCCACGCATCGATGCCCAGCAGCACGCCGAGAATTTCAGCGAAGGCGCGATGCAGCGGCACTGCGATGTCTGCCTGTTCAGCGAGTTGCACGCAGGGCACGATGGCATAGGGCAGGTCCACCGCCTCCCATTCGCGCCAGATATCGGGCTGGAAAGGCGGAAACGATTTGTAGACCGGGTTCTGCATCGCTTCGTAAAACGTATTGCTCTTGAAGCCGTAATACTGTTCGATCGCCTTGGCCATCGGCGTATGCGTGACGCCGTAGGCCTCACAGACGCGTTTGCGCTCGGCATCGAGCGCGTCGCCGAGCACGCCAGCGGACGGCACCACGCACTCTTGATAGAAGCCGGTTTTTTTGCCATCGAGTTTGGCGCGCTCCATCATGCCGACATTCGGCAGCACCATCGCCGGATGGACGATCAGGTTGAGGTTTTCGAGTCCGGTCTGCAGTACTGAGGTGGCAGCCGTGAGACCGGGAAAAACCGGCGTCAGCGCTGCCAGTGCCTCGGCGGCGCGTGCCGCCGGCACGGTGGCAATCTGGATGCCACGGCGCAGGCCCTTCGGGGTGACCACGGTGCCGTTGATGCGCGCGGCATGCGTTGGTGCTGGCGCTTCGGTGACGAGCACGTCTTCGCGGCCGGCCTGCCGCAGCAGCGGCGTGAGGCGTGCCGCCGGCCAGTAGCCGTGGCTTTGCACATGCACGACGGCACCGCGCGCGAATTCGGGAATCATCGCGCTAAAGCGTTTTTCGAGCTGGTGCATGTCGACTTCGATTAGCACGACTTGCGCATCCTGCAAGGCTTCTGCAGTGCTGTCGCAAATACGCTCGACGGCGGCGAAGCCGGTTTTTTTCGAAATCAGGTGCTGCGCATCACCTTCGACCGTAAAGCCGCCGGCTGCGCGGATCGCCGGCAGTTGCTCGCGTTGGTCTGCAAACACGGTGAAGCGCACCTGATGGCCGCACAGCGTGAGGTCGGCTGCGCAGACAGCGCCGATAGCGCGCGGGGTGTTGCCGATGACAGCGACTCTGGACATGGTTACGTGATCTTTTTCGAATGAATCAGGGGGTTTCTTTGTAAATCGCATCCACCGCGGAAATTACCCGGACCGGCTGGTCCCACGCCGGATACTTCGTCTTGAATTCCTCGACGAGCAGCTTGCCGGTGGCTTCTGCGGTTTTACCTTCGCGCTTCAACGCCAGGGTGCGCGTCTGCAGCGTGCTCAAGAGCTCGTGATTGGCGCTGAGGATAGAACCGTCGGCGAGGTCGCCATGCGAGCCGATCACATGTGCAGGCTTCAGGCGTTCGAGCATTTCAAGGCTGGTCAGCCACGCGCGCATGCTCGACTGCGGCATCGCAAAGGCCGGGAAGATTTCTTTCATCGCCAGATCGCCGGGGAACAGCACCCGGTCTTCCTCGATGTAAAACGCGGTGTCGCCCAACGTGTGTGCCGGCCCGACGTACAGCATGCGCACGCGTACACCACCAAGGTCGACCGTTTTTTCGCGCTCGAAAATCTCGTCCGCTGTGCGGAACGTTGCGTCTTTCAGAATCTCGGCGCGTTCCGGCGAGCGCTTGGAGAAGATGTTGACCCAATACATGCCCGATTCGTCGATGTCTTTTTGCTCGGCCGCGGCGCGGATGATCTTGGCCTGCGGGAACGCTAATTCGCCGGTGGTGTGTTCGGGGTGCAGGTGGGTGGTAACGACATAGACCTCGGTGTTTTTGCTGACCTTGGCCATTTCGCGAGCAACCGCCTCGCCGCTCAAGCGCCCCATGCCCGGATCGATGATCATGGTCGCCTTGCTGCCGACGATGATGCCGACGTTCGGCACCCCCGGCACCGACTCGCTGGGGATGGCGTATACATGGGGGGAGACCTTGACCGTCACGCCTTCCTTCACCACCGGCCACTCTTTGTCGCCTTTCGGTGAGCGTGTGGTGTTGAAAACCTGTGCCGTGGCCGTGGTCACCAGCGTGACCAGCAATGTGAATACCGCCAGTTTCAACATCTGCTGCATGGCCATCCCCCCATCTTGTAATGACGCGCTTAGTGGCCTGCTTTGAGTACCTCGGCCACCCAGTCGGCCATGTAGGCCATGCCGATGGTGACGTTATCCACCTGGCAGTGGTGATAGCCGCCTTCTTCGCGCTTGAAGATCTTCATGTGCTTGTTGGTTGAGCCGCTGGCGTTGATCATGTTTTGCGCATGTTCGAACGGTGCCTGCTGATCGCCTTCGCCGTGCACCAGCAGATACGGGCAGCGCATTTTCTGGATCACGCCGTCCAACTTGAAGCCCTCGAGTTTCTTGAAGGCCTCTTCCTTGGTGTTGACGCCGAACACCCACAAGAGATGTTGCCAGGGCACCGACAGCGAAAGAACTTCACCGCGTTCGATGCGCGCCAGGCGTTGCTGCCACTTGGTGTGGTAATCCCACTCCGGACCCCATGAGATACAGCAGGCAAAACGCTGATCCATCGAGGCCGCGCGCGGCGCGTAATAACCGCCGAGCGAGAGCGCCATGATGCCGATGCGTTTTGGATCGAATTCCGCGCGCGCAGCGAGGAAGTCGTAGGCGGCACCCGCGTGGCGTTCGGTTTCATGATGCAGCATCAGGTTGCGGAAGCGAATCGCTTCGCCGTTGCCCGGACCGTCGAGCAACAGTACTGAGATGCCACGTTTGACCATTTCCGGAATGCCGCGGAAGTACTGGATTTCTTTGGTGACATCGAAGCCGTCGAGGAACAGCATGATCGGGCCTTTTTTGCCCGGCTGTTGTTCGGCGTGCACGATGATGCCCGGCAGACTGGTGCCTTCGTAGGGAATTTCAACGTGTTCGAGACGCAGCGCCTTGTTGAGTTCGGCACCCTTGCGGAAGGCGTCGACGCCGCGTTTGTAGGCGGCCTGGGTTTCGGCCGTCTTCGGTTGCGAGAAGCGTTCGCCGACGTGATAGTAATGCGAGGCACGCATCAGATAAGCCGAAGCGGTGATGTTATGGCCTTTGGCTGCCTCGGCGTGGCCGATGTTTTCGATGCGTTCGGCTTCACCCGCCCATTCGTTGAACCAGGCGATGTCGTCGCCGACGTGGTTCTTCAAACGCAGTCCGATACGGTTGATTTCATCAATCTCGGCGCCGCCCCAGGGCGCGCCGCCGAGGGCGAGTAACACGCCGTGCGACCAGCGGTAGTTGTCGGGGAAATAGCTAAAGGCGAGTTCGCCCTCGGGCAGCGGTGAAACGGGCATGATGATGTCCTCTGTTGGTTTATGAATGCAGATTACGTGTTTGTGCTCTACTTCTTCCCCCGTTCACGAGGGAAGGTTGGGATGCAGAATTACAGCCGCGGAATGCCGGACTCGACAATGATCTTGCGGAACTTCTCGACGTCGCGTTTGACGATGGCGCGGAATTCCTCCGGCGTATTGCCCACCGCCTGCAGGCCGAGCGCGCGCAGGCGTTCTTTGACATCGTTGGTTTGCAGCGCAGCGACTAACGCTTTGTGCGCGGCGCGCACGATCGGATCGGGCGTTTTGGCCGGCAGGAACAAGCCAGTCCAATACTGAATGTCGTAACCGGTCACACCTTGTTCGGCCAGTGTCGGCACATCGGGCAGCACGGGTGAGCGCGTTGAACTGGTGATGCCGTAGGCCTTCATGCGTCCGGTCTGCAAATGGTTTTGCGTGGCCAGCGGGGTCAGCATGGAAATCGACGCCTCTCCCGATACGACTGCAAGTTCTGACGGCGCGCTGCCCTTGTACTGAATATTGGTCATCTTGATGCCGAGCTGTTTCCACAGGGCATCGCCGGCGAGTTCACCGGTGGCGCCAGGAATCGCGATATTGAGCCCGCCGGCGCGCGTTTTCGCGTGAGCTGCCAGATCCTGGATGGTGGTGCCCGGCAGTTTGGCATTGGCGGCCACCACCATACCGGTAGTCGACAGTTGCGAGACCGGAATGAAATCATTGACCGGATCGTAGGGCAGTGATTTGTAGAGCGTGGCGTTCACCGCGTGCGTGCCGCTGTTGCCGATGATAAAGGTGTGGCCGTCAGGCGGCGACTTCGAGCCGATTTCCATGCCGATGATCGCGTTGTTGCTTGGCCGGTTGTCGACGATGATCGAGACACCCAGCACATCGGACATCTTGGGCACGATCAGACGCGCCTGCACATCCGACGGACCGGCCGGCGCAGAGCCGACGATCATGCGCACCGGTCGGCCGGACGACGATTGGGCATAGGCAGTGACACAGCAGAGAGCCGCGGCGGCACAGACTGCCGCGGAGACGATACGGAACGGGAGGGTAGTATTCATGGGCGCAAGTATATGCCAAGTCGCGGTGTCCTGATTTGATCGGGGATCATCAACGGCGTGTATGTTTGCCGCAGATACGGGAAACCCATTCCCCGGTTTATTTGCGTGAGCGGCGGTAGTATCCTCGGCGCCTTTGTCGTGGGCTGCTGTCATCGCCGCGGGGTCCATTGGCAACCCCTGCTGTTACAGACACCCTAATGATTTTTGAAAGAAAACAGTGATGAAGCTTTTGTATTGGATACGCGGGTCAGTCATCGCCACGGTTGCAGTGTGTGGACTTGCGCAGGCCGACGTCTGGCCGTCGAAACCCATCCGTCTGATTTCACCGTTCGTGCCCGGTGGTGGAGCTTCCCTGGTGGCGCGGCTGGTGGCGGGCGATCTCGGCGAAGCACTGGGGCAGTCTATCGTGGTTGATAATCGCGCCGGCGGCGGCGGGGTGATCGGCACCGAAATCGCCGCACGTTCGCGTGCCGACGGCTATACCCTGCTGATGGCCACCGCCAGCAATGTGGCGGTACGCCCCTTGATCGACAAGGTGCCGTTCGATCCACTGAAGGATTTTGCCGCCATCATCCAGACCACCACGGTGCCGCTGGTGTTATGCGTGCACCCTTCGGTGGCGGCCCGCTCAGTGGGTGAATTCATTGCGCTGGGCCGCAATCGGGAATCGCGGCTGAATTTCGCATCCTCCGGCGAAGGTACCATCAGCCACCTCGCCGGCGAGTTGTTCAAGCTCTCGGCTGGCGTGACGATGGCGCATGTGCCTTACAAAGGCGGCGGTCAGGCCATCATCGATGTGATCGCCGGACATGTGCAAGTGGGCTTTATTAATATTCTGGAGGCGTCCGCGCAAATCAAATCCGAACGCCTGCGTGCGCTGGCGGTAACGACTGCGCAGCGTTCGCCGGTGTTGCCCGGTGTGCCGACGGTAGCGGAGTCCGGCCTGACGGGTTATGAAGTCACGCAGTGGAGCGGCATGCTCGCGCCGGCTGGCACGCCGCCCGCCATCATTGCGCGGTTGAATGCGGAAATTGACAAGATTATGCAAAAGCCGCTCGTGCGCGAACGGCTCGCTGCTGATGGGGCCCAACCGGGCGGCGGTTCCCCGGAAAAATTCGGCACTTTCATCAAGGCCGACATTGCGAAATGGTCGAAGGTTGTGAAGAGCGCGGGGCTGGTGCGGCAGTAACCAGGCCCTGGCCGTTTTACTTGGCCAGTCCCAGCTCGGTCATGATGACTTTGGTGTCGTTGTATTCGACCTCGAGGTATTTGGCGAAGTCCTTGCTGCGCATGAACTGCGTATCCCAGTCGCGGTTCTCCGCTTCCTTTTTCCATTCGGCGCTGGCCGCCATTTTCGCCAGCACCTCCTCCCAGTAGACGACCGCGTTGGCTGGCATGTTCTTTGGGCCAAAGATTGCGCGCCAGCTTTCCAGTGAAGCGTTGATGCCCTGTTCCTTCAGCGTCGGTACCTGGGCGAGCTGGCCCGATAAGCGACGTGGTGCTGCCACCGCCAGCATGCGCGCACCGCCGGCCTGCACCTGGGGCAGCGCCGAGCCCACCGAAGACACCACCAGATCAAGATGGCCGCCGGCCAGTGCGGTCATGGAATCAGCATTGGTCTTGAAGATCGCGACCTTGAGCTTTTTCACCTCGACGCCACCCGCGCGCAGGGCGAGTGCCAGCGTCAGATGATTCGGGCCGCCGCGCGCGACCGTGCCGATGGCGAGTGCCGTCGGGTCGGCCTTGAGCTTGTCGATCACATCGCGCATGGTCTTGAACGGGGCGCCAGCGCGCACTGAAATCGCGCTGTGCTCGTTGATCAACAGCGCGACCGGCGTCAGGTCGAGATAGCTGGTTTGCGTGATGCCGGCGAGCTGGTTGCCGAACAAGGTCGGATTGGCGAGCAGCAGATAGTGCGGATTGGTCGCAAATGAATTCAGATAAACCACGGCGATGGTTTGGTTGCCGCCAGGTTTGTTTATCACATTGATCGGTGTGGGCGCCTGTTTTGCGTCCTGCAACAGTTTTTGGATGACGCGTGCAACTTGATCGTTACTGCCGCCGGCATCCGAGGAGGTGATGATTTCAATCGCGCGTTCGGGTTTCCACGCCTGCGCCCAGCTGTTAAACGCAAAGAACAGTCCAGCCCACAGTAGCAAAGCATTGCGGATGGTTTTCATGGTTTCTCCTCGGCGGGTTTGCTGCATCCTTGTTGTTCGCTTCTAGACTGCTTCCATGCCGGTGGCGCGAAAGGCGGACAGCGCCGCCGGTGATGCCAGAAAATCCACCAGGGCTTGCGCTGCCGCCGCGTGTGGCGCTTCGCTAAACGGCGCGGCCGCCATCACCGTCCAGACTTGAATCTCGTCTGGAAAGGCGCCGACGATATCGACGCCCGCCACGGCCATCAGTTCGGGAATTTGCTGTATCGCCAGTTCAACCGTACCTGCGGCGAGAAATTCGCCGACCAGTCCGCCGTCGGGAATGGTGGCTTTGGCGCGCACGGCGTCACCGATGCCAAGGCGGTCGATCAAACCGGCGAAATAAATGCCGCTGGCACCAAGGCGGGTGTAGACGATCGAAGGGGCGGCCAGCAGCGTACGTTTGAACGCTTCAACAGAGCTGATATCGGGTCGCACGGCACCCGCGCGCACCGCCACGCCCGCACCGGAACGCGCAAGGAGCCGCACGCCGCCTGTGATGCCTTGCTGTGCCAGCGCTGCCAGCACCGGGGCGGTGACGATGGCGACATCGCCGCGTTCTCCGGCGGCTATACGCGTGGCAAGTGCGTTGGCGGTATCAAAGCTCACATCGAGCGTATGGCCGCTCTCGCGTTCGAATTGCGGGCCGAGTTGTGCCAGCGCGCCGTGTACGCCGTTGGAAGATAAAACCCTGAGTTTGCTGCCGTGTGCCTGAGTCATGTCAAAATCCGCAACGAGTTTGGTAAGCGTGCAAGCTTAACCGATTTGCGCGGTGTGCTTGCGGCACACCGGCTGCACAAGGCATCATCCGCGCATAACGAAAAACCGAGGAGCGCCATGGAATTCCGTCTCAATGAAGAACAGCGCGCGTGGCAGATGATTGCGCGCAAATTTGCTGAAGATGAAATCCGCAAGATTTCTGTTGCACGCGACGCCATCGAAGATCCGCGTGCAACCTTCGACTGGGAAATTATCCGCAAGGGCTCAGAGCTTGGCCTGCGCACGCTGGGCGTGCCGAAGGTGTGGGGCGGTCCCGAAGTCGATTTCACCACACAGGCCGTTGTCATGGCCGAACTCGCGCGTGGCGACAGCGCGATTGCAAAGACCTTCAGCCAGTGCTGGAAGTGGTGTCACCTCATCATGGATCGCTGCACCCCCGAGCAGCAGGAGCGTTATCTCAAGCCCTTCATTGCCGATCATGCGTTTGTGTTGGGCGGCGGCATCACCGAACCGAATGCCGGTTCCGACAACCGTTTGCCACCGCTTGATGCGCCTAAAACCGGTCTGCGCTTGAGTGGCGTGGCCGATGGAGACGGTTGGCGTCTCAACGGTGAAAAATGTTTCATTGCCAACGCCAACATCGCCAAGCTGATCTTTGTTTTTACGCGCACCAATCCGGAGGTTGCCGTGCGCCAGGGCACCACCATCTTCGCCGTGCAGATGCCGCATGAGGGCGTGCGGGTCGGCAAGGTTTTCAACAAGGACGGCTGGCGCTTTTATCAGAACGCCGAACTCATTTTCGAAAACGCGCGTGTGGCGCAGTCTGACATGATGGGCAAACTGCATGGTGCGATGAGCCATCATGGCGGCAAGAACGCCAAGTTTGCCGAGCTTGAATATTCGGCGAATGCGGTCGGCGTGTGTGATGCAGCGGTTGAAATGGCGATGCGCCATGCGCGCAGTGAGACGCGCGGCGGCCGGCCGCTGGCCGATCAGCAGACGGTGCAGTTACAGTTGTCGGAGATGAATATGGTGACCGAGGCCTTGCGCTCGTTCATGCTGCGCGTGGCGACCGAATCGGATGACGAGGGGGACGAACACTTTGCGCACAGCCATTTCCTGATGAACTTTGCCACCGAGGCGATCCAGCGCGTGTGCAATCTAAACCAGGTGATCCACGGTTATGCCGACGGGCGCGCCAGTGCCGCCGCCGACAAGCTGGTGCGCGATGCGATTATCTGGACCCACATCGCCGGTGATGCGGTGCAGAAAATGAAAGCGGTGAGTTTCTTGTTGAAGTAAGCGCGCTTGGTCACGCTTGAAAAAACGCGGCCCCCGCAACACATGGATGCGGGGGCCGTGTTTTTTAGGCTGGCTTGAAGCGGTTATTCGCTTTTACCGCCGGCTGATTTGGCTGCGGCTTTGGCAGCGTCCATCGCCTTGTTTTTATCTTCTTCGCTGACTGCAGCAGCCGGTGCGGCGGGGGCTTCGGCTTTCGGCGCTTCCGGCACGGCTACCGGCGCGGGTTTCGGCGCTTCTTTGCTGCAGGCGCTTAACAACAGAACGGCAAGGCTGGCGATGGCGAGTGAGAGTTTCATTTATTTTCCTGAAGATTAAGCGGCGGGTTTTAGGGATTTTTGCAGGACAGGCGCAGTCAGCACGCCTTCATTCCGCATGCTCATCTTAGCACCCCTGCATCGCGGGGCGAACCGTGCCTTGGCGATCCGTTGCGGTCCGTTTCCCGAGATGTGAATTGTTTTCGAGGCGCAGACCGCGCGACTTATTGTTGCTGAACCGGGATGCCGGCTTCCTTGATCACACGTGCCCATTTGTCATGTTCGGCACGGACGAATTTTGCAAACTCTGCCGGCGAGGCGCTGGTGTTGGCATCGAGTTCAACATTGGCGAGCTTCGCTTTGACTTCTGGTAGCCGCATCATTTTGGCGAACTCTTCATGTAGTCGGGTGATGATTTCAGGTTTCGTCCCTGTCGGTGCAAACAAGCCGTACCAAGTGATGACAACGAGTTCCGGCATGCCGGCTTCAGCGGCGGTCGGCACTTTCGGCAGGGTGGCGACCCGTTCGTTGGCCATCACCGCCAAGGCGCGGATGCGTCCTGCATTGACCAGCGGGATGGTTGCCGGCACGGTGGAGGTCACCATATCGACTTCGCCGGAGAGCATGGCGTTCATGGCGATCGCCGCGCCCTTGTAAGGAACATGCAAGATATTAATCTTCGATTGCGTCTTGAATAATTCACTGCCGAGCTGGCTGCCCGACCCCAGCCCACCAGAACCGAAGTTCAAGGTGCCGGGTTTGGCTTTCGCAAGTTTGATTAGTTCGTTCAGGCTTTTCGCTGGTACCGAAGGGTGCACCACCATGACGTTCGGAACAGTCGCCAATAAAGTGATCGGTACGAAATCGCGAAAGGTGTCATAACCGAGTTTCGAATACAGGCTGGGGCTGATGGCAATCGACGGGCTGGTGAGGAGCAGCGTGTAACCATCCGGTGGTGTTTTAGCGACAATTTCGGAGGCGACATTGCCGCCGGCACCGGATTTGAAATCGGGCACAATCGATTGTCCGAGCGGTTCGCGCAAACGGTCGGCAATCATCAGTGCGAGCACATAAGGCGCGCCGGTAGGAAAGGCCACCACCAGACGGATATTTTTTTCAGGATATTTTTGTGCGGACGCGACAGGCACCAGAGTGACGAGCGCGAGCAAAAAAAACACGGTGTGACAGATCGATTTTTTGACGGTCATGATTCCTCCTGCTGAAGATTTTAACCGCCCAGGCTATCTTTGACACGGCGCGGCGCGCATATCATCATCGCGGCGGGGAATGGTTGCGACGATTTCCCGATCTGGATTAAACAAAACGCTCGATTTTTTACTACGCCCTTCCCGGAAGGAGAGGTCGAGAACGGGCTACATGCGCTGCGGCGTATGCAAGAATATTTGTCGGAGGCGCTAATGGATTTTGCATTGAACAAAGAACAACGCGAATGGCAGATGAAGGCACGCCGCTTCGCCGAAGAAGAGATACGCCCGCTGTCACTGGCGCGCGAGCAGATTGCCGATCCAGCCGCGACCTGGGATTGGGACATCATCAAGAGGGGTTCGCAGCTTGGTTTTCGCACACTGGGCGTGCCGAAAGACTGGGGCGGGCCGGGCGCCGATCTGGTTACGCAGTGCGTGGTGATGGCTGAGCTGGCGCGTGGCGACAGTGCGATCTCCAAGGCTTTCAGTCAGAACTGGAAGTGGAGTCAGTTGATCGCGGTGGTGTGCACGCCCGACCAGCAGCAGCGCTTTCTCAAACCCTTCATCGCCGATGACACTTATATGCTGGGCGGTGCGCGCACCGAGCCCAACGTTGGCTCCGACCATCGCATGACGCCCAACAGCGACCCAAAAACCGGATTTCGTCTGAAGGCCGAACGCGACGGCGATCACTGGATATTGAACGGTGAAAAAACCTTTATCGCCAACGGCAGTGTTGGCAAACTTTTTTTCGTCAGTGCGCGCACCGACTTCACCAAACCGGTTACCGAAGGGTCGACCGAGTTCATCGTGCCAACCGATACCCCGGGCTTTCGCATCGGCAAAAAATTCAACAAGGCGGGCTGGCGTTTTTATCAGAACGCCGAGCTGATTTTTGAAAACGCCCGCATACCGCACAGCAATATCGTCGGTGCAGTGAACGGCGGCTGGCAGGCGCGCACCAGCGATCCGTCGCAGTTCAATGATCTGGAGCTGGCAGCCAATGCGGTGGGTGTGTGTGACGCGGCTCTTGAAGAGGTGATGGCCCTTGTGAAGAAGCCAGGGCGCGGCGGCGCGCCGCTGGCCGCTCAACAGCGCGTGCAGTTGAAGCTCGCTGAAATGAATATGCTCACCGAGTCGCTGCGCGCTTACATCATGCGCACGGCATGGGAGCGCGATCTTGCCTGCGCCGGCGACAAGGTGCAGGCGGCCTCCGCCAATGCCGGACTCGTGATGGTCTATTCGCAGGAGGTCATTCAGAGAGTGACGGCGCTGAACCGCGCGATCTTCGCGCTGGCACCGGTGGCCTCACGCGGCGCGATGAACGCTTCTGCCGACAAACTCGAACGCGATGCGTTTATCTGGACGCATCTGGCGGGTGATTCGCTCTCCAGGATCAAGACGATCAAGAAGATGCTGCGTTAGCAGCGCGTATCTTTTGCCGTTGCCCCATTTTTGGGGATTAAGATGCGGCGCAGCCGTTCAGCACACATGGTGTTCTCTATCCCTTGGCGGGAGAGAGCCGGGGTAGCGGTGTGTGGGTATGAAGGAACGCGCTGCGCTTATTGAGTAATACGGCGCTGCTTACTTACCCCGACGTGCTGGCGTAACGCGATACGCCGCGCGTTCCTCACGAATCACGCGGCGGAGGGTATTTTCGAGCGACTCATGCTCGATGGCCTGGCGTAATGCGGTATTGATCAGTGTCTGGTAGCCCCGTGTGCCCGCGCGGGCCTTGAAATATTCGACGATAGCCGTATCGAGATACATCGTCAGGCGCTGCTTGCCGCGCGGTACCGCTTTGCCTGCCACGCGCACCACCCCATGCGCCGCCATTTCAGCAGTGATCTCGGGAATGTCGGATAAATCGATATCGGCGTTACCCATCGCATGGACACGCCGCCGATCGGTTTCCGACGTCGCGGCGCGCCTAGAGGTTTTCGAAATAGAGGGTTTGCTCATGTTTGGTCGCCTTGCGCATGGAAATGATGCGGATCTGCCGTGCAGTTTTCGGTATGGGCGATCACGACTACGGTTTCGCGCAGCATGCCCATTGTAATAAAGCGCCGCTCACCGTATGCAAATCGTGCGACCTCAAATGTATAAGTGAGGCTGTCCAGCAGCGTGGCCGCATCGGCAAAATCGAAGCCGTGTTTCTGGATATTTGTGCGCCGTTTGTCATCGTCCCAGATGATCTTCATCGTTTAAATTATGCATAAAAATATGCATATGTGCAAACGCCAAGATCTTTTTGTTCAATACTGGGGGGCGCGCGCGCAATGATTCTGCTTGCCGGGCTACGACACCCGCGTCAGCGCAAACAGTTCACCCATTTCCGTCAGCGTATCGAGATTCCATAGGCGCTTCACCAGCGCATCGCACTGCGATTGCGGCATTTGATCACCCACGAGTTCGCGGAATTTTTCCTCGATCTCCGCGTCCGGCATCGGATTGCGCGGGTGGCCGCGGTGGTGTTCCACACGAATGTCTTTACGCGTGCCGTTACGCAGTGTCATGGTCAGGTCGCAGAGCATGGCCTCGGGTTCGCGTTGGTTGGCCTCTTCGGAAACCTCGCATTTGATGCGGCTGACGAGTGCCAGCAGCGTTTCATCGTGCAGATACGGGTCGTCAAAATAATCGACGTTGATACGCCCGTATTTGAGCGCGACGCCGGTGACGTACGGCATGCTGTGGTCGGCGGTTTCGCGGTTGGCAGGGCGCCATTTGTCGGGGTCGCCAGCCATCATCTCGATTGCCGTATGCAGGGTGCATACCTCGATCGATTCGATCTCGTTGACGTCTTTGACGAGGGCGCGCGCTTCGAGTGCCGCCTGCACCACTGATTGCGAGTACTGGCCGAGTGGATAACGCTTGATCAAACAATCCATGATGCGAAACGGGGTGTCCTTGCCGCCGAAAGGGGCGAGTTCAACCGGGCCGTGGGTGACCGCCTTGAAATAACCACCGCGGCCTTCGAACACCGGCGAGGGGCCGGTCATGCCGCGTTGTGCCATCTGTGCGGCGAAGATCGCATTGCGGCTGGAGTTGGCATAGGCGCAGCCCTTCCACATTGAGACATTGCCGATACGTGTTTGATACAGCGCGACGTTGGCGGCAACCGTAAGGTTGAGCGCATGCGTAATTTTTTCGACGGGCAGTTTCAGCAGACGCGCCACACCCAGCACGCTGGCCATGGCGCCGATGGTGACGTGGTCGAAACCCATCGGCTTGAAGTTGATGGTGTCGCACATGCGGCAGAACATTTCATAGGCGATCACCGTGGCGAGGATCAATTCGCGGCCGTTGGCGCCGCCGAGTTCCGCGGCCGATAGCAGTGCAGCGATGCTGTCACTTGGATGCCCGGCTTCGCGGCCGGTGTAGCCGTCGTTGAAATCAAGGTAGCGGATCATCGAGCCGTTGGCGAAGGCGGCCAGGTCTGCGCTGCTGCGTTCACCGCTGCAGAGGATGGTCGCCGGTTGCGTGCTGGTGATGGTGGCGGCCTGCTCGCGAGCGATGCGTACCGGTTCGCTGTTGTAGCCGCCAATGGCGCAGCCGAGTGTATCGACAATCAGGCGTTTGGCCTGATGCACTACCGCCGGGGGCAGGTCTTCGTAGCGGAGCGCTGCCGCCCAGGCGGCCAGTTGGTCTGCGAGATGTGTCATCATGGTTCCTGTGGTCAAGGCTTGCGAGTTTACGCGAGGTGGCGTTGCTTGACGCGCCGCAGGCGGGCCTGACACCGTGCAAATTAAAAAAATCTCGGAGGGGATATGAAAAACTGTCTGTCACTGGTGGTGCTGTCGATGCTGTGCGCAGGAACTGTTTGCGCGCAGCCCTATCCGGCCAAGCCGATTCGCATCGTGGTGACCAGTTTTGGTTCGGGACCTGATCTGATGGCGCGTTTGATCGGGCGCCGTTTGACCGAGGCGTGGGGGCAGCAGGTGATCGTTGATGCAAGGGTTGGTGCCACTGGCCGCATCGCGGCTGAACATGTGGCGCGTTCGGCTGCCGATGGTTACACGCTGATGATGGTGACTTCGCAGTTTGCGATCGGCTCGGCGCTCTACGAAAAACTCACCTTTGATCCGATCAAGGATTTTTCGCCGGTGGCGATGCTCGCCTCGACACCGTTTGTGCTGGTGGTGCATCCATCGGTGCCGGCCAAATCGGTGAAAGAGTTGATCGCACTGGCGAAGGCACGCCCCGGCCAGTTGCAGGGCGGCACGTCGGGCGCGGGTTCTCCCTCCGGGCTATCGCTGCAGCGCTTGAAGTCGCTCTCCGGCGTGTCGATCACTGACATTCCGTTCAAGACTATCGCGCAGGCCTTCACCGATACCGCCGCCGGCCAGATCCATTTCACCTTCACGGTGGTGCCCGCCGTGTTGCCATCGGTGCGTGCCGGGCGTTTGCGCGGGCTTGCCGTCACCAGCCTTAAGCGCACACCGCTCGCACCGGAACTGCCGACCATCGCCGAGACGATCCCGGGTTATGAAGTGATCGGCTGGTACGGGCTGGTGGCGCCGGCACGCACGCCTGCCGAGATCATCACCAAACTGAACACCGAGATCGGCGTTGCGATGCGCTCGGCCGAAGTGTTGGAACGCCTTGAAACGCTGGGTGCGGAATTGTCGCCGCCGGCGAATGCCCAGGCTTTCGGCGCTTACCTTGCCGCGCAGATTGAGCAGAGCCGGCAATTGATCAAGGAGTCAGGGGCGGTGCCGGATTAGACCCATTGCGGCGGTGATACACTCGCCGCACACTTACAACGCAACCCACGGAGTCCGTATGAATCTCACCGTCATGCAATCAGCCGCCTTTAAAGAGGCTTATGAAGCGCTGTTGCCCGCATTCGAACAGGCCAGCGGTTACAAGGTCACCACGCTGTGGACGCCGAGTGTCGATATGATGAGCCGCTTGAAGGGCGGCGAAGTGGTCGATCTCGTCATCATGTCGGCCGCGGCGATTGATGAATTGATTCAGCACGGCAAACTCGCCGCGCGTGTCGATCTGGCGAAATCCGGTGTGGCGTTGGCGGTGCGCGCCGGTGCGCCGCAACCCGACATCAGTTCGGGGGATGCCTTGAAGCGCGCATTAATTGCCGCCAAATCGGTGTGCTATTCGACCGGTCCAAGCGGGATTTATCTCGCCGGCCTCTTCGAAAAAATGGGTATCGCCGAACAAATCAAAGCCAAGCAGGTGGTGGTCAAGGGCGAACCGGCTGGTGCGGTGGTAGCGCGCGGTGAAGCCGAGATCGGTTTTCAGCAAATGAGTGAATTGTTGCCGGTGGCCGGTATCGATATCGTCGGCCCGTTGTCGGATGACGTTCAGCGCATCACCGTGTTCTCCGCCGGCGTGCATGCGCAGGCCCCGCAGGCCGCGGCGGCGCAGGCTTTGATCCGTCATCTGACGGCTGCTGCGGCGGCACCGGTGATTACGAAATCGGGGATGCAGCCGGTCTAGTGTTGGCTCATTATCCGCAGAGTTAAGGCCGCCGCCCGCCGCTCATCCGCCGGCGTTGATGGTGGCAGCGATTTTTTCTGCCAGCATGAGCGTCGGGATGTTGGTGTTGCCGCGCATCAGCGTCGGCATGATCGACGCGTCGCAGACGCGCAGCCCGCTCACACCATAGACCCGTCCTGACGGATCCACCACCGCGCCACGATCATCGGCCGCGCCCATGCGGCAGGTGCCGGCGGTGTGAAACTTGCCAGCGATGTTGTGGCGCACGAGATCCGCCAGTGCATCGTGGTCTGCCGCCAGTGTTTGTAAATTGACCCGATCGCCGGTGAGTGTGGCGAGGACGACGTCGCTGAGGATGGGCGCGACATCCAGCAGACGCGCGATCCAGCGGCTATTACGCTCGTTGGCGGCATTGGCCTCGTTGAGTTTGCGCAGACGGTCGGAGAAGCGGATTGGAAACGGCGTGCCGCATAGTGGTTTGATGCCGTCCCACGCAAACAGCTCAGCGACCCGGCGAAAGCCGTCCATGAAACGCAGCAGGTCGCGTTCGTCATCGAGAAAGTTGAATTCGATCAGCGGTGCGGCGGCCGGATGCGCTGCGCTGAGTGTGACGCGTCCACGCGAGGCCGGTTTGAGCAGCGTCGGGGCGAGATTGGCGATTTGCTGGCCCAGGTCATTCCATGACGTCTTGCTTTGAATGTTGATGTAGGCGTCACCCTCAGGACAACCTTCGACGCCTGATGAATAGCGGAAGCAGGTGGTGAGGTGGGTGCGCAGCGTGTCGGCTTGTCGCGCCGCCTTGCGCAGATGGGCGCCGATGAAGAGGATGGGATGGTTCTGCAGGTTGGCACCGACGCCAGGGCGATCAGCCACAACCTCAATCCCAAGTGCTTGCAGATCGGCCGCCGCACCGATGCCGGCGCGCATCAGCAGCAGCGGTGAAAAGATCGCGCCGGCGCTGAGGATGACCTCGCCGGCGTGGAAGGTTTGCGTCGTCCCTTGCACGACCGCACTCACCCCGGTGACGCGGTGGCCGTCGAACAGTGGTCCGTTGACCGTGGCGTCACAGATGATGTGCAGGTTGGGTCGCCGGCGTACCTCGGCGGTCAGATAATCGAGACCGCTGGAGCCGCGCCGTTGCAGCGTATTGGACAGCGGCACCGCGCAATAGCCGTCACGAAAATCACTGTTCATGTCGGCGATGAATGGAATCTGCTGCGCCTCGGCATAGGCTTCGATGGCGCGTGACAGCGGCGGCCATTGGTCGCGTGGAATACGACGAATTGGAATCGGCCCCGTGTTGCCATGTGCGTCGGTGTTGAAATCGAGATCGTGTTCGAGCGCGCGGAAGTGGGGCAGCACGTCTTCCCATCCCCAGCCGTGTGCGCCCAATCGTAGCCACTCGTCGTAGTCATCGGGCGCGCCGCGCAGCGCCGCCATCGCCATCACCGAGCCGCCGCCGCCCATGATGCGGCCCTGCGACAAACCGCTCGCCGGTGAATTGGCACGGGTGCGCCAGTGTGCGCGCAAGCCCGGCCACATATAGGACTTGTTGTAGTACGAGGCTGGATAGATGTCGAGGATGTCGGCCGGTTCGCGCCCGGGCGGTGTGTCGGCACCGGCTTCGAGCAAGAGTACGCTCTGGTTTGCGCGCTCGGAAAGACGCGCGGCGAGCACGCAACCAGCGGCGCCGGCGCCGCAGATGATGAAATCGAAATGGGCGGACATGCGACCGTCTCCTGCCTGCTGTGGGTGAACCCGCCTGATGCTACCGCAGGCCTACCGTGTCCTCAAGGCGGCAATAAACCGCGGCACGGGTATGACATAGATATAATGATTGAAACAGCGGAGGAGAACGCGATGACCAGGAGGCGGTTCTTGTGGACGGCGGCCGCATGCGTGTTGGCGCAGGTTGGTTGGTGCGCTGATTACCCGTCGCGTCCGGTGCGCATCGTCGTGCCGAATACCGCAGGCTCGGGGGCCGATGTGGTGGCGCGTCTGGTGGCCAACCGGTTGACGCAGACTCTGGGTCAACAGATGGTGATCGATAACCGCGCGGGTGCGAGTGGTGGTATCGGCACCGAGATTGTTTCGCGCGCGGTGCCCGATGGACACACCTTGCTGATGATCACCTCTCAGCAGGCCAACAACGCCGCGCTCAGCAGCAGACTGCCCTACGATCTGGTAAAGGATTTTTCGCACGTCAGTCTGCTCGCCTCAACACCGCTGATCCTGGTGGTTAATCCGTCACTGCCGGCGAACAACATGCGTGAACTGGTGGCGTTGGCGAAGGCGCGTCCCGGTCAGTTGAATTACGGCACGCCGGGTGCCGGCACCGCCGGCCATCTGGCCACTGAGTTGATGCGCAGCATGGCCGGTATCGAGATCGTGCACGTGCCCTACAAAGGTACGACACCGGCGCTCACCGACACCATGGCAGGGCAGTTACAGCTGACGGTGCTGGTGGCCACCGCGGTGATGCCTTCATTGAAGGGCGGCAAGATCCGCGCGTTAGGCGTGACCAGTGCGAAACGCTCGCAGCTTGCCCCCGATTTGCCGGCGCTCGCCGAAACCATTCCGGGTTACGAGTGGACCGGCTGGTACGGCTTGGCGGCACCCGCCAATACGCCACGCGAAATTATCGTCAGACTGAATGCCGAACAGTTGCAGATGTTAAAGAGCGCCGAGTTTCGCGAGCGGCTCGCCGAACTCGGCGCCGACACGCTGGGCAGCACGCCGCAGGAATACACCGACCATATCCGCCGCCAGATTGAAAAAATGCGCCTGGCGGTGAAGGTCTCCGGATTGCGCGTCGAGTGAAGCGCGCTCTCGGTTTGATCATGATGGTGGCGGCCGGCGCGCTGCATGCGCAGAATTTTCCCAATCGTTTAATCCGTGTTGTGACCACTGAAGTCGGCGGCGCCTCGGATCTCGCCACGCGCATCATGGCGCAGGCGTTGTCGGTGAATCTCGGGCAGTCGGCGATCGTTGAGAATCGCGGCATCATCGGCGTTGAAATTGTCTCGCAGGCAACAGCCGACGGCCATGTGCTGCTGCATTACACCAGCCCGCTGTGGATCATTCCTTTGTTCCGTCGTAATACCGTGTGGGAACCGCTGCGTGATTTCGCACCGGTGGCAATTACCGTCAACACACCGAATTTGCTCGCGGTGCATCCGTCGTTACCGGTAAAAACTGTGCCGCAATTGGTGGCATTGGCGCGTGCCCGACCGGGCGAGTTGAACTATGGGTCGAGTTCAACCGGTGCCGGCAATCATCTCGCCGCCGAGCTGTTTAAATCGATGACCGGCGTGAAGATCGAGCGTATTGCTTTCAAAGGGGCGGGGGCGGCGTTGAATGCCTTGATCGGCGGTCAGATCGATATGATTTTCCCGAGTGCCGGTTCGGTGGCGCAACACATCCGTCAGGGCCGTTTGCGCGCGCTTGCGGTGACGAGCCTCGAACCGTCGGCGCTCGCCCCCGGATTGCCGACCATGGCGCAGGCCGGCGTGCCTGGTTATGAATCACAGTCACGCACAGTCTTGTTTGCACCGGCGAAAACGCCGCCTGCCGTGATTGCACGCCTGAACAGCGAGGTGGTACGCACGCTGCAGCAGCCCGAGGTCAGGGAACGTTTGTTCGCTGCGGGTCTTGAGGTGATTGCGAGCAGCCCCAGCGAGGCGGCGGCAATGATACGGTCGGAGATGACGCGCATGGCCCGGCTGATTGAAGAGGCCGCCCTGCACGAATAAGCGCTGCGATGATTGCGCGGGGGCTTATTGAATAGTGATGCCGGCGTCCTTGATCGCTTTCACCCATTTCGTGCGTTCGGTTTTCATATGAGCGGTGAATTGCGCCGGGGTACTGCCGACCGCATCGGTGCCGTCGGCCGCCAGCCGCGCCAGTACATCCGGCGCTTTCAATACTGTGGCGATACCCTGTTGCACGCGTTCAACCACCGCTTTGGGCGTGCCGGCCGGGGCCAGCACGCCGTGCCATTGCGTCACCACAAAGCCGGGTAAGCCGGATTCAGCCATCGTTGGCACCTCGGGCAGCATCGGGGTGCGTTGCGCCGTAGTCACCGCCAGCGGACGCAGATACTTCGAACGAAACAGACCGGCCATCGAGGCCGTGCTCGAGATCGTTAAATGAGTGCGGCCAGAGATCAAGTCGGGAAAGCCTGCGCCAATCCCCTTGTAGGGGATATGCACCAGCTTGATGCCGGTCATCGAGGACATCAGCTCCGTTGAGAGTTGCTGTAGTGATGCAACGCCCGATGAGCCATAGGTCAGTTTCCCGGGGTTGGCCTTGGCATAGGCGAGAAAATCCGCGAGCGTGGCTGGTAGCGAGGGATGTACGGCCAGCACATAAGGCGAAGCGGACACCTGCGTCACCGCTGCAAAATCGCGCACCACATCGTAAGGCGCCTTGTTGAGTTCCGGATAAATCAGCGCTGTTACGCTCATGATGACGAAGGTATAGCCGTCGGGCGCGGCGCGCGCGGTGACTTCCATGGCAATGGCGCCGCTCGCGCCGGGGCGGTTATCGACCACCACCGAGGTCTTGAGGTTTTCCGACAGAGCCGGTGTGATGGAGCGGGCGATGACATCAAGTCCACCGCCGGGCGCGATCGGGCACAGCATGCGGATGGGCCGCGCCGGATAGGTCTGCGCACTCGCCGCACTGGCAAGTGTGACGAATATCAGTGCTGCGGCTGAACATATTTTCATCTGCTGCATGGGTGTCGCCTCCATCGGTTGCCGGTGATCCGGTCATGCACTCGAGTATAAGCGCTGGTGCCACTGCGGTGAACTTCGTGCTGCGTCCCGCGCCTGCTGGAGATGTTGCGAGGCGCAGCTTTATTCCGCTTTGATACCAGCCTGACGCGCCAGCTTGATGGTTAATGCGACCTGTTCTGCGATCAGCTTGTCGAACGCCGCCGGGGTGTTAGGTGCGGCTTCTGCACCCATCGATAGCAGGCGTTGCTGGATCTCGGGTTGATTGAGCACGCGGGTGATTTCACGGTTCAGGCGCTCGATGATGGGGCGCGGGGTTTTTGCCGGTGCCAGCAGACCCGACCATGAATCCCATTGATAACCGGGCAGACCGGATTCAGCCAGGGTCGGCACCTCTGCGTAGACGGCGACGCGTTTTTTTGCTGTCACCGCAATCGCGCGAATTTTGCCGTCGCGTACCAATGACACCGCACTGGCCAGCGGTGACATGAAGAAGTGCAGTCGTCCGCTGATGAGATCGGTCAGCGCCTCGGGAATGCCGCGATAAGGCACGTGCACGGCGTCGATCGCGGTGGTGTGTTTAAACATCTCGGCGGCGAAATGTGCGCCGCTGCCGGTGCCGCCGGAACCATAGTTGAGCTGCCCCGGTTTGGCTTTGGCCAGCGCGATCAATTCCTGAGCGGTTTTCACGCTGAGTGTGGCTGGCACCACCAGCACGTAACAGGCGGTCGAGGTCAGCGTGATGCCGGCGAAATCGCGCACCGTATCGTAGGGCAGGCTCGCCCGCACCGCAGGAATTGCCACGTGTGAGGACGAAACAAACAGCAGCGTGTGTCCATCCGCATCCGCATCGGCGACGATTTTTGCGGCGACCACGCCGCCCGCTCCGGGCCGGTTGTCGACGATGACCTGTTGTCCGAGTGCTTCATAAAGGCGCGGCTGGAGCATGCGTGCGGTGATATCCGGCTGCCCGCCGGGCGTGAAGCCGACCACCATGCGCACCGGCCGTGAGGGGAAAGTTGCCCCGACTACTTCAGCCGGTAGCGTGATTGCGGCGAGCAGCAGGCCCAGACTTGCGCGCTGAAGAAAAGATAATGAGAGACGGTTCATGATGAGGGGCGGCAGGTGGCCGGCAAATAATTCGAAGGCGTGATTGTGCCCGAATTCGCGGTCTACGCAGGCGCAAGGCTTCGGCTATCATGCGTGCTAACAACACTGCGGGGCAGGGCGCGATGGCGCAGGTAACAAAAAACACGAATTGCAGCGGCTTTACGCTGGTTGAGATGATGATAGTGATCGTCGTTATTAGTGTGCTCGCGTTGATGGCGGTGCCGAATTTTCAGGACACCATAGTGCGCAATGAAATCAAGGAGGCGCTGCCACTCGCCGATATCGCCAAACAACCCGTGGCGCTGGCGTGGGCGGTGGCGCAGGCCCTGCCGCGTGATAACGCTGATGCTTTGCTGCCGGTGGCCGAGAAAATCGTCAGCAATCAGATCAGCTCGGTGGCGATCAAGGACGGTGCCATCAACATCACTTTTGGTAACCGCTGCAATGGCGTGATCAAAGGCAAGGTGCTGACGCTGCGTCCGGCAGTGGTGGAAGACGCGCCCGTGGTGCCGGTGGCATGGGTGTGCGGTACCGCCGAGGCACCGGACAAGATGGTTGTTAAGGGCATTAACGCAACCAATATTCCGGACACGTTTTTGCCGTTTAACTGCCGCGCGAGACTGCAGAAAAAATAGCGTGAAAGCAACGGGACGTCCGCTGTTTTGTGACGCCCCGCCACGCTTGCTGCTGTTACGTAATTGTTATTTCGCCGCGAAGCAGTAAAAGAGTCCCGCACCGCCAGAGCTTTTCAAAGCATCCTGGCTGCAACCGCCACGCGAGGCATGGGATGAATTCCATGAGCGCGCGATGGGGTCATCAGTGAGACCGACGCGGTCGGTATGACCCAGTTGTATCGCGCCTTCGGCACCGCTTTTGGTGTAATTGCCGCAAGTCATGTCACTGCCCGCCGGATAGGCGCGACCGTGCCAGTCGGAGCCGGTGAGTGCATCGTGGGCATTGGGCGTGTCGCCGCGGCCGTTGACCATGGCGCCTTTTTCAGTCAGCAGTGTTTGCTTGGTCAGATTGGCGATCGGGCCGTGTAGTTCCTCGATGTTGTAGGCGATGATCGCGCCTTTTGCATTGGTCCACGGGCCGTTGCCGATGCGGTCGCGTGCGTTGATCGCCGGCACGGCAGTTGCCGGCTGCTGGCTTAAATAAGCACGCCAGCTGCGATTGCCGGCGCCGACGGCGGCAGCGAGTTTCTGACAATGTGCGTCGGCACCCGCGAGGCCGCCGAGATCGGCGCCCTTGCCGCTACCGCTGCTGGTGACGAAGAAGGTCATGTCATTCTCAGTGATGGTGGCACAGCCACCGATCGCCGCAAGTGCGAGTACGGCGATCCCTGTCCAGGTTTTGTAATGATCGCTTTTCATTGATGATCCCCCATTGGTTGAACTGCAGGATGGCAACGCTAACACGAGTCAGAAAGCGGGACAAATCAAGTCGTCGGTTGGAGCCGGGTGGGGGGCTGATGGAAACCTGGCTCACGCCACTGAAGGCTGTGTTGATTCCGCGGTTGTCGTCTAGCGGACTTTCATGTCATCTGCCAGTCATGGCTCTGGCTGCCACTGATGGCCGCAAGGGCCAGTGCGATCCCACCGGCCATAGTCGTGTTAAGACTATGCAAGCGTAACAATACCGAACAGCCCAATTCTTTAAAACTATTAAGTTGCTAGCGTTGATCTTGCCGTGGTGAACATAATCGCTCGAACGTAAGGCATCTGACTGCGCAGCCGCCGCTGTCCCAGGACGCACTGGCATGATATAAAGCCCCCGCTCGTGGGGGGCGCCGCCGGATATTCCGCATCTTTTCTGCTGTTTGCTCTCCTGTTTGCAACGAGATTTTTTTCATGCACGCGTAGCCGGAGAACACGAAATGCAGTTGAGGGTGATGGTTTTATTGCATGGCGCTTGCGGCCTCATGCTGGCGGCGGGTTTGGCGCTGTCAGCCGAACCAGCAGCGCCGCCGGCCAAGGCCCCCAGTCAGATGTCGGGTGCTTCACCTGCCGGTTCGAGCGGCCCCCAGGGTGGACCGTCGTCACAGATATTTGGCAACGCGCCTGTTTGGGAAACCGTCCAGGGGCAGACCGCACCGCTAGTGTTCCGCGGTACCGGGTCTCTCGGGCTGTCGGCGACGATTAAGGATTGGGAAACCGTCCAGGTGCAGACCGCGCCGCTGCTGTTTCGCGGCACCGGCTTACTCGGGCTGTCCGACTCGCTCAAGAATTGGGAAACGGTCCAGGTACAAACGGCGCCGCTGGTATTCCGCGGCACGGGCCAACTGAAATAATTTAATCGATAGGGTGAATCATGAACTGCAAACAAATAGTGGCATGCGTGTTGGCGCTGGGCGTTACGACGGCCTCCAATGCGGCGCAGGCCCCGGCACCGACGCCGGATTTCGTGTTTACAGTGCCGCTGAACCTGCAAAATCTGCCGGGCGAAGTGCATACCGTGGTCGTTTGGTGTGAAGCGTTGAATGCCACCTACGGGCGACCGGGAGAGTTTTCTGATCCGCGCGATACAAAAGTGGCGCAGGATGAGAGTTTGCTGCAATTCAGGGCTGGACCTCGCATTATTGCCTCGACCGGCGCGATTTCGATTAGGGTGAATGGCGGGCTTGATGCGCAGGCGCTCGCCATGCGGCCCACTGCAAAGCCGCTCGCCGCATGGAGCGTTGACCGTATTGATATGATGGATATTAATTCGCGCAGCTCCGGAAAGCCGGTATCGATTAATGCAAACAAAGTGTTCTCACCGGACGAACTTGCAAATCTAATGAGGGGCGGCACGCAGTATTCGATCGCGCCGAAAGCTGGCTCCGCATTGTCTAATGTCGCTGCCGTGGCGCTGATTGCAAACACCGCAGGCGCTACCGACCCGGCGCTGGGTACCGCATTTGCCTGCCATATGGGATTCAAGGCGGCCGCGATGGTTGATGGCAAGCCGACCGATTTTGATATTTTTGCCGGCCCGGGTTCCTATGAAGGCATGCCCGACGAAAATGCGAAGGACCCGAAATTTATCAATTCGATGGGCAGGTTGCCCAACCCGTATAAAGTTCTCCACGTATATGGCAATTTCCCTGCCAAAGCTGGCAAGCCCGCAGCGAAGTAACTGTTTTTTGTTGTTGCAGCGAAACCCAAGCCGGGGCTCTTAGCCCCGGTTTTTTTCGGCGTCCCGTTTTGATGTCATTGGTAGTGATCGTGTCGGTGGGCGCGCCACCGATCTGTTTAACGCCGCGACGTTTCTTCCGGCGCTACCAAGCGATCAACCTTCCACAACGACGGAAACCATTTGATCCACAGTGCTGCAACCAGCAGTGTGCCCGCACCCCCGATGACCACCGAAGCCACGCTGCCCAACCAGGCGGCCACCGCGCCTGACTCGAACTGTCCGAGATGGTTTGAGGTGCCGGTGAATATGGAGTTGACCGCAGCGACGCGGCCGCGCATGCCGTCTGGGGTTTGCAGTTGAACCAGCGAAGTGCGGATGACTACGCTGACCATGTCGGCAGCCCCCAGCACCATCAAAGCGGCGAACGATAAGGGGAAGGAGCGCGATACACCAAAGACGATGGTGGCGAGCCCAAACGCGGCAACCGAGGCAAACATGGTGCGTCCGATATGGCGCTCGAGCGGCAGGCGCACCATCAGCAGCGAAATCAACACGGCACCGATGGCTGGTGCGGTGCGCAGCAGGCCCAGTCCGGTCGGTCCGGCGTCGAGGATGTCGCGCGCGTAGATGGGGAGCAAGGCGGTGGCGCCACCCAGCAGGATGGCGAACAAATCGAGTGAGATCGCGCCGAGTATGACCGGCCGGCTGCGGATAAAGGCAATGCCGCCAAACAGCGAAGCGAGCGTCATCGGTTCGCGCGACGGCAGCGCGGCTTGGGCCAGGCGGATGCTCGACAGAAAAGCACCGGTGCTAAAGAAACACAGTGCAGCGGCCGCATAAGCTGCGACCGGACCGATCAGATAAATCAGGCCGCCCAGCGCAGGCCCGGCGATGATGGCGGCTTTGCGTACACCGGAATTCCATGCGATGCATTGCGGCAGCTCGCTGCGTTCCACCAGCGTCGGCATGAGGGCGCGCAGCGCCGGCTGTTGAAACGCATGTGAAGCGCCGAAGGCGGCGGTGCAGGCGTAGAGGAGTTCAGCGCCCGCGATGCCGCTGAAACTGCCGCCGGCCAGCACCGCAGTGGCGCCGAATTTGACGCATTGACAGACGGTGGTGATGCGCCGCCGGTCGAAGTTGTCGGCAACATGACCAGCGACGAGGGCGAGCAGAAACTGTGGCAGGAATTGCGCGAGCCCGATCAGTCCCAGGCTCAACGCACTGTGGGTCAGATCGTAGATCTGCCAGCCGACGGCGACGAGGAAAATTTCCTGACCAACGGCGAGCAAGACCTCGGCGATCCAGTAACGCGTGAACGCGGCATTACCCGGCGGCCTGTATCCCATCAAACGCGATCAACCATGCGGCGGTCTGAGCGCGCTGACCAACGCGGCGCGTTCTTTCGTGGTCAGGTGGATGATCGAGCCGCAGCCGTCCATAACGCTTTGTCTGGTCATCGTGGTGGCCCGTTTCAGGCGGGGGTAGCGCACGCGCGCACCCTATTCCAGACCGTAGAGGAATTGGGCGTTTTTCCAGGCCACTTTTTCCGCAGTGCCGGGCGTCAGATTGGCGAGCAGGCCGCTGCGTATGCTGCGTGCGGTGCTCTCGTAATCAGCCCAGTTGTAGACGTCGTCGATGCCGGCAAGAAAGCGCTCTGGATAGTCTTCGATCAAGCGCTTCCAATCACCGTTCAGACGGCTGGCATCGAAAATCATGCGCTGCATCATGCGCGGTTTGAGCTGCGGCGGGCTGCGATAAGACAAGTCGCAAAAAATATTCGGATTGTTTTGCAGCACTTCACGAATCTCGGCGGGCGGGGCGAGCACACCGCAATGAGAAAGGATCAGCCGCGCTTCGCGATTGGAGGCCGCCAGCGACAGCAGTTCGCGCGCGGTGTCACCACTCCACTCGGCGTGTACGTTGAGCGGCCGCTGATATTTGCCGGCCAGGTCGAACAACGCTTTGAGCGTCGGCGCGTCGCCGCGTATCTTGTGATAGACGCGCTCGTTTGCCGCGCTATTGAGTGTGTTGACGTGGATTTCACCGATCGCCCGTGCGCCGCGCTCGCGCAAATCGGTTTCGATCGCTGTCAGGCGCGCTTTGAACGCCGGACTGTCAGCGTTCTCAAGGGCCGCCACACCGCCATCCTGTTTGAGCGAAAGCCACTGCGTTTGCCCGGTGGTGCGGATATAGCGCGGACCAAGTGCCGTGGCTACTTCTTCGTTGCGCTGTGGCCCACCGAGCGCGGCGGCGCCGCCAGCGGCGCGTATGCCATGGCGGTCCATTGCCTGCAGTAATTCGGCGGTGTCCATATAAGGCATGACGTGGAAATGCGCGTCGATCAAAGGTAGCACTGGTTCGGCGCTGAGCGCGCCGCCACTAGATACGCCGCAGACAAGAATGGCCGCGTGTAAAAGTTTGTTGCGCATAAGGGGCTGCTGCTTTCGTTAAAGGCTGCTGTAAAAATCAGTGTGCGGCGAGGATGTCCTGCAGTCCGCGCATGGCGAGGTAATAGCCAAAGAGGCCAAAGCCGGTGACCACGCCCCGAGTGGCGCGAGCGACCTCGGAGTCGCGGCCGCGCCGGGCCGGGTTTGAGATGTGTAGCTCGATCACCGGGAATTTCACCTGTGCGATCGCCGCTACCAACGCTGGATAACCGGTGGTGTAGCCGGCCGGATTAATGATTGCCGCAGCGATATCGCCGGCATCAAAGGCAGCGTAAAACTTGTTGATGACCTCACCCTCAATGTTGGAGTGAAAGATCTCGACGTCATAGCCCAGTTCCTTCGCATAGCGGCGGATATGTTCGTCGTACTCCGGCAGCAGCATCTTGCCGAATACTTCGATCTGCGATTTGCCGCGCATATTCATGCCGGCGCCGTGAATTACCAGGAGTTTTGGCATTGCCAGTCCTTTGTGCGATGAGTTGTTTTAGCAGGGAGAGTGTCGAGCCGCCGAGTTTACAGAAGCGCGCCAGCCAGCGCGATGTTTTCAGCCGTCCTTGTGCGTGTCTGCGGGTTCACCACCGCAGGCGCAGTTAACACCGGCACAGCCGGCGAACGCACAGCTTCGCATGCGATTAGAATAACGGCTCGCATTTTTAAAACCATTTTCGGAGAGAACACTATGAAGCATCGCGTCGGAATCGTCGGTGTCGGGTTGATGGGTGGCTGGCTGGCGCGGCATCTGCTGGCAGCGGGTTATTCGGTGATTGCGCATGACCTTGATCCGGCCAAGGTCGATACACTGGTGGAGGCTGGGGCCAAAAAAGTCGCTTCGCCTGATCAAATCGCAGCACAGGTTGATGTCATCATCCTCTCGCTGCCCAATTCAAAAATCGTCGATGACGTGGTGCGTAATTCGCTGAAGCTGTTTGAGACCGGACGCAAGGGCCTCATTCTGTTGGACGCCTCGACCGCCGACCCGATGCAATCGAAGGCACTCGCCGCCGAGCTCGAGGCGAAGGGCGTGGAGATGGCCGATTGCACGATCAGCGGCACCAGTGCGATGGCCAAAGTCAAAGACACGGTCTTCATGTTCGGCGGCAAAAAAGAAATTTACGACGCGGTGGTGCCGTTGTTTGAAGCGATGGGCCGCGAATGGGTTTACATGGGTGCGCATGGCAATGGCGCGACGATCAAGCTGGTCGTCAACCTTGTACTCGCGCTCAATCGCATGGCGCTGGCCGAAGGCCTGACGCTGGCGAAGAAGGCCGGCCTTGATGCGGCCCAGACGCTGGAGGTGTTGAAAAAATCTGCGGCCGGTTCGAAGTGTATGGATCAGAAGGGCAAGTACATGGTCGAGGAGAACTACCTGCCGCCGATCGGCCACCTGGGCATTCACTACAAGGACGTGCGTCTGATGCTGGCCCTTGGTGCGAGTCTCGACTGCCCGCTGCCGCTGCTGGCAATCAACGCGCAGGCGCTCGCTTCGCAGATGTCCAAAGGGCGCGGCGACTGGGACAGCTCGGCGGTCATGCAGTTCTACAAGGAACTGGCTAACCTTTAGTCCTTTGGCGGCTGGTTCTGGCGCGGTCGTGCAAATGCGCCAGGGACCGGCTACGCGATACTGCAATCACCGCCGCCTGTGGCGGCTTGAACGGATCATTTTCTGATGGGACTGCTCAAGTCATTCCTTGGTTTTCATCTGCAACCGCGCGCAGCGGTGGAGGCCGAAGCGAACGACGTATTGCCGACGCGTGAACGGCAGATTCTTGACTGGGTGGATCAAGGTATGCCGGTGCCGCCGCCCCATGTTGTCAAACAGGCGGTAGTGCTGGCTTATGCCCAACGCTTCGGCACCGCTACGCTAGTGGAAACAGGCACTTATTTCGGCGCGATGGTCGAGGCCATGCACGACCACTTCGAACATATTTATTCAATCGAGCTCAGCGAGGCTTTGTTTGCCCGCGCGCAGGCGCGTTTTCACGGACTGCCTGGCATTACACTGATTCAGGGTGACAGCGCGCGCGAGATCGCGAGGGTGCTACCGCAATTGAAGGTGCCAGCCTTGTTCTGGCTCGACGGTCATTGGTCGGACGGCGTGACTGCGCGCGGTGATACCAATACGCCGGTGCGCGAGGAACTCGCAGCCATTCTGGGCGCCGCTGATTTGTCGCATGTCATTTTGATTGATGACGCACGTGAATTCGGCGTTGATCCCTCTTATCCGACGATTGAAGAGCTGCGCCAAATGGTGGCTGCGCAGCGACCGCATCTGCGGCTGTCGGTAGACGTGGACATCATACGTATCCATCCCGCTTGATCCATACGCACGGTAATTTGACCGGCCGCTCCGCGGAGTGGTGAGTGCCTGGATGCAGCGCGTTTTAGACTGGCGGTCTTACTAATATCAGACCGGTCTGAACGATGTCGTCTGTTGCAGAAAATAAAACATTCACCATAACGCCTGTCTTCGTTTCGATACTCGGCCATGATATGAATCAAGTGTGCGTCGACGGTGTTTGTTAAAATCGTCTGCGCTATGCAAACCCCTTTCAGCATCGACCCGACGCCGCGATGAGCGCGGCACCCCGTGCCTTGCCGGTCACAGGTTTGTCGCGTGATGCTGCGACCACCGTCTCGCTGGTTTTTCTGTGCAATTGCGTCAATGCGTTGTCGGTTGGCGGCATTGCGCTGTTTCTGCCGCTGATACGCGGTGACCTGAACATCAGTTTTACGCAGGCCGGGATGTTGTCGGTGGCGGCTACCGCGACCTATGCGCTTGGCCAGATTCCTGCAGGTTTTCTGACCGACCGTTTCGGGCCGAAGCGGCTCTTCTTTATCGGTGTGACCGGTTCGACTGCGTTCATGTTGCAATTCGGCATGGTGGCCAGCTTTGAGCACGCATTGATCAACCAGATGCTCGCCGGTATTTTTCGTGCGTTCATGTTTGCACCGGGCTTGACGTTGCTGGCGTCGTGGTTTCCACCCGAACGGCGCGCCACAGCGATGGGCCTTTATATTGCCGGTAATTTTACCGGCAACATTATCCTCTCGCTGATCGGTCCGCTGATGGTGGTGTCGCATACCTGGCGCTTTCCCTTCATGGTGTTTTCGCTGGCCGGTATCTCAACGGCCGTATTGTTTTTGATGTTCGCCAAAGAGCCGGTGCGCCACGCCTCGCGTGATCCGATCAAGCTGCATGACCTCCTGGAGCTGCGGCGTCACCCCATCATCTGGCTGACGAGTGCGCTGCAAATCATCCGTATGGGGCCGGTGGTCGGCATCAGTTTTTGGCTACCGTCTTTTCTGGTGGCTGATCGCGGACTCACCCTGCAAACAGCTGGTCTGGTGACAGCGATGGGCGCGGCACTCAGTGCACCGTCCAATGCGCTGGGCGGTTACGTTTCCGATCGCTTGAATAATCCGCCGCTGGTGATCGGTGGCGCTCTGGCCATCCTCGCTACTACCGCCCTCCTGCTCGCGCAAATCCAGTCGCTGCCACTATTGCTGGTGGTGATTGCGGTGAATTCAATCTTCGCGCAGTTTTATTTCGGCCCGCTGTTCCTCGTGCCGGTCGAGGTACTCGGGCAGCGTACTGCGGGTATTGTTACCGGTTTTTGCAATTTGTTTGCAAACATCGGTTCGGTAGCGTTTGCCTATGCGCTCGGCGTGATCAAGGACCGCACCGGTTCGTTTGCCTGGGGTTTTGGTGCGATCTGCATTTCATGTCTGATCGGTATTGGCTTGAGCTTCGTACTGGCGGGTATGCGCCGCCGCGGGCTCGAGACCAAGGTGGCGCGCTGAGTTATAGGCGGCAAGAGCAAGGGTTATTCGAAACCCTGGTCGTCACAGCTGCCGTCTAAAAGCAAGCGGGCCTGACGCCGGGATACGGCGTTACACCGGCCCCGCCGGAAATTGGAGGGGCGCTATTAATGCGTATGCCGGTTTTTTTCGATGGGCTCTTTTTCCAACGGCGTAGAAATAGAGCTACGCACCTTTGCTCGTGGTTTTGCCGAAATACGCTTGAGGAGGCGGTGCGCTGAAGACGATGCCGGCTGAAGTGCTGGTTCGGTGGCTCTTTCAGAGGCGGCACACTAGAATCAGCGCATTATGTCCTTTATCGAAATCAGCGTGCTGGTGGTTTTCTCGGCCTTGGGCTGGCTGTGGCTCGACAGTCTCAAGGCGCGCGAGATTGCGGTGACCGCCGCGCGTAACGCCTGTGCTGCTGACGGCTACCTGTTGCTGGATGACACCGTGGCGATTGCATCGCTGAAACCGGCGCGAAACGACGAGGGTCGGCTGCTTCTGCAACGCAGCTATGATTTTGAATACAGCGATACTGGCGACAACCGGATTGCCGGTGGCATTTTGCTGCTGGGCCACCGCGTCATCATGCTAAATATTGGTTCGCGCGAGGGCAGCAACGTTTACACGCTGCATTAATACTGCGCCGCAGTGGCAGCACTTTCAGTGCAGACGTGTTTTTGTCGCAGGGGTAGTGTCAGTTGGCGCCGCTACAGGCACACCCGCCGGTGCGATCAGCCATTTGGCGTCGGTCTGCAAGCGGTCAAGAAGCACGCCGACCTGTTGCGCCAGATGATGCGCAAAACGCAGGTTCACATTGCTGCCGTTGGCGGTGCCCAGATCGACCGAGATACCGTGTTCAAACGGCGTGATGCCCAACTTGACGACGAGCACCGGCGCCTCTCCCAACGGAAAGCTGCTGCCTGGTTGAAAGCTGTCATCGAGTTTGGTTTGTTGCGCGACGGCTTGTTGTTCGAATTCGTGGACGGTTTGTGCCACTTGCGGTGGAAACTTGGTGGCGACCGCGCGGGCCGCCAGCGTACGGTTGGCGGCGAGCAGGCGCGCAGTCACCGGACGCGTCAGCCAGAAACGGAATTCCTGGCCTTCGTCGGTGCTGACCCGCAGCAGGATACGGTCTTCGGCTGGCACGTAGCCGCCATTGAGTTGTTTGATTCCCATGTGATTATTTTACCGCGTGATCGCCCGCGTCCGTATGCATGCGGCGCGCCTTATTCGATGGCTCGCGTTACCGAACGCGTGTTGCCGAAGCACGGTATGTAGACCGTATGCGCGCCGGCACCGCCGGCAACAATGATGGCGATATCTTGCGGTGTGTGGGCGATGGTGAGCAGGGTGTCTGCGTTAATCGGACCATAAGCGGCGGTGCGTGAGGCTTGTGCGCGGCCCATGTCCTCGGGCGTCATACGGCCAGCTTGCATCTTCGACCATTCCCAGAGCTTTTGCTGCACGTCGGCCTTGCTGTAACCGGCATCGTGCAGAATTTCGGCGTGCTCGGGCGAGAGCACGATCCACGGTTCGCCGCCATGCACGTATTCATTGGAAGGACCATGCATCATGGTGTCGGCGAACACGCGCAGAATGTCGTCGGCGTTTTTGCCGTAGCTGTGCATATTCATGGTGCCTTCCGCACCGACCACCGTGACCGTGCTTTGCGCCGGTTGATAGCCGCGCTCGACGTGTAGCGCTTGCCACGGGTTTTCGGCTTCGTTCTCGGCGCAGCAAAAGGAAATCTTGCCCGGCTGGCCCTGCGTGGCACGGTCCATGTCGCCGGGCAGTGCGCCACCGATGTTTTGCAGGATCAAGCGCAGCGCGCGGCCGAGTGTGGCGTTGGCCCAGTTGCCCTGACCCAGACAATTCGCGCCGCTGTTCATATTGAGTTGCTGTGCGATCGGGCCGTTGACGATCAGCCACACCGCGACCGGGTCGGTGGTGGTTTGCACGCCCTGCAGATTGAACGGACGCTCGCAGACCGCGGCGGTGGCGGCGATCAGCACCGGCAGGTGGGCCGGTTCGCAGCCGGCCATCACCGCATTGATGGCGATGCGTTCGATGCTGGCGGCGCCGAAGCCCGGCGCGATGCGCGCGATAACCTCGTCGGCCTTGCGTGGGCTACCGCGCAGCATGGCGGCGACGCGTTCTCCGGTGGGCGGCACGACCGGCAGACCGTCGCCCCAGCGCTGTTGCATGATAAAGGCGTTGATTGCCTGCAGATCGTCGTCCACCTCGAACAGCGCGGTGCGTGTGGCGATGGCCGCGCGGGTGCCGGATGGTTCACTGTTGTCGAGGTTGGCAACCAGCTTCGCGATATCGTTGGCACATTGCGCCGCCAGTTCGCGCACCTGTTCGCGCGAGCGCGCGCTGAACGGATGAGGCACAACAGCGATCGGCAGATCGGGGTAACCGCAGGCGGCCGCCTGGGCGCGACCGAGTTTGATAAAGGCGCTGGAACAAACCGTCAGCGCGAGTGGCCCGAGTTTTGTCACTTCCGCATTGTCGTGGATACTCCACGACGTGCAGGCTCCTCAGTCGCCGGAGCCGGTGATGACGATGTCGCAGCGTTCGGCGATTTCCCGGATCATCGTTTCATCGGCGGGAATCGAAGCGCCGCGCTTGCGCCGGGTGATGATTGCTTTGACGCCGTGTTTGGTTGTGAATTCGGCGGCGAGGTCTTCGACCAGAAAATTAAAATTGGGCTTGGCGTTATCGATGAAGCCGATGGTTTTGCCTTTGAGGCCATCGAGCGCACGGCGGGCGAGTTGCGGCAGGTCGCCGGCGGGTGCGCTCGGATCATAAATGCGGGTGGTGACGGGCATGCGGTTCTCCGGTGTGCGGGTGTTTGTACTGGCGAACAAGCCGATCAACTTAATCGAATTTTGGAATGCAGGCAACAGAAGCCCTGTTGATTGCTATTCGCGCCATACCCACCATCCTGCCCTTCCCCCTCAAGGGGGAAGGAACCTGCTGCTTGATGTGGACGGTCAGGGGCGCCGCATACTTTTTTCAGCATTGAAAGAATGCAACAACCAGAACGCGACAAGCGACTTCGTACACCTGGTTTTCTCCCTCTCCCCCGGAGGGAGAGGGCAGGGGTGAGGGGGGGGCGGTGAAAGTTGTTGAGACGTCAGAAAACCAATTGGTAGGCCGGAAGGCGCGCAGCGTAGTCCGGGAACAACCATCGCGAACGGAATCGCGGGATCCGATTCGCTACTTTAGAGCGGCGTTTTGCCCAGCAAACTGCGCGGACTTGTCGCGCCGCACGCTACAATATACTCACCGATTCATGGAGCATCTGCTTTGAAAAAATTGTTGTTCATCACGATTGCACTTTTGTGCACAACTACCCACGCCGCCGATTTCCCGCAACGCCCCGTGCGCATTGTCGTGCCGTCGACACCGGGTGGCGCACTCGATATTTTGTCGCGTATGCTGGCGCAGAAACTACCGGAACGCTGGGGTCAGCCGTTGGTGATCGACAATCGTTCGGGCGCCGGCGGCATTATTGGCAGCGAGATCGTCGCCAAGTCGGATGCCGATGGTCATACCCTGCTGGTGGTGGCACTCGGTTATGCCGCCAATCCGTTCCTCTACGACAAGCTGCCGTATCGGACGCCGCAGGATTTCGCGGCCATCACCGTACTGGCCTCGCAACCGAATGTGCTGGTCGTGCATCCGGCGGTGGCGGCTAGCAACCTGCGCGAACTGATCGCGCTGGCGAAAGCGAAGTCGGGCGGGCTCGCGTATGGCACCTCGGGTATAGGCACCAGCGGACATCTGGCGATGGAGTTATTCAAACGCATGGCGGCGGTTGACATGATCTCCGTGCCGTATAAAGGCGCCGGGGCGTCGAATGCAGCGGTGGTGGCCGGTCAGGTGCAGGTGTTATCGACCGCTCTGGGGGCAGCGCTGCCTTTTGTTAAATCGGGACGCTTGCGTGCCATTGCCGTGCTCGGTGCCAAACGCACGCCGGTCGCACCGGAGATTCCGACCGCGGTCGAATCGGGTTTGAAGGATTACATTGTCGACGGCTGGTTTGCTGCGCTTGCACCCGCGAAAACGCCAGTGCGCATCGTCGAGCAACTGCAAAAAGATTTTGCCGGGGTCTACAAGCAACCCGATGTCGCAGCGCGCCTGTTCGAGGGCGGCTTTGATGCCGGCACCCTGACGCCGAAAGAAACAACCGCTTTTATCGCGGCGGAAATGGCGAAGTGGGGCAAGTTGATCAAAGAGGCGGGCATTAAGGGCGAGTAATGCCAATGGAAAAATTCTGCCACTGAGCACACAGGGTTCACAGAGAAGAACCGAATGCTGTGTGCTCTGAGTACCCTGTGGCTAATTGGTAGTACGGTTTACTGCGGTTCGATGCCGGCTTTCTTCGCCAGTTGCATCGCGGTTTTCAACTGTCGCGCAACGAAGGCGTCCATTTCTTCGGGCGTGGTTGCTGTAGGTTCTGCGCCAAGCGCGCGCAGCCGTTCGATGATCTCCGGCATGGCAAGTATCTTCACCACTTCGCGGTTGAGTTTGTTGATCACCGCACGCGGTGTTTTAGCCGGTGCGAGCAAGCCGCCCCACGAATCCCATTCAAAGCCGGTGAGGCCCTGTTCGGCGAGTGTGGGTAGTTCGGGATACAGCGACGAACGTTTTTTCGAGGTCACGCCGACAGCGCGCAACCGTCCTTCTTTGATCAGTGAAACCGAGCTGGCAATCGGCGCCATGGTGAACTGCACGCGGCCACTGATGGCGTCGGTGAGGGATTCCGGGATGCCCTTGAACGGAATATGAACAATATCGATGCCCGCACTTTGCTTGAACATTTCACCAGCGAAATGGGTGCCGCTGCCGGTGCCTGCCGAGGAGAAATTGATCTGCCCCGGTTTTGCTTTGGCCAGCGCAATCAGTTCCTGCACGGTTTTGATGTTGAGCGCGGGTGTTACCGCCAGCACATAGGTGGCGTTTGCGGTGAGCGTAATGCCGGCCAGGTCCTTGATCGTATCGAATGGCATTTTGGCTCGCACCGCGGGCGAGGTGACATGCGCTGACGACACCGACAACAAGGTGTGACCGTCGGCCGGTGCGTCCACCACGATATGGCTGCCGATGATGCCGCCGGCGCCCGGCCGGTTGTCGACCACCACTTGCTGATGTAGTGCGTCGGTCAGCTTCGCCTGAATCAACCGCGCGTAAATGTCGGGTTGTCCGCCGGGTGTAAAGCCCACGACGACGCGGATCGGGCGGCTCGGAAAGCCTGCGGCGGGGTCGGTTTTTTGCGCCAGCGCAGGCGCGGAAACTGCGGCGATGGTGAGCGCGCAGGCGAGAGAGGTTTTTTTCATGGCGTCTTCCTTGTATCGAGTCCGGCATGAAACCCGAAAACACCGTCCTCTGCAAGTGCTATTGCGATGACGCTATTGAGGTTGCATCCCCGATTTGCGAGCGATATCGGCGACGATGACGAGTTGTTCGGCAATCATCCGGTCGAATTGCGCGGGCGTGCCCGGATTGGGTTCGGCACCCAGTGAATTCAAACGCTGTTCAACCTCGGGGGCGCGCAGGATCCGGGTGATTTCGGCGTTGAGTTTGTCGATGATGACACGCGGAGTTTTCGCCGGTGCCAAGAGACCGGCCCATGAGTCCCAGCGAAAGCCGGCTAACCCGGACTCGGCGATGGTTGGAATGTCGGGTTGGGTGCGCACGCGTTTTTCAGCCGACACGCCGAGCGCAATCAGCCGGCCTTCCTTGACCATATTGATGGCGCTGGCCAGTGGTGACATGAAAAATTGCACGCGGTTGGCCATGGTATCGGTGAGTGCTTCCGGCACGCCTTTGTAGGGTACGTGTACGACGTCGATGCCGGCGGCGCTTTTGAAAATTTCAGCGGCAAAATGCGTGCCGCTGCCCGTGCTGCCTGATGAGAAGTTGATCTGGCCCGGCTTTGCCTTGGCCAGTGCGATCAGATCCTTCACCGATTTGATGCCGAGCGTGGGCGGCACCACGAGCAGGTAACAGGCGCTGGCGGTGGTCGTGATGCCGGCAAAATCGCGTGCGGTGTCATAAGGCATGCGCGCGTGCACGGTTGGCGAGACGACGTGGGCTGCCGACACGCTCAATAGGGTGTAACCGTCCGGATTGGATTCGGCGACGATGCGTGCCCCGGCCACGCCGCCCGCCCCCGGGCGGTTGTCTACCACCACTTGCTGTTTCCAGCTCTCCGCGAGCTTGGCGCCGATCAGGCGTGCCGTGATGTCTGGCATGCCGCCGGGGGTGAAACCGATGACGATGCGGATTGGCCGCGCTGGAAAGGGATCCGGGGTTGCCGCGACTGCCGCTGTTACGATGGCGTGTATGAAAGTGAGAGCTAGGGCAATCAGCGGCAATTTCATGGCGGCAACTCCTGTAGACGGATGTCGCGCCGGCAAGCGGCCGGCACGTTGTTCAGCGCAGGCGTGTGGCCTGCGTGTGAATCAAGCGGCGTGTGTGGCTGCGCCGCCGCCTGGCGCTACTCGCGGATACCGGCTTCCTTGATCACCTTGCCGAGCCGTGACATTTCCGATTTGATTACCGTACTGAATTCATCGGCGGTGCTGGCGACGACCTCGACGCCGGCGTTCATGAACAACTCCTTGACCTCGGGCCTGTTGAGGCCGCGTGCGATTTCCTGCTGTAGTTGGTGGATGATGGCAGGCGGCGTTTTTGCCGGTGCGAACATGCCGATGATGGACAACGCTTCATAGCCGGGCACGGTGGAGGCGACAGTCGGCAAATCGGGGACAAGAGATGAACGCTTCGAGGTTGCCACCGCGATGGCGCGCAAGCGGCCGGTTTTCATGTGCATGGCTACCGAACCCAGCCCCGAAAACATCAGGTGTGCTTCGCCAGCGACGAGGGCCACGACCGACGGGCCGGTGCCCTTATAGGGAATGCGGACGAGGTCGGTGCCGGTCATCGCCTTGAACAATTCAGTGGCCAGATGGGGCGAGGCGCCGATGGTGCCGGCGGCGTAGTTGAGTTGCCCGGGTTTGGACTTCGCCAGTGCGATCAAATCCTTCACTGAACGCACTGGCATCGACGGATGCACCACGACGATGATGGGCGAGATGATGGCGAGCGAGACAGGCGCCAGATCGCGCAGCGGATCGTAGCCGACGTTATCGCGCAAAAACGGCAGCAGCCATACGGTGTTGCCATAGAACATCAGCGTATAGCCGTCGGCCGGTTGCTTGGTCATGTATTCAACCGCAAGCCCGCCGCGGTTTTCGACGATCACCTGCTGGCCGAGGCCTTTGGTCATCTCCTGCGCGATTAACCGCGCACCCCAGTCATTGGTGCTGCCCGGTGAGGCGGTGACGATACGGATAAGCTTGCTCGGGTAATGCTGCGCCGATGCCGGCGCAGCAAGCAGTATCGCGAGGGCTATTGGGGCCAAGCATGTGAATTTCCGCATCATGAAGTTCATCCTCAACATTTCCTGCTTTTCCTTACCCCACGAACAAGGACGGGGGAAGGGGGGTGGGCGTGAGAAATTTGTAATGGTCGTTTACGATAAAGATCTTTTTGGAGGGTATTGGGTCAACCAATCAGTTTTGCACCGCAGCGAGTCCGGCTGCGGTTCCTGCGATGCGCCCGAAGGTTGCGCCAGACATCATGCCCGACCCCGAGCCGTAACCGCCGACGAACAAACCACCGACCATTTCGCCGGCTGCATAGAGGCCCGGAATCGGACGCCCGGCAACGTGCTGCACATTGCCGGTCTTTGCTTCGATCTTGAGGCCGCCGAAGGCGAAGGTGATGCCGCAGCGTACCGGCCAGGCTTCAAACGGGCCCTTGTCGATTTCGAGCGCATAGTTTGATTTCGGCGGATAGATGCCCTTGGTGCTCTTGCCATCGAGGGTGTGGCGGTCCGGGTTGTATTGGCCCGGCTGCACTGCGGCATTAAATTCGCGCACGGTCTTCACGAAGTTGGGCACGTTGATGCCGAGTTCCTCGCCGAGTTTTTCCAGCGTGTCGGCTTGCGCGTGCGTCGCTTTGCGATAGTTCGAGGTGTAGAGATTCAGGTCGCGGATTTTTGCGTCCAGAATCTGGTAGGCCACCCCGCCCGGTTGGCCGAGGATGGCGCGCCCCATGCTGGCGTAGGTGCGGCCGCGCGTTTCCCAGACCTCATCGATGAAGCGTTCACCGTTTTGATTGACCATGATGCCGTACGGATACATATAGCGATTCAGGCTGTCGCCGTGCACATGCACCGAGGGGACGGTGAATTTTGGCAGCGCGATGTCCTGCGGCGAGGCGTGGCAGGTGCTCCAGCTGCCGTGCGGCATCGCCCCGATGTCCATCGCCATCTTCAAACCATCACCGGTGTTGAACGGCACACCGCGCACATGCACCATGTCCCAGCCGGGACCGAGGTAGCGCGCGCGCATCTCGGCATTGGCTTCGAAACTGCCGCAGGCGAGGATCACGGATTTGGCGTAAAAGCGGGCGTAGCCTTGCGGCGTCAATGCCACGACACCGATGACGCGTCCGCTACCGTCCTGAATCAGTTCAACCCCGGCGGTTTCGTAGTGAAACGCCACTTTGGCTTTCTCCAGAATGGCGAAGTTGCGCTTCTGCAGGCCGGCGCCGCCGCCGTTCATGGTCAGCACGTTGTCGTTGGTCATACTGGCCGGCACCCAGTCGTGACCTTTGCCGGCGAGCCATTGCACGGTATTCAGCGACTCAGTGACGTGCACCTGCAGCAGTTCCTGGTCCGACTGGTTATTGGTTACACGCATGATCTCGTCCCACACCTCGGCCTCAGTGCGGTGCGGCAGGCCGCAGTCGAGGAGCTTGAGCAGTTCGCTGTCCGACATGCCGCGTACCAGCGGGCGCAGGTCTTCGACGCCGTTGAAGACGAAGCGGATGTGGCCGGTCATTGCGCTGTTGCCGCCGCGGTCGCGCAGCGTTGACTTCTCGATGATGGCGACGCTCGATGTTTTCTCCAGCGCCGCATGGGCTGCCGAACAGGCGGCATTGCCGCCGCCAACGATCAAGACGTCGTAGTGAAATTCCTGGTCTGACATTACCGTTCCTTGTGGTTGGATCAATTAAAAAATCTTTGCTGCAGAGGGCGGCGGAACACAGGGCAATCCATAGGTCTGATCTAAGCCGATCTCGCGGAAATTTTGCGTTCTATCGAGTGTTTGCCATGAACCCTGAGTGTTCCGTGCCGACACTATTTTTTGATTTATTCGCGGATGTTGGCCTCGCGTATGACCTTGCCCATGCGCGCCGACTCGTTCTTCACATACGTGGCGAACTCGTCCGGTGTCGTGCCGTTGGACTCGACACCTGCGTTGAACAGCAATTCCTTGACCTCGGGTTTATTGACCGCGCGGGCAATTTCCTGCTGCAGGCGGTTGACGATCGCGAGTGGGGTTTTGGCCGGCACGAACATGCCGAGCACCGAAGTGGATTCATAGCCCGGCAGCACCGACGCGATGGTCGGCAGTTCGGGGGCCAGTGCCGAGGTCCTGGCACTGGTGATCGCGAGTGAGCGGAGTTTTCCCGCCTTGATGTGCGGGGCGACCGAGCCGAGGCCGGCGATCATCAAATGCACTTCACCGCCGAGTAATGCGATCACCGAGGGGCCGGTGCCCTTGTAGGCGACGCGCACAATGTGGGTCTGCGCCATTGCGTTGAAAAGCTCGCTGGCCAGATGTGGTGCAGCGCCGATGGTACCTGCAGCGTAATTGAGCTGCCCGGGGCGCGCTTTGGCCAGCGCGATCAGCTCGCGGGTTGATTTCACCGGTAGTGAGGGATGCACGACGAGGATGTTCGGTGAGCTCATCGCCAGCGACACCGCGATGAAATCACGCGTCACATCCCAGTTCACGCCATCACGCAGAAATTGCGTCAGCCATGCGGCGCTGCCATAACCGAGCATGGTGTGGCCGTCGGGTGGCGCCTTGGCCACGTTCTCCATGCTGAGGCC